>NZ_JBAKHV010000052.1:0-44245 GCF_036906775.1 Micromonospora sp. CPCC 205561 | reverse complement strand
GGGCCACCGGCCCCCGCCGGCGCACCCGTCGGGGCAGCCCGTCGACCTCCCCGCCCGCCTCGCCCGGGGGCGGCGGGCGAGGCCGCCGGGGAGCACGCCGCCGGAGGCGGTCCGGGAGGAGCCCGCGCCGACGCCGTGCTCGGCGCGACGGGCCGGGCGGGGCAGGGTGCCCAGCCGGCTGGCCCGGGCCAACCGCCGCTCCTCCGCCGTCGCCGCGGCCCGCCGCTCGGCCGCCGGGCCGCCGCCGATCGGCGGCATGGGCGGCTCGTCGGTGACCAGGTCGGCGGGGATGAGCACCACGGCGGTCAGCCCGCCGCCGTCGGACGGGCGCAGCCGCACCCGGACCCCGTGCCGGGCGGCGAGCCGGGCCACCACGAAGTGCCCGAGCCGGGCGGTCTCGGTCGGCTCGAAGTCGGGCGATCGGGCCAGCCGGCGGTTCGCGTCCTCCAGGGCGGCGGCCGACATGCCCAGGCCCCGGTCGGTGATCTCCACCGCGTAGCCGTTCGACACGTGCTGCCCGGAGACCTCCACCCGGGTCCGCGGCGGGGAGAAGGCGGTGGCGTTCTCGATCAGCTCGGCGAGGAGGTGGATCACGTCGCCCACCGCCCGCCCCAGCACGCCGGCGGGGGCCACGGCGGTGATGTCCACGCGGTCGTACGACTCGACCTCGGAGATGGCGCCCCGCACCAGGTCGACCGTCGCGACCGGGTTGCGCCAGCCCCGCCCGGGGGCCGCGCCGGCCAGGATGACCAGATCCTCCGCGTGCCGCCGCAGCCGGGTGGCGAGGTGGTCGACGCGGAACAGCTCGGCCAGCTCGTCCGGGTCCTCGGTGTGCCGCTCCATCCGGTCGAGCAGCGCGAGCTGCCGGTGCACCAGCCCCTGGCTACGCCGGGCGATGTTCAGGAAGACCTCGTTGAGGCCGCGGCGCAGGGTGACCTCGTCGACGGCGGACTGGACCGCGGTGCGCTGCACCTCGGTGAAGGCCCGGGCCACCTGGCCGATCTCGTCGCCGCCGTACTCCAGCGGGGGCGCCTCCCGGGCGACGTCCACCTGCTCGCCCCGGCGCAACCGGGCCACCACGTCCGGCAGCCGGTGCTCGGCCGTCTCCAGCGCGGCGGTGCGTACGCCGGTGAGCCGGTGCGCGAGGGAGCGGCCGACCCGCAGCGACACCAGGACCGAGACCACGACGGCGGCCAGCCCGAGCACCCCGGCGGCGGCGAGCCGGACCAGGATGCCGACGGCCGTCGGCACCGACCGCTCGGCGAGCCCGTCGGCCTGCGCCAGCTCGAAGTCACGCAGCGCCTGCTGCACCGCCTGGTAGCTCTCCTGCCAGGTCCTCGGGTCCGCCGCCGGCCGGGCCGACGACCGGGCCCCGATCAGCGCGTCCTGCATGGCCCGCAACCGGCCGAAGGCGTCACCCTCGGTCATCCGCTGGAACGCCGCCCGTTCGGAGTCGGGCAGGTCGGCGACCGCCGTCTCGGCGAGGAACCGCTGGTTGCCGATGGTCTGGACCAGTTGGAGGTGCTCGCCGTCGGCGAACCCGCCGGCGGTGAACGCCCCGGCCAGCAGGGCGTCGGTCTGGCCGAGCAGCTCCCGGGAGCGGCCGAGCGCGGTGACGGCCAGCGCCTGCCGGTTGAGGTCCCGGTCGGGCAGGTTCGCCATGGCGGAGAAGGCCTGGAAGGCGGAGTTGACCATCCCGCTGTAGAGCCCGACGGCCCCGGCCCGGTCCACCGCCCGCCGGTCGATGAAGCCCCGCCCGGCGGGCAGCGCCTCCAGCGCGGTGACCAGTTGGTCGAGCCGGGCGTCGAGGAGGTCGTCGGCGGCGTCGCGCAGCTCCTCCCCGCCGACGCGGCGGCGCAGCTCCGCGATTGCCCGGTCGGTGCGCTGCCGCTGCTCGGCCAGCCCGGGTACGGGGTCGTCGCCGGCCAGTTGGACCACGGAGAGCCGGCGCTCCCGTTGCAGCTCGGTCACCACGGCCTCGCCGGGACGACCGAGGTCGTAGAGGAGGGTCCGGGCGGCCAGCAGGTCGAGGGCGGGCCCGAAGGTGAGCGTGGTCGCGAAGATCCAGAGCGCCAGCAGCGCGGTCACCGGCACGACGACCAGCGCGGTCAGCTTGGAGCGGATCGGCCAGTCGCGGGTGTTCAATCAGACCTCGCCGGAAGGTGTGGCTGCGGGGGCGCCGGCACCGGCCGGGCAGCGTCGCGGTCGGACCGTTCCGGCCCACGGTGCCGGGCAGGTCCGGCGGACGCCTTGGGCAGGATACGTAATCCTCGCCCGAAGCACTACCGTCCGTCGCGTCGGGCCTACCGGCCCGCCGTCCACAGCGGACGAACGCCCCGCCGGCTCCCGGCGGGGCGTTCGGCTCCGGCAGACGTGGGTCAGGCGCCGGCGGAGATGCCGAGCCCCTCGGCGACCCGACGGCCGTACTCCTCGTCGCACTGGCTGAAGTGCCAGACCATCTTCTCCTGGATGTGCTTGTCGCACCGGCCCAGCAGCGTGGTCAGGTTGAGGATCAGGTCGTCACGCTCCCAGGCGGCCATCTCGCGGTAGCGCCGGCCCGCCTGGGAGTAGTTGTCCTGCCGCTCGATCGGAGCCTTCATGATCTGACCCGAGACGAAGGGGCGGTACTCCCGGTAGGACTCGTCGGCCTCGCGCAGGCCGGCGACCGAGGACGGCTCGTAGTTGACGTGCGGGTCGCCGCCGCGGTCGTCCACCCCGTACGACATCTGGCCGCCGGTCTGGTTGGTGCTGACCCGCACGTCCTCGCGCGGCCGGTTGACCGGCAGCTGGAGGTAGTTCGGGCCGACCCGGTAGCGCTGGGTGTCCGAGTAGGAGAACGTCCGGCCGATCAGCATCTTGTCGTCGGAGAAGTCGATCCCGTCGACCAGGACCCCGGTGCCGAAGGCGATCTGCTCGTTCTCGTTGTGGTGGTCGGTGATGTTGCGGTTCAGCGTCATCATGCCGACCGGCAGGTACGGGAAGTCCTCCTCCGGCCAGATCTTGGTGTCGTCGAGCGGGTCGAAGTCCAGCTCCGGGTGCTCGTCGTCGCTCATGACCTGGACGTTCAGCTCCCACTTCGGGTGGTCGCCGCGCTCGATCGCCTCGTAGAGGTCCTTGGAGGCGTGCCCCAGCTCGGTGGCCTGGATGGCGTCCGCCTCGGCCTGGGTCAGGTTCTGCTCGCCCTGCTGGGACATCCAGTGGAACTTGACCAGCACGGCCTCGCCCTCGGCGTTGACCAGGCGGTAGGTGTTCACCCCGGAGCCGCGCATCGTCCGGTAGTTCCTCGGGATGCCGTACGGGGAGAAGAGCCAGGTCAGCATGTGCATCGACTCGGGGGTGTTCGACATGAAGTCGAAGATCCGGTTCGGCTCCTGGCGGAAGGTGACCGGGTCCGGCTTCAGCGAGTGGATCACGTCGGGGAACTTGATCGCGTCGCGGATGAAGAAGACCTGGAGGTTGTTGCCCACCATGTCCCAGTTGCCGTCCTCGGTGCGGAACTTCACCGCGAAGCCGCGCGGGTCGCGGGCCGCCTCGGAGGAGTCCCGGCCGCCGATGACGGTGGAGAAGCGGATGGTGACCGGGGTCTTCTTGCCCCTGGTCTGGAACAGCTTGGCGCGGGTGTACCTCGACGCCGGCTCGTCGCCGATCGTCCCGTACGCCTCGAACTCGCCGTGCGCGACGAAGCCGCGGGCGTGCACCACCCGCTCCGGGATCCGCTCCCGGTCGAAGTGGCTGATCTTCTCCAGGAAGTGGTAGTTCTCCAGCGTCGCCGGGCCGCGCGAGCCGACCGTCCGCTGCTGCTGGTTGTTGTGCACGGGGTGACCCTGACGGGTGGTGAGGATCGGCTTGCTGGCCTGCGGGTCGCTCATGGATCTCCTCCTGATCGGTGTGGCGGGCCGGCGTCGGTCACGCCGCGACTGACATGTCGACGATCACGCCGCAGTCCCGGCAGACCAGGTGGTCGTGGTCGTCCCCGCCCAGCCCGTACCGGGCCGGCCCGCCGGCCGGGCGAACCGGCGCGGCAGGCGCGCGCCCGTGAGCGCGTGCAGGACGTCGCAGACCGCCTGGCCCGAGATCCGCCCGAGGCGGACCCGGGCGAGTCCGGTGATCGCGTCGGCATCCAGGTGCCGCCGGTCGCACCGCCCCGAGCACCGCGAGCCGGGGCCGCGTGATCCGCAGCCCGGCCGCCCGCGGGCGTTCGGCGTCGGACCCGACCGGCATGACCCACCCAAGCGCGTTTTCTGGAACGAGTCAAGTTTTCACCCTCGGTCACGTTGTGTGACTCGTCATGGGGCGCCGGGGAATGCCGGTAGGCCGGGGTTGGCAAGGAAAGTGCCCCGGAACGGGATTGGCGATCACCGAGCGGAGGGAATACCACCTGACGAAGGAGGAGCCATGTCGCCCACCCAGGTAATCGTCATCGTTCTGGTCGTGCTGGTGATCGCGGCCGTGGCCGTGGCCGCCCGGTCCTACGCCCGCCGCCGCGCGCTGCGCTCGCGCTTCGGTCCCGAGTACGACCGCGCCGTCGCCGAGCAGGAGAGCCGGCCCGCCGCGGAGCGGGAGCTGCGGGAGCGGGAACGCCGCCACGCCGAGCTCACGCTCACCCCCCTCGCCCCCGAGTCCCGCGCCCGGTACGCCGCCGCGTGGGAGGAACTCCAGGTCCGCTTCGTCGACTCCCCCGCCGAGACCGTGGGTGACGCGGACGAACTGGTCACCCGGCTCATCGCCGAACGGGGCTACCCGACCGGCGAGTTCTCCGACCAGATCGCCCACCTCTCCGTCGAGCACGCCCGCACCCTCGGCCACTACCGCGACGCCCACGAGATCCACCTGCGCAACTCCCGGGGCGAGGCCAGCACCGAGGAGCTCCGCCAGGCCGTCGTGCACTACCGCGCCCTCTTCGCCGACCTGCTCGGCGAAGAGCCGGTCGGGGCGCGCGCCACCGAGCAGCACGACCCGGACAGCCAGCACGACGTCACGAGCCGCTAGGAGGATCCTCATGCGCCAGCACGAGCAGCAGGTGGGCAACGAGCACCCCGAGGCCGTCCGCTCCGAGCCGGTGCCGGTGCCGCCCCCGGGCGACCGGACGGGCCGGGCCGAGGTGCCCGAGGACGCCGTCGACGACCGGGGCGGCTTCGACGACCCGGCGGTCGCCGGGGAACGGCGCCCGGGGGACGCGACCGGCGAGGGCCGGCCGCGCGACCGCGACGCCGGCCCGGGACGACCGGGGGACGGCGACGGGGACCGGACCGAGTTCCACGAGCCGGGCCCGGTGCCGACCGCCTTCGGGGCCACCAGCGTCGGCGGCGCGGTCGCCGCCTCCGCGCTGGCCAACCCCCGTCCGGAGAACGAGCCGGACCCCCGCGCGGAATGGACCGCGCGGCCCGGTGACGGCGCCGCGGACGGCGAACGCGAGGGCCGGCGGGCCGACCCGACGGCCGAGTTCCACCGCCTCGGCGAGCACCGCGACGACCGCTCCGGTGACCGGGAGGCTCCCGCGGACGACGCCGGGGACCGGTCCGAGCGCGGCGCCGGCCGGATCGGCGCGGCCGGATACGGCAGCACCGCGCCGGTGATGGTCGACCCCGACGCCGCGGACGCGCCGGCCGGGGGCGGGGGCGTCGCGGCGCTGAAGGCGGTCGGGACCGACCGGCCGGCGGGCGCGACGGTGGCCGCCGAGCCGGCCAGCCTCTTCGACCCGACGATGGCGCAGGGCTTCCGGGACCGTTGGCGGGATGTCCAACTGCGCTTCGTGGACGACCCGCGGGCCGCCGCCGGGGAGGCCCAGTCGCTGGTCGACGAGGCGATCCAGGCGCTCTCCTCGGCGCTCTCCGCGCAGAAGAACAAGCTGGGCGGCTGGCAGGACGCCGGCTCCGCCGACACCGAGCAGCTCCGGATGGCCGTGCGTCACTACCGCGACTTCCTGGACCGGGTGCTCGGCCGCTGACCGGCTCCCGCGGGCGCCCCCGGCCGTCGGCCGGGGGCGCCCTCGTCTGCCCGCCGGCGGCCCGCGAGGTGCACCCTCCCGACACCGCGACCGGAGCGGGCCCCCCAACCGGCAGGGGTGGCGAATGCTCTCTCGGGGACGTTTTCGCCGTCGCAGGCGTGAAACGGCGCGTCCGGGGTAATTGGGCGCCCGCGCACTCATCCGGCACAGGCGGTCGACGGAGGGTTACCGGGATGGACGGCGATGGTCTGCGGCTGAACATGAACGTCCTGGACTACGGCATCCTGGCGCTCTACTTCGTCACGGTGCTCGGCGTCGGCTTCGCGGCCCGGCGCGCCATCCGGACCAGCGTCGACTTCTTCCTCTCCGGCCGTTCGCTGCCCGCCTGGGTGACCGGGCTCGCCTTCGTCTCCGCCAACCTCGGGGCGTTGGAGATCATCGGCATGGCCGCGAACGGCGCCCAGTACGGGGCGATGACCCTGCACTACTACTGGATCGGCGCCGTGCCGGCGATGGTCTTCCTCGGCATCGTGATGATGCCGTTCTACTACGGCTCGAAGGTCCGCAGCGTCCCCGAGTACCTGCGGCTGCGCTTCAACCGCCCCACCCACCTGCTGAACGCGCTCAGCTTCGCGGTCGCCCAGGTGCTCATCGCCGGGGTGAACCTCTACGCGCTGGCGCTGATCATGCAGGCCCTGCTCGGCTGGCCGCTCTGGGTGGCGATCGTCATCGGCGCGCTGATCGTGCTCGCGTACATCACCGTGGGCGGGCTCTCCGGGGCGATCTACAACGAGGTGCTCCAGTTCTTCGTGATCATCGCAGGCCTGCTGCCGATCACGATCCTGGGCCTGGTCAAGGTGGGCGGCGTCGACGGCCTGATGGACGCGGTTCGCGAGTCCAGGCTCGGCGAGGCGGGACTGCACACCTGGCAGGACACCGGCACCACCGACAACCCGCTGGGCGCGCACTGGATCGGCATCGTCTTCGGCCTGGGCTTCGTGCTCTCCTTCGGCTACTGGACGACCAACTTCGCCGAGGTGCAGCGCGCGCTGTCGGCCAAGAACATGAGCGCCGCCCGGCGGACCCCGATCATCGCCGCGTACCCGAAGCTGCTCATCCCGGTGGTCACGGTGATCCCCGGCCTGGTGGCCCTGGTCACGGTGCAGGGGCTCGGGGCGGAGAGCGGCGACCTGGTGTACAACAACGCCATCCCGCTGCTGATGCGTGACCTGCTCCCCAACGGCGTGCTCGGGATCGCGGTGACGGGCCTCGTGGCGTCGTTCATGGCCGGCATGGCGGCCAACGTCAGCGGCTTCAACACCGTCTTCACCTACGACATCTGGCAGCAGTACGTCCGCCGCGACCGCCCCGACGAGTACTACATCCGCATCGGCCGGTGGGCCACCGTCGGCGGCGTGCTGGTCGGCATCGGCACCGCCTTCATCGCCGCCGGCTTCAGCAACATCATGAACTACATCCAGGCGCTCTTCTCGCTGTTCAACGCGCCGCTCTTCGCGACCTTCATCATCGGCATGTTCTGGCGCCGGATGAGCGCGGCGGCCGGCTTCCTCTCCCTGCTCATGGGCACGCTGGCGGCGCTCGCCACCTACCTGCTCTACAAGGCCGGCGTGGTGCACTTCAACTCCGACCTGGAGGAGAGCTTCTGGGGCGCCGGCATCGCGTTCGTCACGGCGGCGGTCGTCGCCGCCGTGGTCACCCCGTTCACCGCCAAGAAGCGGGACGAGGACCTGCGCGGGCTGGTCTACGGCATGGGCGCCGTCGACGTGAAGGGCGACCTGCTGGCCGGGGACGCGGTCTGGTGGCGCTCCCCCGTGCTGCTGGGGCTGGTCGCGGTGACGCTCTCCCTCCTCCTCTACGTGCCGTTCTTCTAGGAAGGGTGCTCGGCCATGAGCATGGACAACCTCAACCCGCACGGGCACGACCAGTCCGTCGAGGCCACCGAGGAGGCCCGCCGTCGTTCGGCCGCCGCCCGGCTCTTCGACATCCGCCGGGTGATCGGTGGCCTGTTCACCGCGTACGGGGCGATCGTCACCCTGATCGGGATCTTCGACGGCGCCTCCGCCGTGGAGAAGGCGCAGGGGGTCCGGATCAACCTCTGGGCGGGCCTCGGCATGCTCGTCTTCGGCGTGCTGATGCTGCTCTGGCAGTGGCGTAACCCGGTCGAGCCGCCGGAGACCGGGGACGAGAAGGGCTGAACCGGGCGGGCATGGGCACCGCCACGGCGGGTACGCGACCGGACCAGGCGACCATCCCGTGCCAGGAGGGCAGCGACATGACGGATCCTGACCGCGACCGACCGCTGGAGGAGAGCCCGGAGATGGCCACGGCGGCCGACGACGACACCGGCGTCCCGCAGCTGAGGACCGGCGGCGGCGCCGACCGCGACACCCCGTCGTTCACCGAGCCCGGGCAGCGGCCGGCCGACGGCACGGGCGGCGACGAGCTGATCGGCGACCCGTACGCCGCCGGCACCGGCGCGACGGGCACCGGCACGGGTGCCGCGCCGGACAACATCCGCACCGGCGCCGAGCAGCCCTGGGAACCGGAGGACCTGGTGGCCGCCCGCGGCCAGGACCTCACCGCGGAGAACGTCGAGCGGGCCCGCCGGGACCTGACCGAGCTGGGTCGCGCGGCCATCGAGAGGACGGTGCCCTGACCGGCGTACGCGAGGGGGCCCCCGGCCCGACCGTCGGACGGTCGGACCGGGGGCCCGGGGAACCTGCCGCTGGAGCGCCTCACCTACTGCCAGCGGCGGGTGGGCGCCGGTGTCAGAGCGCGGGGTACGCGTTCTGCATGAGCTGCGTGAACTGCGCCGGGAACCAGGCACCCGAGATCGGGGCGTCCGGCAGGGCACCGCTCATGCTGTTGCCGTTGCGGGCGTTACCGGTGTAGGTCGGGTCGCACATCCGGTCGAAGCCCTTGCCCTCGTTGTTCGGGATCTCCTTGCTGGAGCCGTCCGACTCGCCCGGGGGCTTCACCCAGACGTAGGCGTCGATGCCCGGCTCCGGCGCGGCCTTCGGCCGCTCGCCCAGGCCGGCCCCGGCCTGGTTGCACCAGTTGCCGGCGTGGATGCGCCGGTCCACCCGGCCGCCGTTGACGTACGTGTCCACGTTCGTCGTCGCGCCCGGGCCGGTGGGCCGGGCCGAGCCGCCCCAGCCGTTGCGGGAGGTGTCGATGAGCATGCCGATCTTCGAGTCGAAGCCCTTGGCGACGAGTTCGTTGCGGAACGCCTGGGCGAACGAGAGCTCGTCCACGTAGAAGTTCCAGTCGATCCACTTGGACTGCCGCACGCTGGTCCCGTTCACCGAGTCGGTGATCTTGATGTAGGGCTCGCGCAGCGCCGAGTAGTTGGCGGTGTTGACGATGAAGCCGTGGACGTTGTTCACCGTGCTGCCGGAGGCGACGGAGGCGTCCTTCAGGATCTGCGCGGTCGGGCCGAAGTTGCTGTCCCAACCGATCCAGCCGTGGTGGGCGGCGTCGATGTAGTTGTAGACGTTGCCGATCGCGCCCAGCTTCGACAGGGCGTACCCGACGCCGTTGACGTAGGCGCCGTTGGCCTTCACCGTGTCGCACATCGCGGTGCCGCCCGGGTTGCCGGAGGTGTTGGTCACCAGGTTCGGCAGCGAGTCGATCTCGATGATGTTGACGATCCGCAGGCTGGCGTACTTCGGGTCGCCCTGGATCGCGGCGATCGGGTCGATGTACTCGGACTTGTAGCGGGGCAGCTCGTCCGCGCGCAGCTCACCGTTCGAGGCGAGCGCCGCACAGTCCCGGCCGGGCAGGTTGTAGATGACGAACTGGATGTAGTTCGCCCCCTGCTCGAGCGCCTTGTTCAGGTGGTCCCGCACGCCCATCGCGCCGTTGGAGCTGCTGTCCGGGGTGCCGTTGATGGCGGCGATCCGGTCGATCCAGACGGCGGTCGGGTTGTTAGACACCCGGTTGCCGCCGGGGACGGACTCGGCCTTGGCCTTCCACTCCGGGTTCACGTACCCCTTGGCGTTCAGGTACGGGTTGTCCACCCGCTGGCCCGGGGGGTCGGTGGGCGGCGGGGTGGTCGGCGGCGGCGTCGTGGGGGGCGGCGTCGACGGCGGCGGGGTGGAGGGCGGCGGCGTGGTCGGGTTGGGGTTGCCGCCGTTGCAGGTCACGCCGTTGAGCGTGAACGAGGTCGGCTTCGGGTTGCTGCCGCTCCAGGCACCGTTGAACCCGATGCTCACCGTGGCACCGCTGGCCACCGCGCCGTTGTAGGACTCGTTCTGCGCGGTGACGTTCCGGCCGGTCTGCGTCCACCGCGCCGACCAGCCCTGCTGCACCCGCTGGTTCCCGTCCGGGAAGGTGAAGCCCAGCGTCCAGCCGTTGAGGGCGTCGCCGATGTTCTTGATGTTGACGCTGGCGGTGAACCCGCCCTGCCACTCGCTCGTCGTGTACGTCACGTCGCACTGGGTGGCGGCGTGCGCCACGGTGACCGGCAGGGTCACCAGTCCGCCCGCGACCAGAGCGCCCGCGCCACCGAGCGCGAGGGCCCGGCGGGGGCCGGACAGCCTTCTCCACACATTCATGCCACTGATCTCCTTGGGCGAGACCGGATCCGCGAACGGCCCGGCGAATAGGGCCCGATGGGCGTCCTGCGCGGACGACCGTCGGCGCCACGGGTTCCTCGGGGGGTGCCCGACCCGGACGGGCTGGTGGTGGTGGTCCGACCGGCGGCGATGGCCGGTCGGGAGGCGGGATGTCGTCCGGAAGACCGGTGCCCTCGACTCCTGCCTGCGCGGTGTGGCTCCCCGAACCGCGTGCAGAGATTCTTGCATGGGAGCGCTTCCATGGCAATGCCTCGATGAAACCGGCGACGCGCCGGGGGGCGCCGGGGCCGGGACGACGGAGCCCCGGCCGGCACGAGCGGCGCGAGCGGGCCGGGGGACGCCAACGCGGTGGGAACCGCCCGAGCGGCCGAGGGAGTCGGGAACACCGCTTAGCGCCCCTAACGCGCTTACTCAACACAAGCCCCAAAACGCGAATCTTTCCCTTCATAGCTCGTGAATCGGTCTAACGTCGTGGGTAGCTCGGTTGTCACCGAGCCAGGACAACAGGGATGGAGTGACGCAGGTCATGGCAAACAAGATGCTCGGGAAGGTCGTTGCGGGCGCCGCCCTCGGTGGCGCGTCCCTGCTCGTGTTCACGCCGGGGATCGCGTTCGCGGACGGCCACCAGGACGACGAGGGCAAGGTCTACGCCAAGCCGCACGTCGTCAAGGCGGGCGACACGGTCAAGTTGATCGAGGTCTGCCCGGAACGGCAGGAGCACGCGTACGTGTGGTCGAAGGTCACCGGCAAGGTCAAGCTCAAGCCGGCCGAGGGCCGGGGCGACTGGCGTGGCGGGGAGGAGGACTCCCGCGGCGACAAGGGCAAGGACCACGGGGACGAGGGCCGCGACCACGACAAGGGCAAGGACCACGAGGACAAGGGCCGCGACCACGACAAGGACGGCAACGGCAAGGACGGCAACGGCAAGGACGAGACCCCCAAGCCGCAGCCCACGGCCACCTCCACCGGCCAGCCGCAGCCGCCCGCCAACGGTGGCCAGGGTGGTGGCGCCGACGTCGCCGACGACGAGGGCGGGCACCACTGGAAGGGCTACGAGCACGGCCAGGACGCCGAGGGCGACCACGAGGGACGTGGTGACAAGGACCACGACAGGTACGGCTCGGACGAGTACGACCGCGAGGACCACAGCGGGTACGGCTCGGACGAGTACGACCGCGAGGGCCACAGCGGGTACGGCTCGGACGAGGAGTCCGAGGGCAACGGCAAGGACCACTGGGAGCACAAGCGTGACTTCGTCTACTACGGCGAGGCCGAGGTCTCCGAGGACGCCAAGCCGGGCCGCTACGAGCTCAAGGGCTCGTGCGGCGAGGGCGAACTGGTGGTCCTCCCGCGCGGTGGGGTCGACGGCGGTGACGGCGGCGCCGTCGGCACCGACCGGGGCCTGGCCGCCGGCGGCGCGAGCCTGATCGGCGCGGCCGCCCTGGGCGGCCTCGTGCTGATGCGTCGGCGCCGGACCGATGAGTCCTTCGTCTGACCCGACGGCGACACCGGCCGGCGGCCGTCACGGGAGCCCGTGGCGCGCCGCCGGCGCGGCCGTCGTCGTCGTGGTAGCCATGGTCGGCGCCGGCCTGGTCGGCGCCTCGCTCAGGACCCCGTCCGCTCCCCGCCCCCCACAGCCGCTGGCCGCCGCCCCCGCCACCACCGGACCGGCGGTCGCCGACCTGCCGGCGGATCCGGACGTCGCCACCGGGACGGGCCTGGCCCGCTCCGCCCCCACCACCATCACCATCCCCCGGATCGGGGTCGACGCCCAGATCATGTCGCTCGGCACGAACCCGGACGGCACCGTCCAGGTGCCCCCACTTGAGCAGGCGCAGCTGGCCGGCTGGTACGAGCCGGGGCCGAGCCCGGGCGAGGTCGGCAACGCGGTCATCGTCGGGCACGTGGACTCGGCGCAGATCGGCCCGGCGGTCTTCTTCTCCCTCGGTGCCCTGCAACCGGGTGACACCATCACCGTCAGCAGGCAGGACGGGCAGCAGGCCACCTTCACCGTCGAGTCGGTCAAGGCGTACCCGAAGGACGAGTTCCCGACCGAGCAGGTCTACGGCCCCGGCGACCGGCCCGGCCTGCGGGTGGTGACCTGCGGCGGGATCTTCGACGAGGCCGCCGGCAGCTACCCGGACAACGTCGTGGTGTTCGCCTCCATGCCGGCCTGACCGGCGGCCACACGACGGAGCGCGGTCCGGTCGGTCGGGGCGACCCGACCGGCCGGACCGCGGCGCCGTGCGGCTCAGGCCGCGGCGGAGGTCCGCACCAGGGTGCGGATCTGGCGCAGCAGCACCGACAGGGCGGCGAGGTCCGCCCGGGACTCGTCGAACTCCCCCATCGCCCGCTCGGCGCGGTGGATCGAGGTGGCGTTCGACTGCTCCCACTGCAGCACCCGCTCCTGAGGCGAGAGGGTGCCCGCGGTGGAGTCGAGGACCTCCGCGGTCAGCGCGGCCAGCGCGGCGTAGAGGTCGTAGCGCAGCGCCATCCGGGCCAGCGTCTGCCAGCGGTCCTCGCGCGGCAGCAGGGAGATCTTCGACAGCAGCGAGTCCACCCGGAACCGGTCGGAGAGCACGAAGTAGACCGAGGCCACCTCGCCGACGTCCCGCCCGCTGCTCGCCGACGTCTCCACCACGTCGAGCAGGCCGAAGCTGTACATCAGCCGGGTCGCCTGCTCGGCCAGGTCGCGGGGCAGCCCCCGCCCGGCCAGCGATTCGATGTGCGCCGCCAGCGACTCCCGCTCGCCGCCGTGGAAGCGCTCCTCCAGGTCGGGCAGGAGCCGGGCCACCCCGTCGCGCAGCCGGGCGATCTCCGCCGGCACGTCGATCGGCGACCGGCGGTTGGTGACCAGCCACCGCACCGCCCGGTCGAGCAGCCGCCGGGTGTCGAGGTAGACGCTGGTCTGCAGGTCGGGGGCGACCCTGTTGTCCAGGGCCTCCACCGCGTCCCACAGCGCCCGCAGCCCGAACACCTCGCGGACCACCACGTAGGCCCGGATCACGTCCGCCGCCGAGGCGGCCGTCTCCTCGACCACCCGGAAGACGAAGGAGATGCCGCCCCGGTTGATCGCCTCGTTGACCAGGACCGTCGTCACGATGTCCCGGCGCAGCCGGTGCTGGCCCATCCGGTCGGCGAAGCGCTGGCGCATCGGCGTCGGGAAGTAGTTGACCAGGACCTCCTTCGTCCACTCCTCGTCCGCGAGCCCTTCCGCCAGGATCTCCCGCTCAAGGACGATCTTGACGTACGCGAGCAGCACGGCGAACTCCGGCGCGGTCAGCCCGGACTCGGTCCGCACCGCCAGCTCCTCGTCCGACGGCAGCGCCTCCAGGGCCCGGTCCAGCGCGCCGGACCGCTCCAGCTCGCTGAGCATCCGGCGGTGCACCGGCAGCAGCGAGGCGGCCTGCGCCTGCGCGTTGTTGATCGCCCGGGCCTGGTCGTAGTTGTCCCGCAGCACCAGCTCGGCGACCTCGTCGGTCATCGCGGCGAGCAGCTCGTCCCGCTCCGGGACGGTCAGCGCGTCGTCGGCGACCGCCGTGTTCAGCAGGATCTTGATGTTCACCTCGTGGTCGGAGCAGTCCACCCCGGCCGCGTTGTCGATGAAGTCCGTGTAGATCCGGCCGCCGGTCTGGGCGTACTCGATCCGGCCGAGCTGGGTCCAGCCCAGGTTGCCGCCCTCGCCGGCCACCCGGCACCGCAGGTTCCTGCCGTCCACCCGGATCGCGTCGTTGGACTTGTCGCCGACCTCCGCGTTGGTCTGGCTGGAGGCCTTCACGTACGTGCCGATGCCGCCGTTCCAGAACAGGTCGACCGGCGCGGTCAGGATCGTCTTCATCAGCTCCTGCGGCGACATCTGCGTGACGTCGTCGGCCAGGCCCAGCACCTCGCGGACCTGCGGCGAGATCGGCACCGACTTGGCGGCCCGCGGGTACACCCCGCCGCCGGCCGAGATCAGCTCCCGGTCGTAGTCCTCCCACGACGAACGGGGCAGGTCGAACAGCCGCCTCCGCTCGGCGTACGAGGCGGCGGCGTCCGGGTCCGGGTCGAGGAAGATGTGCCGGTGGTCGAACGCCGCCACCAGCCGGATGTGCTCCGACAGCAGCATCCCGTTGCCGAACACGTCGCCGGACATGTCGCCGACGCCGACCACGGTGAAGTCCTCGGCCTGGGTGTCGTGGCCCAGCTCGCGGAAGTGCCGCTTCACCGACTCCCAGGCGCCCCGGGCGGTGATGCCCATCTTCTTGTGGTCGTAGCCGGCGGAGCCGCCGGAGGCGAACGCGTCGCCGAGCCAGAAGTTGTGCGCCGTGGAGATCTCGTTGGCGATGTCGGAGAACGTGGCCGTGCCCTTGTCGGCCGCGACCACCATGTACGGGTCGTCGCCGTCGTGCCGCACGACGTCCTCCGGCGGCACGATCTCGCCGCCGACGATGTTGTCGGTGACGTCCAGCAGTGCGGAGATGAACTCCTTGTAGCAGACGACCGCCTCGTCCCGGTCCCCCGGCTTCTGCTTGAGCACGAAGCCGCCCTTGGCGCCGACCGGCACGATCACGGCGTTCTTCACCATCTGCGCCTTGACCAGGCCGAGCACCTCGGTGCGGAAGTCCTCGCGGCGGTCGGACCAGCGCAGCCCGCCCCGGGCCACCGGCCCGAACCGCAGGTGCACGCCCTCGAAGCGCGGCGAGTACACGAAGATCTCGAACTTCGGCCTCGGCGCCGGCAGGTCCGGGATGGCCTGCGGGTCCAGCTTGAGCGCCACGTACGACTTCGGCCGCCCGTCGGCGCGCTTCTGGTAGAAGCTGGTCCGCAGGGTGGCCTGGATCATCGTCAGGTAGGCGCGCAGGATCCGGTCCTGGTCGAGGCTGGCGACGTCGTCGAGCGCGCCGCGGATTTCCCCGACCAGCTTGTCGCTGCGCCGCTGCCGCTCCTCGTGGTCCGTCGCGTCCGGCGCGAAGCGGATCTCGAAGAGCTCCACCAGCAGGGCGGCGATCCTCGGGTACGCGATGAAGGTCGACTCCATGTACTCCTGCGAGAAGACCGTGCCGGCCTGACGCAGGTACTTCGCGTACGCGCGCAGCACCACGACCTGCCGCCAGGTGAGGCCCGCGCGCAGCACCAGCTCGTTGAAGCCGTCCACCTCGGCCTCGCCCCGCCACGCCGCCGCGAAGGCGTTCTCCACGTGCGGGCGCACCTCGGCCAGCTCCTGGTGCCCCTCGGGCAGGCACAGGCCGAAGTCGTAGAGGTAGACCCGACCGTCGATCCGGTCCACCTCGTACGGGTGCTCGTCGACCACCCGCACGCCGAGCGAGTGCAGCACCGGCAGCACGGCGGAGAGCATCATCGGCTCGCCGTAGCGGTAGACCTTGAAGCGGACGTCCATCGCCTCGTCGACGTCCGGCCCCCGCCCGCCGGCCCGCGGCGCGAGCTGCTTGCGGAACATGTGCATCTCCAGCTGGCCGGGCTCCTCCAGCAGCTCCAGCTTCGCCAGGTCCTTCATCGCCTCGTACGGGGTGTGGCCGTCCTTGTAGCCCTCCGGGAAGGCGTCGGCGTACCGGGTGAACAGGTGCTTGGCCTGCTCGTCGCCGAGCTTGCGCTCCAGCACCAGCCGGTAGTCGTCGTCCCAGAGCCGGGTGGCGTCGGCCAGTTCCTCGGCGAGCAGGTCGGCGTCGATGCTCCCCGGGGGCTGGTTCGGGTCGGTCCGGACGATGAAGTGCACCCGGGCGAGCATCGACTCGGTGACCCGGGTGGTGTAGTCGACCCCGACGCCGTTCAGCTCGCGCAGCAGGATGTCCTGCATCCGCAGCCGGTTCTGCGTGGTGAACCGGTCCCGGGGCAGGTAGATCAGGCAGGAGATGAACCGCCCGTACGCGTCCCGGCGCAGGAAGACCCGCAGCTGCCGGCGCCCGGCCATCCGCAGCACGCCGATGACGGCGTGGTAGAGGTCCTCGGTCTTGATCTGGAACAGCTCGTCGCGCGGATAGGTCTCCAGGATCTGCAACAGGTCCTTGCCGGAGTGGCTGCGCTGGCTGAGGCCGGAACGGTCCAGCACCTCGGCCACCTTGCGACGCACCACCGGCAGCTCCTGCACGCTGGTCCGGTACGCGGCGGTGGAGAACAGCCCCAGGAAGCGCCGCTCGCCGACCACCTCGCCGGCCTCGTCGAAGACCTTGAAGCCGATGTAGTCGAGGTAGGCGGAGCGGTGCACGGTGGCCCGCGAGTTCGCCTTGGTGATGATCAGCAGGCGCTTCTCGGTGACCTTGTCGTGGGCCTCGGAGGGCATCGACGACAGCGGCCGGGCCTCGGGGGAGTCCTGGCGCAGGATGCCCAGGCCCGTGCCGAGCACCGCCTCCAGCGCCTGGCCGCTGCGTCGCTCCCCGTCCTCGGCCGCCGGCGCCGCGGCGTCGACCAGGCGGTACTCCCGGTAGCCGAGGAACGTGAAGTGGTCGTGGGCGAGCCAGCGGAGCAGCTCCACCGAGTCCGTGATGTCCTTCTCCGGCACCGGTGGCCGGTTCTCCGAAGTCCGCGCGGCGGCCAACTCGTCGGCGAGGGCGAGGGCCCGCTGGCGCATCTTCGGCCAGTCCTCCACCGCCTCCCGCACATCGGTGAGCACGCGCTGGAGCTCCCGGCGCAGCCGCTCCCGGTCGGCGGCGTCGCGGACCGGGTCGACCTCGATGTGCATCCAGCTCTCGACCAGGTCGCCGGCGATGGCGTCGTCGGGCTCGACGTCGGCGGAAACCTCGACCAGCCGGCCCAGCGGCTCGCGTCGGACCACCACCAGCGGGTGGACCAGCAGGTGCACGTCCAGGTGGTGCGAGTTGAGCAGGGCGGTCACCGAGTCGACCAGGAACGGCATGTCGTCGGTGACGATCTCGATGACCGTGTGGTGCTGGTCGGCGTCCGGCTCGTGGATGCGCAGCTTCAGCTCGCCCGGCACCCGCTGCTGGGCCAGGTCGCGGTGCGCGCGGGCCGCAGCCAGCATCTCCTCGGCCGTGAAGCCGATCAGCTCCTCGTCCGGCGCGAACCGCCAGAAGCGGCCGACCAGGGTCGCCGCGTCGTGGTCGTCGCCGGCGAGCGCGACGGCCTGGGCCACCAGACGCTCCGCGTTCGGGACCGGCTCGTCGAGCTCGTTGTCCTCCACGTCGTCGGCCAGCGCGCCGGGCGGCAGGCCCAGATCGTAGAGGGTGTCGATGCTCGAACCGGTCATCCCGGTCACCCCTGTGTCGAGGCGGCCGAGGCCGTCCCCGTCGGTCGCCGAATCGAAGCTGTCGTCCCGGCCGGTGTCGCCCTGCCGGAGGTCGGGTCCCGGTTTGATCGCCGGACGCCGGTCCATCGGTGCCACTCCCCTCGACCCACCGCGTTGTGGGTCACTCTGCCGCCCAGCCTAGGCCCTGCCGTTCCGCCCCTCCGTCGGCGGACCACGGTGCGGACGTCCGGGTCCGGACTCTGTCCCTTCACCCGTTGCGGGTACGGGGTTGGCCGGTCGAGGAGTACCCCGCCTCGGGTTGTTCATCACACTGTCGCGTGCCCTCTTTCCGCACGTCGAGGACGGCAGGGGACAGTGCGGGCGACGAGCGCGTACTAGCGTGCAGGGCAGTTCCGAGATCGGAGAGCCGCTCCCATGCACCTGTCCCCTCCCCGTCGCCACCGCCGAGCCCGGCTCCGCTCCCCGCTCGCGGTGCTCGCCACGATCGCGCTCGCGGCGGGCGTCCTCTCCGCCTGTTCGGCCGAGAACGGGCCGGAACGCAGCGTCGACGCGTTTCTCTCCGGGTGGCGCTCCGGCGACCTCCAGGCCGTCGGCTTCGTCGACCCGACGGGCGCCAAGGTGTCCGCCGCCGACGTGTCCCGCGAGATCCGGGAGCTCGCCGGCGAGCTGGCGGCCACGCCGCCCACGCTGACCCGCGCGGGTGAGGCGAAGATCACCAAGGACGTCGCGACCGCGGTCGTCAGGGTCGACTGGGCGCTGCCGGGTCAGGTCCGGTGGGCGTACGACCGCCAGCTGCGGCTCAGCCGCGGCGGCGACGAGTGGCGGGTGATCTGGGAGCCGCAGCTGGTGCACGAGCAGCTGAGCCGGGGCGACCGGCTCGCGCTGCGCCGGGACGCCGCCACCCGGGCCGCGGTGCTCGACGGCGCCGGTCGGCCGATCGTGGCACCCCGACCCGTGGTGCGGGTCGGGGTGCAGCCGAGCGAGGTGACCGATCTTCCGGGCCTGACCCGGAAGCTGGACGCCGCCTTCCGGGCGATCCGGCCGGCGATCACCCCGCCGGTGGACCTCTCCGACCTGCCCAAGCGGCTCGCCGACGCCGATTTCGGCGCGTTCGTCGAGGTGGTGACGCTGCGGGAGGACGCCTACCGGCAGATCAAGCCGCGCATCCACGGCCTGCCGGGCACGCAGTTCCGCAGCGACAAGCTCCAGTTGGCACCCACCCGGGAGTTCGCCCGGGCGGTGCTCGGCTCGGTCGACCCGGCCCAGGCCGACGACCTCGCGCGGCACCCCGACCGGTACGAGGCCGGCGACCTGGTCGGCCACGGCGGCCTCCAGGGCCGCTACGACGAGCGGCTGCGGGGCGCGCCCGGGCTGACGGTGGTCACCGAGCGTCCCGGTCCCGACGGCACGCTGGTGCCGACCGGCACCGAGCTGTTCCGCGGCGACCCGAAGCCGGGGCAGCCGCTGAGGACCACGATCGACGTGAGCACCCAGAACGCGGCCGACACCGCGCTGCGCGGCGAGAAGCGCCGGGCGGCGCTGGTGGCGGTGCGGATCAGCGACGGCGCGGTGCTCGCCGCGGCCAACGGTCCCGGCGCGGCCGGGCAGAACCTGGCCTTCACCGCCCAGGTTCCGCCGGGCTCCACCTTCAAGATGGTCAGCGCGCTCGGCCTGCTCGACCGGGGCGCGGTGACGGCGGACGCGACGGTCGACTGCCCCAAGGTCCTGCCCGTGGACGGCCGGACGTTCAAGAATTCCGACAACTTCGAGCTGGGCACCGTGCCGTTCCGCACCGACTTCGCGAAGTCCTGCAACACCGCGTTCGCCGCGCTGGCCCCGAAGCTCGGCCCCGACGGGCTGGCCGTCGCCGGCCGGTCGCTCGGGCTGGAGGGGCAGTGGGACCTCGGCCTGGAGGCCTTCACCGGCAAGGTCTCGGCGAACGGCGGCGCGACCGAGCAGGCCGCCGCCGCCATCGGCCAGGGCACCACGCTGGTCAGCCCGCTGGCCATGGCGTCGGCCACCGCGGCGGTCGCCCGGGGTCGCTTCGAGCAGCCCAAGCTGCTGCTCGATCCGGCTCCCGCCCGGCCCGCCGCCCCGGGGCCGCAGCTCAAGCCGGAGTCGGTCGAGGCGGTCCGGGCGATGATGCGGGAGGTGGTGACGGCCGGCAGCGGCACCGCGCTGAAGGACGTGCCGGGCGGTGCGGTGCACGGCAAGACGGGCACCGCCGAGTACGACAACAACCCGGCCCACACCCACGCCTGGTTCGTCGGCTGGCAGGGCGACGTCGCCTTCGCGGTCTTCGTCGAGAAGGGCGGGGCCAGCACCGCCACCGCCGTCCCCGCCGTGGAACGCTTTCTCCGCGCCCTTCCCCGCTGACGCGCCGGCTCGGGCCGCGAGGGCGACCCCGCGTGCCCCGGCCGACCGTCGGGCCGGTCAGGCGATGCCGGCGGCCGGCGGAGGGTCGCCGTCCGTCGGGGCCGGCGCCGTCTCGTCCGCGTCCGGGCCCGGCAGCGGCGCCCGGCGCAGCAGGCCCGGCCCCGCGGAGGCCGGCGGCCCGACGGGCTCCCGCGCGGCGAAGCCGCCTGGCTCCCGCGCGGGGAAGCCGCCTGGCTCCCGCGCGTTCGGGCCCGTGGGCGCCGGCCCGGCCGGATCGGCGGCGTCGACGGAGGTCGGTCGGGCCGCGCCGACCGGCTCGACGGCCACCGGGGCGACCGGAGCGGTCGGTTCCGGAGGCGCCGACGGAACCTCTTCGGCACGCTCCTCGGGTGCGGCCGGTGGGCGGCCGTCGCCACGCCCCTGCTGGACCGGCGCGGGGGCGGGAGCCGGCGCGGGCGGGGCCGGAACCTCGGGCCGGCCGTTGCCCCGCCGGGCCGAGGGGCGGGCCGACGGGACGGACGAGAGGGCGGCCGTCGCCGGGCCGGGCAGCAGCCGGGGCGGCGCCGCCGACGGGGCGGAGACCGGACGCAACCCGGCCACCACCGTGTTGACGATCTCGGCCGCGTACGCGCCGTCCTGGTCGTAGTCGGGGTCGAAGACGGTCAGTTCGACGCCGAGGCAGTGCGGGGTGTCCACCAGCCCGGCGAGCAGGATCTCCAGTTCGGCGAAGGCGATGCCGCCCGGGTCGGGCGCGTCGACGGCCGGCATCACGGCCGGGTCGAGCACGTCCACGTCGATGTGCACCCAGTAGCCGGCGCAGTCGGCGAGCTGCTCGTGCGCCCACTGCGCCGTGCGCGCGGCGCCCGCGGCGCGCAGCGCCGGCACCGGACGGGTGGTGATCCCGGCGGCCTGGAGGTCGAGGCGGTACTCGTCCTGGGCCCGGATGCCGAGCACCACCACGTCGATGTCCCGGAAGTACGGCCGGCGCCCCTCGATGGCGGCCAGGTCGGCCTGCCCCCGCCCGGTCACCAACGCGAGGTCCTCGCCGGCCGCCGCGCCCACGTAGGAGGCGTTGCCGGGATGCCGGAAGTCGGAGTGGCCGTCCACGAAGACCAGTCCGATGCGGCCGCCGACCGCCTCGCCGAGCCGGTGCATGGCCAGCGCCGAGCCGAGCAGGATGGAGCAGTCGCCGCCGAGCACCAACGGGAACTCACTCCGGTCGATGATCGCGCCGATCCGCTCCGCGAGCGCCACCGAGTAGTCGGCGATCTCCCGGGCGTGGCAGACGCCGTCGCCGGGTCGCCAGTCGCCCGGGTCGTAGCGGGGCGGCGTGAGGCAGCCGGCGTCGCGGGCCCGCAGCCGGGCGAGCAACCCCTGGTCGCGCAGCGCACCGGGGGCCTTCACGCAGCCGGGGACCGAGGTGGACGTCGGCGGGCGCAGGCCGAGGTTGCTGGGCGCGTCGAGGACGGCGATCCGGCGCATCGTGGGCTCCCGTCCTCGTCAGGGTGTCGGGCGGGCCGGCCGGAACGCCGGCCCGCGCTGGGTGGCTACGTACTCAGAAGAGTGCGCTGGCCAGGGCCCGGCGGGCCGAGGCGACCGCGGGGTCCTCCGGTCCGGCGACCGTGAAGAGGCTGACCAGGTGCTGGCGTACCTTCTCCCGTTCGTCGCCGGCGGTGCGGCGGACCAGGCCCACCAGGCGGGCGTACGCCGCCTCGGCCTGGCCGCTGAGCACCTCGATGTCGGCGGCCAGGAGCTGCGCCCGGACGTCGTCGGGGTCGGCCTGGGCGGCGGCGAGCGCCGCGCCCGGGTCGGCCCCGGCGACCCGGCGGGCGAGCCCGACCTGGGCGAGGCCCGCCTCCGCCGCGGCGTCTGACGGGGTCTCGGCGAGGATCTTGCGGTACGCCCGCTCGGCCGCGTCGAGGTCGCCGCTCATCAGGGCGTCGTCGGCCTCGTCGAGGCGCGGGTCCTCCGGCTCCGCGACGCTCACGCCACCGGCCTTGAGCACGGCCTGGATCCACTGGCGCAGCTGCGCCTCGGGGACCACGCCCGAGAAGGCGTCGATCGGCTGGCCGCCGACCACCGCGTAGACCATCGGGATGCCCTGCACCCGGAACATCTGGGCGATCCGCGGGTTGGCGTCCACGTCGACCTTGGCGAGCACCCAGGCACCGCCACCCTCCGCGGCCAGCCGCTCCAGCAGCGGGGAGAGCTGCTTGCACGGCTCGCACCACTCGGCCCAGAAATCCACCACCACCGGTGTGGTGAGCGAGCGTTCCAGAACCTCGGACTGGAACGTCGCCTCGCTCACGTCTATGACGGCGACGCCACCACCGGCGGCGTCGGGCAGGCCGGCGGACGGGGTGGACTGAGCCGGTGTGGCGGGGCGGGCGGGGGCCGGTGCGGGGGTGCGCAGCGCGCTGAGGTCGACCGCGCCGCGGGTGAAGATCGACGAGGTGATCCGTGGGTCGCTCATGGTTACCTAGTCTCGCACGCGACCAGCCGAACTCAGATCAACCGCGACGGCGACAGTTGCGACTGTCACGGCTGCTCCCGCCCTCGCCCCGCCCCCGCCCAGCCCTCGCCCAGCCCTCGCTCAGCCCTCGGCGATCTTGCACTTTCGGCCCCCCGAAGGGCGAGGTACGCGGCATTCGCCGGGGCAGAAAGTGCAAGATCGCGGAGCTGAGGAGGGCGGGGGGCGGGGGGCGGGGGGGTGGGTTAGAAGCGGGCGGGTTCGCGGTAGATGCCCCACTCGGCGCGCAGGGCGTCGCAGATCTCGCCCAGGGTGGCCTCCGCGCGGGCGGCGTCCAGCATGGCCGGGATCATGTTCCCGTCGGTCCGGCCGACGGCGACCATCCGCTCGATCGCGGCCTTGACGGCGGCCTCGTCCCGGCCGACCTTCCGCTCGGCCAGCACCCGGCGCTGCTCCAGCTCCACCTCGTGGGAGATGCGCAGGATCTCCAGGTCCTTGGCGACGGTGCCGGTGTGGCAGTTCACGCCGACGATCCTCTTGTCGCCCTTCTCCAGCGCCTGCTGGTAGACGAAGGCCGACTCGGCGATGTGGCCGGTGAACCAGCCGTCCTCGATGCCGCGCAGGATGCCGGAGGTCATCGGCCCGATCTGGTGCGGCCCCTCCCCGCCGAGCTGCCGGATCCGGGCGAAGATCTCCTCCGCCTCGGCCTCGATCTTGTCGGTGAGCGCCTCGACGTACCAGGAGCCGCCGAGCGGGTCCGCCACGTTGGTCACCCCGGTCTCCTCCATCAGCACCTGCTGGGTACGCAGGGCGATCTCGGCCGACTCGTCGGTGGGCAGGGCCAGGGTCTCGTCCAGGGCGTTGGTGTGCAGCGAGTTGGTCCCGCCGAGCACCGCCGCGAGCGCCTCCACGGCTGTACGCACCACGTTGTTGACCGGCTGCTGGGCGGTCAGCGAAACCCCGGCGGTCTGCGTGTGGAACCGCAGCCAGAGCGCCTTCTCACTGGTCGCGCCGTAGACGTCACGCAGCCAGCGGGCCCAGATCCGGCGGGCGGCCCGGAACTTGGCGATCTCCTCGAAGAAGTCGACGTGCGAGTCGAAGAAGAAGCTCAGCCCGGGCGCGAAGACGTTGACGTCCAGCCCTCGGGAGAGGCCCAGCTCGACGTAGCCGAACCCGTCGGCGAGGGTGTACGCCAGCTCCTGCGCGGCGGTCGAGCCGGCCTCGCGGATGTGGTAGCCGGAGACCGAGAGCGGCTTGTAGCGCGGGATCTCCCGGGCGCAGTACTCCATCAGGTCGCCGATCAGGCGCAGGTGCGGCTCCGGGTCGAAGAGCCACTCCTTCTGCGCGATGTACTCCTTGAAGATGTCGGTCTGCAGGGTGCCGTCCAGGGCCGACACGTCGGCACCCTGCCGCTCGGCGGCCACCAGGTACATGCAGAACACCGGCACGGCCGGCCCGGAGATGGTCATCGAGGTGGTGACCCCGGCCAGGTCGATGCCGTCGAAGAGCGTCTCCATGTCGGCGGCGCTGTCGATGGCGACCCCGCAGTGCCCGACCTCGCCGAGCGCCTGCGGGTCGTCCGAGTCCCGGCCCATCAGCGTCGGCATGTCGAAGGCGACGGAGAGGCCGCCGCCGCCCGCGCCCAGGATCATCTTGTAGCGCTCGTTGGTCTGCTGGGCGTTGCCGAAGCCGGCGAACTGCCGGATCGTCCAGGTCCGCCCGCGATAGCCGGTCGGGTGCAGGCCCCGGGTGTACGGGTACTCGCCCGGCCAGCCGATGCGCTCGAAACCCGGGTGGTCGACGCCCTCGGGCGGCCCGTAGACCGGGTCGACAGGCATCCCGGAGAGCGTGGTGAAGTCGGCGTCCCGCTTACGCGCGGCGTCGTAGCGGGCCTGCCAGCGTGCCCGTCCGGCAGCGATCTCGTCGGCGTTCATCCGCGGGGCTCCTCCTCGAGTCCTCGACTGACATCGAGTGTAGAGGCCAGCCTGAACGATCGCTAAGGAACCTCGTACCGGCCGGTAACCCCGGCCCGGATCCACCCGTGCCCGCCCACCGGCGGCGGGGCCGGCTGCGGTTGGCGGGAGCCCTCGTCAGGAACGGAGCTGGGCGAGCAGCTCGTCGGCCGCCGCGTACGGGTCGAGGGAGCCCTCGGCCACCTTCGCGGCGAGCGCCGGCAGCTCCGTACCGTCGCGCAGCGAGCCGATCCGGGCGCGGAGCACGCCCAGCGCGATCGCCTCGATCTCGGCGGCGGCCCGCGCCTCGCGGCGACGGCGCAGCTCGTCGTGCTTGACCAGCCAGCCGCGGTGCTTGTCGATGGCGGCGGCGACGTCGTCGATCCCCTCGCCGCGCACGGCGACCGCGCGTACCACCTGCGGGCGCCACTCGCCCGGCCCGCGCTCGCCCAGGGCGATCATGCCCTGGATGTCGCGCACGGTGGCGTCGGCGCCGTCCCGGTCGGCCTTGTTGACCACGAAGACGTCGGCGATCTCCAGGATGCCGGCCTTGACCGCCTGGATCGCGTCGCCCATGCCCGGGGCGAGCAGCACCAGCGTCGTGTCGGCCAGGGAGGCGACCTCCACCTCGGCCTGCCCGACGCCCACGGTCTCCACCAGCACCACGTCGCAGCCGGCGCCCTCCAGCACCCGGACCGCCTGCGGGGTGGCCGCCGAGAGGCCGCCGAGGTGCCCCCGGCTGGACATGGAACGGATGTAGACCCCCGGGTCGGTGGCATGGTCCTGCATCCGGACCCGGTCGCCGAGGATCGCCCCGCCGGTGAACGGGCTGGACGGGTCGATCGCCAGCACCCCCACCCGGTGCCCCCGGGCGCGCAGCGCCCGGACCAGCTCGTTGGTGGTGGTCGACTTGCCCACGCCGGGCGAGCCGGTCAGCCCGACCACCTGGGCCTGGCCGGCGTACGGCGCGAGCGCCGCCGCGATCCGCGGCAACGTCCCGTCGCCCGACTCGACCAGGGTGATCAGCCGGGCCACCGCGCGCGGATCACCAGCGCGGGCCCGCTCGACCAGCATCGGCACGTCCCGGCTGCGGCGCACCGAGGGTGCTCCCGCCGCCGGGACGCTGTCGACGATCTCGCTCACACATTCGCCTTCGTTCGCGACCGCGGGGCACTCGGCCCCGGGCTCACTGACCGGTCTCGCCGGGGGATGGGACGTGGATGATCAGAGCGTCGCCCTGGCCGCCACCGCCGCAGAGCGCCGCCGCGCCGGTGCCTCCGCCGCGGCGCTTGAGCTCAAGCGCGAGGGTGAGCACCAGCCGCGCACCGGACATGCCGATCGGGTGGCCCAGCGCGATCGCCCCGCCGTTGACGTTGACCTTGTCCGAAGTGACCCCGAGGTCACGGGTGGACTGGATGCCGACCTGGGCGAACGCCTCGTTGATCTCGATGAGGTCCAGATCCTCGATGCTCAGCCCGCCCTTCTTGAGCGCGTGCTGGATGGCGTTGGACGGCTGCGAGTGCAGGGAGTTGTCCGGCCCCGCGACGTTACCGTGCGCGCCGATCTCGGCCAGCCAGGCCAGCCCCAGCTCCTTGGCCTTGGCCTTGCTCATCACGACCACCGCGGCGGCGCCGTCGGAGATCGGCGAGGAGCTGCCGGCGGTGATGGTGCCGTCCTTGGCGAACGCCGGGCGCAGCTTCGCCAGCGACTCGGCGGTGGTGTCCGGGCGGATCCCCTCGTCCTCGCTGACCACCACCGGGTCGCCCTTGCGCTGGGGAATGACCACCGGCGTGATCTCGTCGGCGAAGTGCCCGTTCTTCTGCGCGGCGGCGGCCCGCTGGTGGCTGGCCGCGGCGTACGCGTCCTGCTCCGCACGGGTGATGCCGTGCCGCTCGCCGTGCCGCTCGGTGGACTCGCCCATGGCGCAGCTGTCCCACGGGTCGGTGAGCCCGTCCAGCGCCATGTGGTCCTTGAGCGTCACGTCGCCGTACTTGTAGCCGCCGCGCTGCCCGAGCAGCAGGTGCGGGGCGTTGGTCATCGACTCCATGCCGCCGGCGACGACGACGTCGAACTCGCCGGCCCGGATGAGCTGGTCGGCCAGGGCGATCGCGTCCAGCCCGGAGAGGCAGACCTTGTTGACGGTCAGCGCCGGCACGGACATCGGGATGCCCGCCTCCACCGCCGCCTGACGGGCCGGGATCTGCCCCGAGCCGGCCTGGAGCACCTGTCCCATGATCACGTACTGGACCTGCTCGGGGGCGACGCCGGCCCGCTCGAGCGCCGCCTTGATGGCGACACCGCCGAGCTTGGTCGCGGGGAGGTCCTTGAGGTTGCCGAGCAGGCGCCCCATCGGGGTCCGCGCGCCGCTGACGATCACCGAAGCCATGCCTGCCTCCGAGGGGTGCGACCTGTACGCCTTAACGATTGTTCGGTCAGACTAACGCCATGGCTGAGAACTCCCCCGTCGAGACCGCTGCCGACTATGTCACAGACATCGGCCTGCGCCGCATCGACCATGTCGGCGTCGCCGTCGCCGACCTGGACGCCGCGATCGACTTCTACCAGCGCACCTTCGGGATGCGCTGCGTGCACACAGAGACCAACACCGAACAGGGCGTCCGGGAGGCGATGCTGGCCGTCGGCCCGAGCGCCGAGGGCGGCTGCGTGCAGCTGCTCGCCCCGCTGAGCCCGGAGTCGACCATCGCGAAGTTCCTGGACCGCCGGGGCCCGGGCCTGCAACAGCTGGCGTACACGGTGGAGGACATCGACGCCGCCTGCGCCGCGCTGCGCGAGCGGGGGGTGCGCCTGCTCTACGAGACCCCGAAGCGCGGCACGGCCGGCTCGCGGGTCAACTTCGTCCACCCGAAGGACGCCGGCGGCGTCCTGGTCGAGCTGGTCGAGCCCGCCGCGACCCACTGACCGCCCCGCCGGCCCCCGCCCCCGGGCGGGGGCCGGCACACCCTCCCGACGAGCGGCGCTGCGTGCTCCGGCGGCCGCGCGGGCACCTTCACGCATCGACCAATGCACTTTTTCACAGAGGGCTGTCGACTTTAACTACTGTTCAGTAACGTCCCGCCCCAACAGGAGCGCGGCCGGTGCCGGATGTGTCGGACGCCGACATGGTGGGCGGCCCGCACCGACGCCGACGATGGCAGCACCCAGCCCTGTGTGAGCGGGGTGCGGACGAGCGGGAGGCCGACGTGCAGGACATCCTCGAAGCGATCATGGCGACGGAGGGATCCGACCGACCGGAGCGGGAGCTTGCGGCGATCGCCGGCCTGCCCGTGCCCGAGTCGTACCGGGGCGTGGTGGTGCGCGCCGAGGAGAGCCGGATGTTCGAGGGCCTGGCCACCCGGGACAAGGACCCACGCAAGGCGTTGCACGTGCAGGAGGTCCCGACGCCGGAACTCGCCCCGGGCGAGGCCCTGGTCGCGGTGATGGCCAGCGCCATCAACTACAACACCGTCTGGACCAGCATCTTCGAGCCGGTGTCGACCTTCCGGTTCCTCGAGCGCTACGGCCGGCAGTCGGAGCTGACCCGCCGGCACGACCTGCCGTACCACGTGGTGGGTTCGGACGCCGCCGGCGTGGTGCTGCGCACCGGCCCCGGGGTGACCCGGTGGAAGGCCGGCGACGAGGTGGTCGCGCACTGCCTCTCGGTGGAGCTGGAGGACGCGGCCGGGCACGACGACACCATGCTGGACCCGCAGCAGCGGATCTGGGGCTTCGAGACCAACTTCGGCGGCCTGGCCGAGCTGGCCGTGGTCAAGGCCAACCAGCTGATGCCGAAGCCGCGCCACCTCAGCTGGGAGGAGGCGGCCAGCCCCGGCCTGGTCAACTCGACGGCGTACCGGCAGCTGGTGTCGCACCACGGGGCGAACATGAAGCAGGGCGACGTGGTGCTGATCTGGGGCGCCTCCGGCGGGCTGGGCGGCTACGCCACCCAGATGGCGCTCAACGGCGGGGCGATCCCGGTCTGCGTGGTCTCCTCCCCCGACAAGGCCGAGCTGTGCCGCCGGATGGGCGCCGAGCTGGTCATCGACCGCTCCGAGGCCACCGGCGAGGGCTACCGGTTCTGGCGCGACGAGCACACCCAGGACCCGGACGAGTGGCGCCGCCTCGGCGAGCGCATCCGGGAGCTGACCGGCGGCGACGATCCGGACATCGTCTTCGAGCACCCTGGCCGGGAGACCTTCGGCGCGAGCGTCTACGTGACCAAGCGCGGCGGCACCGTGGTCACCTGCGCCTCCACCAGCGGCTACCAGCACCAGTACGACAACCGCTACCTCTGGATGCACCTCAAGCGGATCGTGGGCAGCCACTTCGCCAACTACCGGGAGGCGTGGGAGGCCAACCGCCTCGTGGCGTTGGGCAGGATCCACCCCACCGTGTCGAGGACGTACGCCCTGGAGCAGACCGGCCAGGCCGCGTACGAGGTGCACCGCAACGCGCACCAGGGCAAGGTGGGAGTCCGCTGCCTCGCGCCGGCAGACGGCCTCGGCGTACGCGACCGGGAGCTGCGCTCCCGGCACGAGGATGCGATCAACAGGTTCCGCGGCCACTGACCCGACGGACGACCCGCCGGCGGCCTTTGCGGTGAACGGCGATTGTCTTTCCGTCCACGACGCCGGACGCTCATTCGAGTGACCCGGACCATGGCGCGACAAAGGGCCGCGGGAGCATCCCGCGGCCCTTTTCCATGTCACGCTCCGTGCCGGCCGACGCGCCCGGGACCTGCCAAGATCGCCGATCCGTCACGCCTTCCGCCGCCCTCCAGTTGACCATGTAAAGAGGACACGAAAGCTCGGCACCGCTCTTGCGAAGCACCCTGGGGAGTCTGCGAGTATGTCCCAATGCCCCAGCAGTCCTCCCCTCTTGCGTTCTTCGATAACGCGAACTCGCAGCCCGATTTCACCGTCGGCCTGCGCGGCTACAACACTCACCAGGTCGATGACTTCATCGGCCGGATGACGGCCGCGCTGACCCAGTCCGAGCAGGCTCGCGCCGAGGCCGAGCAGCGGATGAACGACGCCCAGCGGCGGCTCCGCCAGGCGGAGCAGCGCATGAGCGCGCTGGAGCAGAAGCTCGCCGAGACCAACAAGCAGCTCGAGGAGAACAGCCGGCCCACCCTCTCCGGCCTCGGCACCCGGGTCGAGCAGATCCTCCGGCTGGCCGAGGAACAGGCCAACGACCACCGCAACGAGGCCAAGCGGGAGTCGGAGGGCATCCTGTCCGCCGCCCGCCTGGAGGCGCGCGAGATCACCGACAAGGCGCGCGCCGAGGCCGCGGCGATGAAGGCCACCGCCGAGCGGGAGGCGGGAAGCGTCCGGACGGCCGCCGAGCGCGAGGCCGCCGAGGTCCGGGTCCAGGCCCGGCGCGAGGCCGACACGCTGCGCGCCGACGCCGACCGGGAGACCAAGCAGCTGCGTACGGTGACCGCCCACGAGGTCGCCGAGCTGAAGTCGACCGTCGAGCGCGAGGTCGCCACGCTGCGGGCCACCGCCGAGCGGGAGATCACCCAGCAGCGGGCCAAGGCGGCCCGCGAGGCCGAGGAGAAGCGCGCCGAGGCGACCAAGCTGCTCACCGACGCCCGCGACAAGCGCGACAAGGACCTCCAGGCCCTGGAGCTCCAGCTCGCCGAGCGCCGGGAGAAGGCCGAGCGCGAGGAGTCGCAGCGGCACGCCGCGCAGGTCGCGCAGACCCAGAAGCTGGTCAGCGAGGCCGAGCAGCGGGCCCACGCCGCGCAGGAGCGGGCCAAGGAGATCGAGCAGCGCGCCGAGGCCCGCCGGGTCGAGTCGGAGCGCACCGCCAACGAGACGGTCGACAAGGCCAAGGCGTTGGCCGACAAGACGCTCACCGAGGCCAAGGCCGAGTCGAAGCGCCTGCTCACCGAGGCGCGCACCGAGGCCGAGCTGACCACGCAGGCGGCCCGCCGCGAGGTGGAGGACCTCACCCGCCAGAAGGACGCCGTCACCTCGCAGCTCGGCCAGATGCTCTCCGGCCTCGCCGGCATCGTGCCGGGCGTGCCCGCCTCGCCCCCGGCCGCGCCGGCCAGGCCGGAGGCGACGAAGGCCGGTGGCACCGACGAGCGGGTGGCCGCCGAGACGTCCGGCTGAGTCACCCGGACGGGGCATTACCGACGGCGCGGGGTGACACCGGGTGACCGGTGCGCCCCGCGCCGTATCCGTTTGCGGGCCACGGGAATTGCCCCGGCGTGTCGGTAGTGAAGTAGCTCCTATCCGGGGCGTCCGTATCGCCCCAGCCGGACTGGATGCGTGTGAGGATGGGGGCATGTCGCACGGCGAGGAACTGTTCGCTCTCGGCGGGGACGTGACGACGGAGCCCAGCTTCGAGTCCGCTCTGCGGGGGTACGAGAAACGACAGGTGGACCGGTACGTCGCCCGGGCGGAGCACGAGATCGCGGCCTTGGCGGCCGAGCGGGAACAGGCCTACACGCAGATCCACAAGCTGGCCGGTCAGGTCGAGGTGCTCCAGCGGGACCTCGCGCAGGCGCGCAGGTCCTCCGGGACGCTGGAGAACGTGTCCTACCGCCACCTCGGCCCTCGGGTGGAACAGATCCTCACCCTCGCCGAGGAGCAGGCCGACGCGATCCTGGTGGCCGCGAACGAGGAGATCGAGGCCCGTCGCGGCGCCGCCGAGCACATCGTCGAGGAGGCCCGCGAGCAGGCCGCCACCGCGCTCAAGGACTTCGAGATCGCGCTGGCCGCCCGCCGGACCGAGGAGGAGCGGCACAGCGCGGCGCGCAGGGCCGAGGCGGACGCCGCGGTCGGGGCCGCCAAGGACGAGGCCGCCCGGCTCCGCAAGGCCGCCCAGGAGGCGCTGGCGAAGGCCCAGCAGGAGGCCACCCAGCTGCGGGACGCGGCCAAGGAGATCCACAACCGGGCCCAGCAGGAGGCCACCAAGCTGCGCGAGGCGGCCCGGGAGGTACACGCCAAGGCCGAGCAGGAGGCGACCCAGCTGCGCGAGGCCGCCAAGGAGGTGCACGCCAAGGCCCAGCAGGAATCCAAGCGCCTGATCGACCAGGCCACCGAGGCCGGCCGGGCCACCCACGCCAAGGCGCAGCGGGACGCCAAGCAGATCATCGACGACGCCGCCGCCGCCGGCCGGGCCTCCCGGGAGAAGGCCCACCAGGAGGCGGAGCGGCTCACCACCCAGGCGACCGAGGCGGCCAGGCGCAGCCGCGCCGAGACCGAGGCGTACGTGCAGCGGATGCGCGCGGAGACCGAGGCGTACGTGCAGCACGCCCGGTCCCAGACGCAGCAGGAGCTGGGCGCCTGGCGGGCCGGGGTGGAGCAGGAGGTCAACAGCCGGCGCGAGGCCGCGGACCGCGAGCTGGCCCAGCGCCGCTCGGCCGCCGAGCAGGAGTTCACCGAGCGCCGCGACGAGTTGGAGAAGCAGTACAAGACCCGCCTCGCCGAGCTGGAGCAGCAGCACAAGAGCCGGCACGGCGAGCTGGAGTCCGGCTTCGAGGCGCGCCGCGCCGCGCTGGAGGCGGAGTACACCGGCCGGAAGAACGAGATCGAGCAGGGTGCCGCCGCCGTCCGTCAGGCCGCCGAGCAGGATGCGCTGACGATGCGCCAGCGCGCCGAGGAGGAGGCCGCGGCGTTGCTCGGCCGGGCCGAGTCGGAGGCGGCAGAGAAGCGCCGCAGGGCCGACGAGCACGTCGCGACGTCGCGCCGGCAGTTCGAGGAGTACGCGGCCACGACGCAGCAGCACCTGGCCACCACCCAGCAGCACCTGGCCGCCACGCAGCAGGAGGCCGCCGCCGGCCGTCAGCAGCTCGCCCAGGTGATGTTGGAGATCGCCCAGGCCCAGCAGCAGCTCGCCGACCTGCGGCAGGAGACCTGGAAGTCCCGGCAGGAGTCCGACGAGCTCCAGCGGCAGGTGGCGGAGCTGCGGCTGGGCCTGCTCGGCGCGGCCGACCGGCCGGGCGGGACGGACGGCGTCGCCGCGGCCGTGCCGGTGCTCACCGGCGGCGGGCCGGCGTCGGCCAACGGCGGCGGGCCCCGCGCCGACGCACGGAAGACCGACGGCCAGAAGGCCGACGCGCAGAAGACCGACGCACAGAAGGCCGCGGGCGGGGCGGACGGGAGCGCGCAGAAGACCGACGCGCAGAAGACCGACGCGCAGAAGGCCGCGGGCGGGGCGGACGGGGCCGGGCGGAAGACCGACGCGCGGAAGGTCGCGGCCGGGGCGGGCACCGACGGGGCCGGGGCGGCAGCGTCCTCCGCCGACGGGAAGCCCGTTGGCAAGGTGGAACCGGAGGACGCCGGGCAGCCGGCCAAGGGGCGGATCGAGCCGGCCGGCGCCGGGCAGCCGGCCGACGACAAGGCCACCGTGACCACCGTCGACGGGGGCACGGCCAGCGCCGGCGTGGACGGGGAGCCGACCGTGGCGGCGGTGCCCGGTGAAGCTGGCCGGGACGCCACCCCGACGAAGATCACCAGCACCGGCGAGAACGGCAAGCGACCGGCGAAGCCGACCACCGACGAGCGCAGCGCCAAGCCGAGCAAGGTCGTCGTCGAGAAGGACTGACCCCGACCCGACCCACCGGCCGACGACCCGGGTCGCGGCGCCGCCCCGAAGGGATCTCGGAGCCCGCGCCGCCCGGGGCGTGCGCCAGGTCCGACGGGTGCATTCCGGTCGGCCGGTAGCGGTGGCGCGGCCGTGCCGGGCGGAGAGGCCCGCCGCGCGGCGTACGCTCCTGTGTGGAGACCTCCGAGGTGGGCCCGTGCGGGCCCGTCCGGCGGGAATCGTTCAGGGAGGTCCGATGGCGGACGACGGACCGACAGCGCCGAGCGGCGACCGGGAGCCCGGCAGCACCCCGGGACCGGGCGACAGGGACCCGGGGCCGGAGCACGCCACGGCGCCCGGGCGGACGGACGCGCCGGGCCACGACGAGCCGCCGGTGACCGGATCGAGCCGTTTCGGTACGCCGGGACTCCCGCTGCGGCGCAACAGCTTCCTGGTCGGCTTCACCGGGGCGGCGGGGGTGCTGCTGGCGTACGCCCTCTATCTCGGCGTGCGCAACGCGGCCGGGATCCTCGTCCTGGTGCTCATCGCGCTCTTCCTCGCCGTCGGCCTGCACCCCGCCGTGGTCCGGCTGCGGTCCTGGGGGCTGCCGCACGGGGCGGCCGTCGCCGTGGTCGTGCTGGCCCTCGTGCTGCTGCTCTGCGGCGGCCTCTTCGCCCTGGTGCCGCCGGTGGTGACGCAGACGGGGCAGTTCGTCGACCAGTTGCCCAGCTACCTGGAGGCGTTGCGCCGCAACGAGGCCGTCAACGACCTGGTGGAGCGGTACGACCTGATGGAGCGGGTGCGGAACGCGGCCGACGCCGACACCGTCGGCCAGGCCCTCGGCGGCGTGCTCGGCGGCGCCCAGCTGGTCTTCGGCACGGTCTTCAAGGCGCTGACCGTGCTGGTGCTGACCATCTACTTCCTGGCCTACTTCGACCGGCTCCGCGGCCTCGGCTACGCGCTGGTGCCCCGCTCCCGCCGGGACCGGGTGCGGCTGATCGGGGACGAGATCCTCGGCAAGGTCGGCGCGTACATGGTGGGCGCGATCAGCATCGCGGTGCTGGCCGGGGCGTCGACCTTCGTCTTCGCGCTGATCGTCGGGCTGCCCTACCCGTTCGCGCTGGCCGTGGTGGTGGCGGTGACGGACCTGATCCCGCAGATCGGCGCGACCCTGGGCGCGGTGATCGTCAGCCTCGTCGGTTTCGCCACGAGCCTGCCCGTCGGCATAGCCTGCGCGGTGTTCTTCCTGGTCTACCAGCAGGTGGAGAACTACCTGATCTATCCCAAGATCATGCGTCGGTCGGTGTCGGTCAACGAGGTGGCCGCCCTGGTCGCCGCGTTGCTCGGAGTCTCCCTGCTGGGGGTGGTGGGCGCGCTGATCGCCATCCCGGCGGTGGCCGCGATCCAGCTCGTCCTGCGGGAGGTGGTCCTGCCCCGGCAGGACTCCCGTTGAACCGGGCCGGTCAGCCGGCCCGGTCGGCGGCGGGACCGGGCACCGGGCGGTCCGCGAAGGAGGCCACCGTGCGGTCGGCGTACGCGCTGACGTCGCCGGTCTCCATCGGGCCGTCCCAGGTGGTCGGCAGCGGCACGGCGGCGGCCGGGTTGACCCGGCGGACCACCTCGTCCAGCACGGTCTCGGCGTCACCGACCCAGAGGTGCTTCGCGCCGGGCACCCCGACCACCTCGGCCCGCGGCACCGCCGCGAAGCGCTCCCGGGCCTCGTCGGGGCGCAGGTAGTCGTCGAACTCGGGCACCAGCGCGGTCAGCGGCTTGCCGGACTCCGCCCAGTGCTCCAGGTCCGCCGGGTCGGAGAAGCGCAGCGGCGGGGAGAGCAGGATCGCCCCGACGACGGCCGGGTCGCAGCCGTACTTCAGGGTCAGGTCGGTGCCGAACGACCAGCCGAGCAGCCAGACGTCCGGCAGCTCGTGGAACTCCGCGTACTCGATGGCGGCGGCGACGTCGAAGCGCTCGCCGACCGCGTTGTCGAAGGCCCCCTCGCTGGTGCCGCGCAGGCTGCTGGTCCCCCGGGTGTTGAAGCGGAGCACCGCCAGGTCGGCCAGGGCCGGCAGCCGCCACGCCGCCTTGCGGAAGACGTGGCTGTCCATCATCCCGCCGTGCGTCGGCAGCGGGTGCAGGCAGACGAGGGTGGCCACCGGCTCGCGGTCCAGCGGCCGGGCCAGCTCGCCGACCAGCCGCAGATCGTCCGCGGTGTGCAGTTCGATGTCCTCGCGGCGCCCGGGCAGGATGGAGGACGCGCGGATCGGTGTGCTCACCCCTCCAGTCTCACCCGGGCGGCCGGCGGCCGCCGGGCGGGGCGGAAACAGCGTGATCCAGATCGCTCAGCCGTAGCGGGGGGCGCCGCGGCCGCGCTGGACCACCGGCCCGCGCCGGTCCCGGGCCCGCCAGCACCCACTGTGCCAGTGTCGCCGGTCGGTCAGGTCGCCGCGCCCGTCCGCGGGCCACGCCACCAGGTGCGCCACCCCGGGCCGGATCTCCTGGTCACAGCCCGGGCAGCGGTACGTCTTGGCGGCCGCGCCGCCGCTGATCCCGCGTACCTGCCAGTCGCCGTCGCGCCACTGCTGCACCGAGGCGACGCCCTGCCGGGCCCGGTCGGGGTCGAGATGCGCGGCGTCATCGCGGCGGGGTCGGTTGCGACGGGGGCTCACGCTTGCCAAGCGTACGTGCCGGCGACGGGGCCGACCCCGGGGCGGGCGGGGGTGGCCCCCGGCTCCGGTCAGTCCCAGGTTCGCGGGTCGGTGAGGTCCGGGGCGACCTGCGCCCCGCCCAGCACGACGGCGGCGTCCGCCTCCGTGAAGCCCTGACTCGGCCAGCCGAAGCGGGCCGTCAGGTGCGCCTTCGGAAAGCCCAGCAGCTCCAGCTCGTCCCCCTTCGGGTAGAGGTAGGCCGCCCGGTCGCCGATCGTCCGGTTCCCTTCGTCGCGGCTGCCGGCCAGCTCGCTGTGGTACTGCAACCGGACCTGCATCCAGCGGTCCCCGGGGCGGGTGACGAGCAGCAGCACGTCGAGCGAGTCCGGGAAGCCGATCGCGTTCACCTCGCAGCCCGTGAGCCGAGCCTCCGGCGGCAGCTCGCCCAGCCGCAGCGGGGACGCGCACCGGTGCACCGCGTCGAGGCGCAGCGCCTCCCGGGCCGTCCGCAGCACCGAGCCGTCGTCGGCCACCGTGTAGACCCGGGCGTACAGCCCGGGGAGCGGCTGCCAGCGCAGGAACCACCCGGGCCGCGCGCCGGGCCCGGGCGAGGGCACCTGCCGCACCTGGCCGTCGAAGGCGTCGGCGCCCGCCGGCGCGGCCGGGTAGGTCATCCCCTCGTGGCGCATGTCCTCCACCGCGGCGGCTGTCCGGGCAAGGTCGAACGCGACCTGCCGGCCACCGCCCAGATCGAGGCGGGCGCCCTCCGCCCCGGCGACGGACTGCCAGGTGAGCCAGCGGGCCCGGGCCGGGTCCACGGTGAAGTGCAGCAGATGCGGGTCGCTGCCGACAAGGTCGGGCTGGGCCGCGGCGCCGGGTGCCCCGTGCACCCGGGCCGGCGCGGCGACGGCGACCGCCGGCTCGGCGCCCGGCCACCGTGGTCCGGGCACCGGCCCGAGAGCGCCGGCACCGACGAACCCGAGCAGGGCCACGACTCCCAGCGCGCTGCCCGCGCCGATGCGGCGGCGTCGGCGACGGGCACGCCCCCGGGCCACCGCCCGCGCGGTGAGCCGGTCCGTGTCGACCGTTCCCTCGGCGCGCTCCCGCATCGTCCGTACGATCCGCTGGTCGAGGTCGGTCACGGTCGGCTCCCGTTCGTCGTCGGGACGCCGCAGCGCTCCCGCAGATTTGTGAGCGCCCGCATGGCATGGGTGCGGACGGTGACCGGCGAGCAGCCGAGAATCTGGGCGATGGTCGCGTCGTCGAGGTCCTCGTAGTAGCGCAGCACGAGCACCGCGCGCTGCCGGTCCGGCAGCGCGCGGATGAGTCGCCACATCGCGTCCCGGTCGGCCGTCTCGCCGCTCAGGTCGCCGCGCTGCGGCCGTTCCGCGAAGTCGGCGGTGGCCAGTTCCCGGTTGCTACGCCGACGCCACCAGGAGCTGTTGGCGTTGACCAGCATCCGGCGCACGTACACGTCCGGCCGGTCCGCCCGGGCGATCCGCCGCCAGTGCACGTACGCCCGGGCCAGGACGTCCTGGACGAGGTCCTCGGCCCGGTGCTCGTCCCCCGTCAGCAGCCGGGCCAGCCGGATGAGGGCGGGGCCCCGGCTGCTGACGTACTCCTCGAAGGTCACACCATCCAGACGCCGTCACCGGCCCTCGGCGTTGACCCGCTCAGCGACGGGTGTGGTCGCGGAAGCCGCGCCCGCTCTTGCGGCCCAGGTAGCCGGCCGTGACGAGGTGCTCCAGCAGCGGCGCGGGCGCGAAGCCGGGCTCGCGCAGCTCCAGGTAGAGCTCCCGCTGGATGGCCAGCGCGACGTCCAGGCCGACCACGTCGAGCAGCTCGAACGGGCCCATCGGGTAGCCGCAGCCGAGCTTCATGGCGTGGTCGATGCCGTCGGCCGTGGAGTAGCTCGCCTCCAGCATCCTCACCGCGTCGTTCAGGTACGGGAAGAGCAGCGCGTTGACGATGAAGCCCGACCGGTCGCCGCAGACCACGCCCCTCTTGCCCAGCGCCGCGCAGACCGCGCGGGCGGTGGCGGTGGTCTCCGCCGAGGTGCGGATGGTCTCCACGATCTCCACCAGCGGCATGAGCGGGGCCGGGTTGAAGAAGTGCAGCCCGACCACCTCGGCGGGCCGCTGGGTGGCCATCGCGACGTCGATCACCGGCAGCGACGAGGTGGTGGTGGCGAGCACGACGCCCGGCTTGCAGATCTCGTCGAGGCTGGCGAAGAGGGCCTTCTTGACGCTCAGCTCCTCCACCACGGCCTCGACGACGAGGTCGACGTCCGCGAGCTGCTCCAGGGCGGCCGACCAGCTGATCCGGCCGAGCGCGGCGTCCCGGTCGGCCTCGTCGAGCCTGCCGCGCACCACGCCCTTGTTGAGGGAGGTCCTGACGGCATCGAGGACCTTGGCGGACTTCTCCGCGCCCCGGGTCACCGACACCACCTCGTAGCCGGCCCTGGCGAAGACCTCGATGATGCCGGTGGCCATGGTCCCGGAGCCGACCACACCGATCTTGGTCACGACCGCGGGGTTCGCAAGCTGACCCCTCGCGCTCCCGGTGCCGCCCTCCGCGTGGACCGCGGGGGTGCCGTCCGGCGTCGCCTCCGTCACCGGCGGCGTCCGCTCGTCGGGTACGACGACCGGGGAGCCCGGCCGCTCGTAGGTGTAGAAGCCCCGGCCGGACTTGCGGCCGAGCAGTCCGGCGGTGACCATCTGCTTGAGCATCGGCACCGGGGCGTGCCGGCGGTCCCGCCCGCCGCGCCGGTACATGGTGTCGAGGATCTCGTACGCGGTGTCCAGGCCGATCAGGTCCATCAGCGCCAGCGGGCCCATCGGCAGGCCGCAACCCAGCTTCATGGCCGCGTCGATGTCCTCGCGGGTGGCGTAGTGCGACTCGAACATCCCGACGGCGTGGTTCAGGTAGCCGAAGAGCAGCGCGTTGGCGATGAAGCCGGCGCGGTCGTTGATGGTCACGTCGACCTTGCCGAGCCGCTTGCAGAGCGCCTCCACGTCGGTGACCACGTCGGCGGAGGTGACCACCGTCCGGACCACCTCGACCAGCTTCATCACCGGGGCCGGATTGAAGAAGTGGATGCCGATTACCTGGTTGGGTCGGCTGGTGGCGACGGAGATCTCGGTGACGCTCAGCGACGAGGTGTTGGTGGCCAGGATCGCGCCGGGCTTGCAGACCCGGTCCAGCTCCACGAAGATCCGCTGCTTGAGGTCCAGGTGCTCGGGCACCGCCTCGACGACCAGGTCCACCGAGTGCAGCGCGTCCAGCCCGACGGCGAACCGCACGCGGCTGAGCAGCGCGTCCCGGTCGGCCTCGGCGAGCTTGCCCTTGGCCACGGCCCGGTCCGTCGACCCGGTGAGGATGGCCCGGCCACGCTCCATCGCGCCCTCGGAGACCTCGACGGCGACGACGTCGATCCCGTTACGCGCGAACACTTCGACGATGCCGGCACCCATGGTGCCCAGGCCCACAACACCCACGCTGGTGAAATCGCGCGCCACGACCAACCTCCTCCATGCTCGCCGGCCGCATGAACGACCATTAAGGTTATGCGCGCGAGTCTGCCACCTGTCGTTTCGCTGTCGAGGCGCCGTGGGCAATTTCACGGGCCCCGCCGGGCCGCCGGCGCGGTCAGGCGGGCCCGCCGGCCAGCCGGAGCAGCTCGGCGACGAACTCGGCCGGCCGCTCCAGGTGCGGGCTGTGCCCGCAGCCGGGCAGCAGCACCTCCCGGTACGCCCCGCCGGCCGCCGCGTAACGCTCCAGCACCGCCCGCGTCTGCCCCACCATGGGCTGGGCCGGGCAGGCCTCCTCCCCCGGCCAGCCGGGCAGCACGCCCAGCGACCCCAGATGGGCCAGGTCCATCAGCGCGGTGTCCGAGACGATCACGTCGGCGTCCCCGTGGATCCAGGTGATCGGCGGCTTCGCGGCCACGGCGACGAGTTCGTCGGCGACCCGGAAGTGCGCCGGGGAGAGGGCGTTCAGCACGCCGCGCCCGCCCGGGGCGGTGCCGGGCCAGTTCCCCGAGGCCACCGCCGTACCCGGGTAGTTGTCGTCGCCGGTGGCGGTGGAGAGGACGCTCTCCAGCAGCAGCTCCTCGTCGTCGCCGAGCGCGGCCGGGTCCGCCACGTAGGTGGCCCGCAGCACGGCGCGCGGGCTGGTGGGGCCGTCCGCGCCCCGGTCGCCGGCGGCCAGCCGCGCGACGAAGTCACCGTTCGCGGTGCCCCCGCCGGTGCCGGCGAAGTCGGCGGTGGTCGGCGTGCCCGTCAGGTCGCGGGTGCCGCCGTAGCCGTACGGCGAGACGGGCGCGGCGAGCAGCAGCGCGCCGACCCGGTCGGGACGGTCGACCAGCAGGCGCATCGCCACGCCGCCGCCGAGCGAGTGCCCGACCACCAGCGGCCGCGCGCCGGGCGCGAAGAGGGACGGGTCGTCCAGCAGCGCGCCGACGTCGTCGGCGAAGTCGCTCAGGCCCCGCGTCGCGTCCACCGGCGCGGTGTCGGTGTGTCCGTAGCCGCGCAGGTCGGGCGCGACCACCCGGAGGGTGGCCGGCAACCGCCGCACCAGCGGCTCCCAGAAGGCGGACGACGAGCAGTTGCCGTGGATCAGCAGTACGGGCACCCCGTCCGGCGGTCCGGCCACCCGTACCGCCTGGGTGATTCCGTTCGCCGCCACCTGCCGCTGTCCCGTCTCCATCCGCCGGATGCTGCCACGACGGCGTCGACGCGTCCATGTGCCGGCCCGCCACGCGGCACCACCGGCAGGTGTGCGCGCCGGCGGTCCTCGCCGGCCCGGATCAGGACGGAGCGGACGGCACCGCCGGAAGCGCCAGCGGCGCCGCCTGTTCCGTCGCCGGCAGGGTGGGGGTCGCGACCGGCAACGGCAGGGTCGGTCGGCGGTCCGGGCGGGGCCGCCCGAAGCTGAACCCCACCGGGTCGGTGCGCGCCACGCCAGGGTCGTGCACGCGCAGCTCGGTGCGGCCGATGCGGATCACGTCCCCGTCGGCCAGCCGCTCGACGCCGCTGATCCGCCGGTCGTTCAGCCAGGTGCCGTTGGTGGAGCCCAGGTCCGCCAGGCACGCTCCCTCGCCCGTCAGCCAGATCTCTGCGTGCCGGCGACTCAGGTGGGCGTCGTGCACGGCGATGTCGGCGGTCGCCGCCCGGCCGATGACCTGCCGCTCCAGGGCGACCCGGAAGCTCAGCCCCCGCATCGACCCGCCGGTCACCGTCAACAGCGGTCTGAGTTCCGGATGTTCCTCCATGGACGGTCAGCCCTCCACCCCGCGCGGTCACCCCGCGTCAGCCTGCCATCACACCGTAGCCGCCCCCACCGCCGCACGGGCACCCTCGCGCCCCCGGCCGGACACCTCGCGTTCGCCGGTTGGTCCGGCCCGTGCCCGAGGGCGGCGGACCGGTACGGCCGCCGGGCGGCCGGGCACGTCCTACCGGTGAGTAATTTTCGGGTCTAGACTTCCGCCATGACGGCTGTGCATGTGCCGGGTACCCCGGTCATCGAGGACGGGCGGCTGGTCTCGACGAGCCCCGCGACGGGCGCGGAGGCCGGGCGCCTGCCGGTGGCCACGGCGGCGGACGTCGAACGGGCCGTCGCGCTCGCCCGCTCGGCCGGCGAGTGGTGGGCCGGGCTGGGCTTCACCGGGCGCCGGGAGCGGCTGCTGCGCTGGCGCGGCCTGCTCGCCCGGCGGATCGAGGAGCTGGCCGAGCTGGTGCACGCCGAGGGCGGCAAGCCGGTGGCCGACGCGGTCGTCGAGGTCGTCACCGCCGTCGAGCACGTCGACTGGGCGGCCCGCAACGCCCGGCGGGTGCTGGGACCCCGCCGGGTCCGCTCGCGGCTGGTCCTGGCCGAGTTCTCCGCCCACCTCGAATACCAGCCGCACGGCGTCGTCGGCGTCATCGGCCCGTGGAACTACCCCGTCTTCACCCCGATCGGCTCGGCCGCGTACGCGCTGGCGGCGGGGAACGCGGTGGTGTTCAAGCCCAGCGAGTACACCCCCGCCGTCGGGCAGTGGCTGGTCGACACGTTCGCCGAGGTGGTGCCGGAGCAGCCGGTCTTCACCGCCGTGCACGGGCTCGGCGACGTCGGGGCGGCGCTCTGCCGCTCCGGCGTGGACAAGGTGGCCTTCACCGGCTCGTCGGCGACCGCCCGGAAGGTGATGGCGGCCTGCGCCGAGTCGCTGACGCCGGTGCTGCTGGAGGCCGGCGGCAAGGACGCGATGATCGTCGACGCCGACGCCGACCTGGACGCCGCCGCCGAGGCGTGCGTCTGGGGCGCGCTGACCAACGCGGGCCAGACCTGCATCGGCATCGAGCGGGTCTACGCGGTCGAGCCGGTCTTCGACGCGTTCGTCGGCAAGGTGGTCGAGCGGGCCGGCCGGCTGACCGTCGGCGCGGACGACGCCGACATCGGCCCGATCACCATGCCGAGCCAGGTCGACGTGATCCGCCGGCACATCGACGACGCGCTCGCCCGGGGCGGCCGGGCGGTGCTCGGCGGGGCCGACGCGGTGCAGCCGCCATACGTGCGACCGACCGTGCTGGTGGACGTCCCGGAGGACTCCGTCGCCGTACGCGAGGAGACCTTCGGCCCGACGCTGACCATCAACCGGGTCCGCGACGCCGACGAGGCCGTCGCCCGAGCCAACGCCCTCTCGTACGGCCTGGGGGGTTCGGTCTTCGGTCGGCGGCACGCGGTGGCGATCGCCCGGCGGCTGCGCTCGGGCATGGCGTCGGTCAACTCGTCGCTCACCTTCGCCGGGATGTCCACCCTGCCGTTCGGCGGCGTCGGCGACTCCGGCTTCGGGCGCATCCACGGCGAGGACGGGCTGCGCGAGTTCAGCCGCGCCAAGGCCGTCACCCGGCGGCGCGCGCGGTCGCTGCTGGCCTCGACGACCTTCGATCGGACGCCCGCCGACGTCGCCCGGCTCGTGAAGGCCATCAAGGTCCTGTACGGCAGGTGACCCGCCCTGGCCGGCCGCTGGCGGTGCCTCAGAAGAGGGTCAGCTCGTCGCGCTCGATGCCGCGCAGCCTGTCGTAGTTCACCACCACGCAGCGGATGCCCCGGTCCGTGGCGAGCACCCTGGCCTGCGGCTTGATCTCCTGCGCCGCGAAGACGCCGGCGACCGGGGCGAGCAGCGGGTCCCGGTTGAGCAGTTCCAGGTAGCGGGTGAGCTGCTCCACGCCGTCGATCTCGCCCCGGCGCTTGACCTCGACGGCGACCGTCCCGGAGGCGGCGTCCCGGCAGAGCAGGTCCACCGGGCCGATCGCGGTCATGTACTCCCGGCGGATCAGCGTGAAGCCCTCGCCGAGGGCCTCCGGGTTGGCCGCCAGCAGCTCCTGGAGGTGCGCCTCCACGCCGTCCTTGCGCAGGCCCGGATCGACGCCCAGCTCGTACGAGGTGTCCTGGAAGATCTCCTCCAGGGTGATCCGCAACTCCTCGCCGGCCTTGTTGACGACCCGCCAGACCCCGGGGGCCTCCTCCAGCCGGCAGGGCGGGCTCATCCAGTTCAACGGCTTGTACGCCCGGTCGTCGGCGTGGATCGACACCGACCCGTCCGCCTTCACCATGAGCAACCGGGTGGCCGGCGGCAGGTGGGCCGAGAGCCGTCCGACGTAGTCCACCGAGCACTTCGCAATGACCAACCGCACCCGACGAGGGTAGCGGAGACCCCGGCCCGCGCCGTCGAGCGGCACTGGCGTGCCGGTGCGATGCTGAGATGGTGCTCGAAGTTCTCACCGGTACCGGTCTCGCCGCCTCGGCGGGGCTGAACGCCTACATACCCCTGCTCACCATGGGGCTGCTGGCCCGCTACACCGACCTGATCGACCTCCCCTCCAACTGGCAGTGGCTCGGCAACGGGTGGGTGGTCGCCATCCTCGCGGTGCTGCTGGTCGTCGAGGTCGTCGCCGACAAGGTCCCGGTGGTCGACCACGTCAACGACGTGGTGCAGACCGTGGTCCGGCCGACCGCCGGCGGCCTGGCGTTCGGCGCCGGCTCGTCCTCGGAGACCGTGACCGTCAGCGACCCCGGCGCCTTCTTCTCGTCCAACCAGTGGGTGCCCGTGGTGACGGGGGTGCTGATCGCCTTCGGCGTGCACCTGTTGAAGTCCGCCGCCCGGCCGGTCATCAACGCGACCACGGCCGGCGTCGGCGCGCCCGTGGCCAGCACCGCCGAGGACGCCACCAGCGTGGTCATGTCGGTGGTGGCGATCATCCTGCCGGTGCTGGTGCTGGCGTTCCTGGTCGGGCTGGTCGTCTTCCTCTTCTGGTTCCGGCGCCGCCGCTCCGAGCGGCGCCGCGAACGTCAGGCGGCGCGGGCCGCCGGCTACCGCGTCTGACCGCCGTACCCTCCCCCGCCGACGGCCCCGAAGATGCGACTGACCGGCACCCCGTGTGGGGGTGCCGGCCAGCGTGTTCGTTCAGTTGATCTGGTCAGTTGTTCCAGTGCTGGGCGACGAGGTCGGCGGCCTGCTGCTCCCACTGGGCGTAGTGGT
>NZ_JBAKHV010000051.1:0-46715 GCF_036906775.1 Micromonospora sp. CPCC 205561 | reverse complement strand
AAATCAATTTGGCACTGGCTTATCAAGCACCCTGTTGAGTTCTCAAAGAACAACCACACACCGCCCGGAAACCCCACACCGTGGAGCCCCCGACCCGGGGCATTTCAATCACCACACCCGCCGCTCTCGCGCCGGGCACTTCTACAACGTTACCTCACCGTCTCCGCCGTGTCAAACCGTTTGTCCCGGTCTGTCGCGCTTCGTACGGATCTCTCCGATGGGCGCGCGCAGCGGCACGCCGCTGTGGTTGATCATCGGATTTGGCAGACCGGCCGCTCTGCGGTCTCCCGCGAGCTCGCCCGGTTTCCTGCCGGTCGTGAACCTTACCCGGTCGGTTCCGCCGCGCCAAATCCGCCTCGCGGCTGATCCGGCCGGCCCCGCCCGGTCCGGGTACCGATGGGTACAACCCGGCGGACCCGAAGCTCATTCCCGCGCCCGGCCTTCCGGAGCATTGCCCCGTTTCGTCCGTTCCGCGCTGGCAGAGAGAAAGTTACGCGTCCGTGGGTTTGCTCGTCAAATCCGGGGGAGGCGTCCCCGGTCACACCATTGCCGTACCGCTGTCCTGCCTGTTCAGCGCCGCCCGGCGGCCCGCCAGGCCCGGACGCCGAGCACGCCGACGGTGGTGCCGATGAGCAGCGATGCCGCGATCAGCAGCGCGTGGATCCAGAGGAAGCCGGTGGCCGGGAACTCGCCCACCGTGCCGGTCGACCAGGCCCGCGGGTCCTGCCAGATGGCCACCGCGAACCTCGGCCAGATCACCCAGGTCCAGATCCCGACCCCGGTCAGGAAGAGCGCCCAGCCGCGCGACAGCACCATGGTTGCCGAGTATGCCAGCGCGGTACGGGCGGGCCGGCTGATCGCCGGGGTCGGTGCCCGCCCGTTGCGCCCGTCGTCTCTCGGGGCCGCGGCGGACGCGGCCTGTTCCCCGGGCGGGAGCGGGGCCTACCGGTTTCCCTAGGGCGGGAGCGGGGCACTGCCTTCGGGACCGGCGCAGACCGTCATCGGAGGTGACCCGTGCAGCCGTCGACCTTCAACCCCTGGGCCTGGCGCGACCCGTCCGCCCTCGCCGGCGGGTACACCGGAGCCACACCCGACGCGGCACCGCCCGACGGGCCGGAGCGCACCGACGACGGGCCCGACGCGCCCGGCCCCGGCACCCCGGTCGACCTCGTCGGCTACCGGGTGGAGGCCATGAACGGACGGATCGGCTCAGTCGACGCGGCCAGCGACGAGACCGGCGCCCGGTGGCTGGTGGTGGACACCGGACCGTGGATCTTCGGCCGCAAGGTGCTGCTCCCGGTGGGGACCGTGACGCGGGTGGACCACCTCGACCGCACCGTGCACGTGGACCGCACCCGGGAGCAGGTCAAGGAGTCGCCCGCCTTCGACCCGGACGCGTACGGCGAGCCCGACTACCGGGACCGGATCGGCGACTACTACCGGGAGAGCTACCGGTAAGCGCCGAGCGGGACCACCGCGACCGTACGCGGCGGCTACCCTGTGGACATGGTCAGCCACGCGCCGGGGGTCGTCGATCCGCTCGACGGCCTCGTGCCGCGTGCGGCGGCTGTCTCCCGCGGCGGCTGCGGCGACGGCCGCGAGCGGATGATCGACGTACTTCGTGCCGGTGGACTGCGGTTCCGCGACGGCGCGCGATGGCGGTCGGCTCTCTGAGCCGATCCCGACCGATCCGGGTGTCCCGCCCGGTCGGCGCGCTTCCGCGCACGCCCCGTCCACCGCGCACGAAAGGCCCATCACCATGTCCGTCCCACGGATGCTCACCGGGGACCGCCCCACCGGGCGGCTGCACCTCGGCCACTACGTCGGCAGCATTGCCAACCGCGTGCGGCTGCACCGACGCTACGAGAGCTTCTTCATCATCGCCGACCTGCACATGCTCACCACGCGGAACACCCGCGGGGACATCGAGCGGGTCACTGTCAACGCCCGGGAGATGGTCACCGACATCCTGGCCGCCGGCGTCGACCCGGCGAGGGCCACCTTCTACCTCCAGTCGGCCATTCCCGAGGTCGGCGACCTGAACACCCTGCTCCAGAACCTGGTCACGGTGCCCCGGCTGGAGCGGGTGCCGTCGCTCAAGGAGATGACCACCGCAGCCGGCAAGGAGGAGATGCCGTACGGGCTGCTCGGCTACCCGGTCCTCCAGGCCGCCGACATCCTTTGCGTGAAGGGGCAGGTCGTCCCGGTCGGCAGGGACAACGCGGCTCACGTCGAGGTGACGCGGGAGATCGCCCGGCGCTTCAACCATCTCTACGGGGAGGTGTTCCCCGTACCCGAGATGATCGCGTCCGAGACGCCCACCCTGGTGGGCACGGACGGCCGGGCGAAGATGAGCAAGAGCCTCGGCAACGCGATCCCGCTCTCGGCCGACCCGGCGACCGTGCGCCGCGCGGTGCTGGGGATGTACACCGACCCCAACCGGGTCCGGGCCGACGTGCCCGGCACCGTCGAGGGGAACCCGGTCTTCGCCTACCACGACATCTTCAACCCCGACCGCGCCGAGGTCGACGGGCTCAAGGAACGCTACCGGGCGGGGCGGGTGGGTGACGTCGAGGTGAAGGAGAAGCTGGCCGCCGCCCTCAACCGCTTCCTGGACCCGATCCGGGAGCGCCGGGCCCGGATCGAGGCCGACCCGGGGCTGGTCGACGAGCTGATCGTCGAGGGCACCGAGCGGACCCGCCTGGAGGTGCGGCAGACCCTCGTCGAGGTCCGTCGGGCGATGGGGCTGACGGGCGCGTACACGCGGGTGCGGCGCCGGGCCGAGCGGCGCCGCAGGGCCGCGGGCGCACCGCTCTGAGCGGTCGTACGCCCTGGTCCGGCCCGGACCGCGGCCACGCGCGGGCCGGGCCGCCCTTCCGTCCGCGGCATCAGCCGGTCGGCGGCGCGTCCCCGCTCCTTCCTGTCGGTAGGCTGCGCGCATCTCGCGCACCCCGTCCAGGAGGATCTCTTTGGGTCGCAATCTTCCGGCAGGCGCTCTGGCGACCACCCTCGCCCTCGGCCTGCTGATCGTTCCGGTGGCGCCTGCTGCCGCCGATCCCGGCACCGCACCTCGGGAGATCGCCGTCATCCCCCGCAAGGACGCGACGGTGCCCGCCTTCGAGGCGGTGCACTTCGCCGGCCGCACCGGTTTCCTGCACTCGCACAACAAGTCGGCCGACTACCTGTGGACCCGCTACGACACCGGGGCGACGGTGGTGGTCGAGGACCTGGCAGGTGTCGAACCGTCGGCGATCAAGCCGGCGGGCGACGACAGCGTCTCCACCACCGCCCCGGTGCCGGCCAGGCCGGCACCGGGCAAGGTCAGCCTGCTCGACCTCGCCGACCAGAGCTGGCAGCAGTGGGAGATTCCGGCCGACCACGTCCTCTGGGGCGTGTACGGCCAGCGGATGCTGCTGCGCAAGCCGCCGCTCACCGGCGTGCAGCTGGAGCTGCGCACCTTCAGCGGCGACGGTACGTGGACCACGACGCCGGTGGCCGGCATCCCGAGCGATGCCAGGCCCGGCGGGCTGCCGCCCGTCGGCGACGAGAACTCGGTGGTGGTCGGCTACCTGGTCGACGCCACGCAGCGGATGGGGTTGCTCGACCTCGCGACCGCCACCGTGAAGAGGATCCCCACCGGCGTACCGTCGGCCTTCTGGCGCCTCTCGGGCGACACCGTGGGCTGGATGTCCGGCGGCGGCCAGTACCACCTCTACTCGCGCAGCGGCCTCACCAGCGGCGCCGACACCTCGGCCCGGCTGGTGACGGTCCCGCAGGACAGTCTCCTCCGGACGGTCGTCGTCGACGGCGGCCTGGTGATCAGCCGGAGTCAGGTCGACGACACCGGTGAGCACTTCCCGGCGGTCAGCGTGCCGGTGCAGACCACCGCCCCCCGCCCCACGCTGTTACCGAAGATCTCCTGGGGTCTCCGGGCGCTCGTGCAGGGGCCGGACGGCACCGCCCTGGTCGTGGGCGGTTCGGGCAGCGGGGACTGGGCGGTGCACCGGATCACCGGTCGGCCAGGCCAGACGCCCTTGATCGCGCCGGTGCTGCCGGTGCGGGACCCGGTGGGGAACGCCGGGATCAGCTACCGGCAGGGGCTGATCCGGCACGTCCAGTCCCAGGTGTCGCCGAAGACCGGCGCGGCCGAGTACGTCTCCTTCGACCACCCGGTCTTCCCCGACCCGGGGATCACGCCGGGGACCAGGGCCACCCTGCGGGGAACTCCGGCTCCCTGTGCGACGGGGCTCAACTGCGTACGCCTCGTCGAGGGGACCGACCTCGGGGCCGCGTACCTGGTCCCCGGCACGGCGGACACCGCGCTGACGGTGCGCAACGGTACGGCCGGGTACGACCACACCCCCCTGCCCACCCGGAACGGACGGATCCTCGACGCCACGAGCTCGTTGCTCCTCGTCGCCGACGGTGTCTCGAACGACCAGCACGTCGTCGACATCACCACCGACCAGGTGATCCGGAGCATGCCGAAGACCGGGGCGGCGCTCTGGTTCGGCACGCTGTGGGCCGCGACGACGACCGCGGGCCAGCTCACGGCCGTCGAACTGTCGAGCGGGAAGACGACGCGCACCGTCGCCACCGGCGCGGGTTGCGTGCCGACCGAGGTGCGGACCAGCGCCAGGTGGCTGTGGTGGGCCTGCGGCGCGACCGGCCCGGCCGGCGTCCACGACGTCGAGACGGGCCGGAACCTCACCGTGCCGTCGGGGCCGGCGCTGCTCGGCGACGGCTTCCTCGTCCGGCACGACACCGCCGCCGGCGGCCTCGTGATGACCGCCTTCCACGACGGCACCCTCCAGCCCCAGGTGAAGCTCGCCGACCTGCCCGGCGGCGCGCCGGCCGACGGTCGGGACGTCACCTGGACGGTCGACCGGCACGGCTCCGGCGTCGCGTACGTGGATGCCGACCGGGCGGTGCACGTGCTCGACGCCGGCGTACCCGGCACCGCACCCGGGCCCGGCAGCGTCCGGTCGCAGGACTCGACGAACCCGCGTACCGACGCCCAGCCGTGGCAGGCGACCGTGGGGCTGACCCGGCCGCTCTGGAGCTGGCAGCTCGCGATCTCCCGCAAGTGGACGGGCGAGGTCGTCCACCGAGCCTCCGGCGCGATGGCCCGGACGTACGTCGGCCTGCGGTGGGACGGCCGGCTGCCCTCGGGACAGCCGGCGCTCAACGGGGCGTACACGTGGACGCTGAGCGGCACGCCCACCGAATCCGCCGCGCCCGTGACGGTCGGCTCCGGCGACATGGTCGTCTCCTGCGGCACCTTCCCCTTCCGCGGCTACAGCTGCCTCGGCGGGCCGGGACTGCTCGGCGTGAAGACCACCGGCGAGGGCCACTGGTACGGCACCGACCCGTCGGCAGCCGCGCCCGGCCGGCTCCACAGCAACGGTTTCACCGAGGAATGGTGTCTCAGCTGCTCCGGTGCCGCCCGCACCTCGGCCCTGGTGCCGTTCGGCGACTACGACGGTGACGTGTATCCGGATCTGCTCGTGCGGGACGGCAACGGCGGCATGAAGGCGTACCGGGGCACCGGCCACCTGGGCTTCGGTGGCGCGCAGACGGTCAGCCTGGGTGCGGGGTGGATGATGTACCGGTCGATCCTCGCTCCCGGCGACGTCGACAGCGACGGTCACGACGACATCCTCGGCATCGACAACGACGGCAAGCTGTGGCTGTACACGACCACCGGAGGTGGTGCCATCAACCCGCGCGTGCAGGTCGGATCGGGCTGGGGCATCTACCCACGGGTGTTCGGCGCGGGCGACCTCAACGGCGACGGCCACGGCGACCTGCTCGGCATCGACTCCGCCGGCGTCATGTACCGGTACTTCAGCAACGGCAACAAGGGCTGGAGCGGCCGGACACAGGTCTCCACCGGTTGGGCCAGCTACAACGCGGTCGTCCCGATCGGGGACCTGGACGAGGACGGCCGCCGCGACCTGGTGTCCCGCGACGCCACCGGCGTCCTCTGGCTGCACGCCGGCCGTGGTGACGGCTCCTTCGCCGCCCCGGTGAAGGCCGGCAGCGGCTGGAACATGTTCAAGATCCTGATCTGACCGCGTTCACCACGGACCGCCCCCGGACGCCTGCTGGCGCCGGGGGCGGTTCCGTCTGCACCGGGGCTGGTGGGCGCGGCCGGATGTCGCTACTTTCGGCTTCGGGCAGCATCCATACCGTTTCCGATCGGAGCAGTCGGCCGCGTGTCGCACATCGAGAAGATCACCGGAGAACTCCGCGCGCTGACGACCGGCGTCGACCGGGCGCAGACATTGGCGGCCGCCGCCGACAACCAGGCGCAGGAGGTGGCGCTGCGGGCCGCCGGCGCCGGCTTCGCCGCCGTGGCGGCGGGCCTGGCCCGGGTACGCGGCGCCATCTCGGAGATCCGGGGCGGCCTGGGTGGCCTCGCCACGACGATCGCCGAGGCCGCCAGGGCGACCGCCGCCGTCCCGCAGCAGGCCAGCCCGCAGGAGACGATCGCCGGCCTGGCGCCCGTGCGGAGCGCGATCGACGGCATCCGCGACGCCGCCACCGCCACCGCCGCGCAGGTCGGCGAGACGCGGCAGCTCGTCGTCGCCGTCCTGCAGGGGGGCCAGCCGGGGCCGCTGCTGCAGTCCCTGGAGAGCATCAGGCAGGTCCTGGCGCTGATGGTCCAGCGCACCGCCACCGCCCGGCAGCCCGTCGAGACGGCGATCGCCGAGGCACGGCAGCTGGGCTCCGCGGGAAACTGACCGGGGCTGGCGGCGCCGCGCCGGCCAGCCCCACCACCGCGGCTCCCGCGCCGGCGGACGCCGACGCCGCCGACCGCGCCGGCACGCCCTGGACCAGGCCGGCCACCGGCACCCCGGGCGGCGCGCCCACCGGACGACGCACCCGGATCCCGGCCAACGAGAGGCCGGCGGAACGCCGCAGCCTGGAACTGGAGAACGACGCCGCCGACAGGGTCGCCGACCAGGGCTACCGGGTGCACCAGAACCCCACGAAACAGGAGATCGCCACCACGCAGCTCGACACCGGCGATGTCGTCGATCCGGACAAGTCCCCGGATTACCTGGTCGAGGGGCACGTCTTCGATTGCTACGCTCCCACTTCCTCCGTACCGCCCCGGTCCGTCTGGAGTGCGGTCACCAGGAAGGTCGAGCGCGGGCAGACGCAGCGCGTGGTGCTGCACCTCCGGGACTGGCGCGGGGACCTCGCCGCCTTGCAGAAGCAGTTCGACGACTGGCCGGTACCGGCGTTGAAGGAGCTGGTGGCGATCACCCGGAACGGCACGATCGTCCAGGTCGTGCGGCGGGACTGAGGAAGGGCGAAAACATGTCCATCACCTATCGGTTGACGCTCGCCGGCGACGTCCCGCTGGAGCAGGTGGCGGCGCTGACCGCCCCCGGGGCGACCGAGACGACGACGGTCTCCGGCGCCCGGATGCTCAGCGCCGGCCGGGGCGACGAGTCCGGATACGCCGTCAGCATCGTCTCGGGCCGCCACGGCTACTACGCGGCGGAGGACGACGGCGGCGCACTCTGGGAGTGGGAGCCGGAGACGTACGTCGACGTCGACTTCCACATGCGCAAGGACGTCCTGACCGAGAAGGGCAGGCCGCACATGCTGCGGACGGTGGGCCGCATCCTGGCCGACCGGCCCGAGGACGCGGCGCTGGTGCTCAACGACAACTGGCTGATGCTCACCCGGGTCGGCGGCACGGTCCGCCGGCACAACGAGGCCGACTGGTACGACGGGGCGTACGACGCCTTCCTGCCCCGCTGAGCGCCGGCCGCCCGGGACCGCCGGGCCGGCTCGGGTCCCCGTTGCACGGGCGCGACCGTCCTACCATCCGATCGTGGCGAACTTCGATATCCCGGCGGCGGTCGCGACGGTCTGGCAGCGGCAGGCGTCCTGGTCCTGGGCGTCCGGCGGGGCCAAGCGGACGATCACCGGCGCGCGCCTGACCATCGCCGCGCTCACCGTGGGCGCCGCCGTCTGCGGCACCCTCGCCAACCAGCTCGGGCAGGCTCAGCCCGCGGCGGGCCGGGCGCTGGCGATCGTCGCGGCGACGGCGCTGCTCCTGGTGCCGCTGGCGGCCCGGTGGGCGTCCCGGGAGGCGGTGCACGCGTGGACCCGGCTCCGCTCGGTCTCCGAGGCGCTGAAGGCGGACACCTACCGCTACCTCGCCGGGGTCGCCCCGTTCGGTGGCGCGGACCGCGACGCCGTGCTGCTCGGCCGCTTCGACGCGCTCATGGACGACGCCGGCGACCTGGTCGGCCGCACCCTCGACGCGCCGCCGGCCGCCCGGCCGCTGCCGGCGGTCTCGGACGTGCCCTCGTACGTGGCGGAGCGGTTGCAGCGGCAGGTCGACGGCTACTACCTGCCGGCGGCCCGCCGGATGGCCCGGGCCGCGCGGCGGGTGCGGTACGCGGCCACCGGGCTCACGGTCGCCGCCGCCCTGGTCTCCGCGACCGTCGGGGTGCTCGGCGACAACCTCGGGCTCACCGCCTGGATCGGTGTCGCCGCTGCCGTGACCACCGCGCTGGCCGGCTACGGCTCGGCGCAGCAGTACGAGCACCACCAGATCGAGTACGCCCGCACGGCCGACCAGCTCACCCGGCTGCGGACGACCCGCGAGGCCGGGCGGGGCTGGACCGACGACGACGCGTTCGTCGCCGAGGCGGAGCGGATCATCTCGCTCTCCAACGAGGGGTGGATGGCGAGGATGATCGAGCAGGATGGCGCAGCGCAGCAGTGACATCACACCGCGTGCCATATAGCATCGTCGATAGCCGTCGTAGACCGTCGTCGTGGGCGGGCCGCCGTCCACTCCCGACCCAGCTGGGGGAACCGACGTGGAGCGCAACGCACGCCAGCCCGATCCGACCCCACCGCCGCTGGACGACCTCCGGCGCACCCCGCTCGGCCGGATCCCCCTCGACCGGGCCCGATCGGTCGCCCGCGTGACGAGCCGCAGGGAGGATCGCCCGTCCCGTGTCGACGTCGCGGCCTTCATCTCTGCGATCTGAGCCAGCCGGGCCGGGCAGGCAGCCGACCGGGCGCGTCGCGCCGCTGTCGCAGTACGTGCTCAAGCTGGTCAGCCGCTGCGACCTCGCCTGCGACCACTGCTACGTCTACGAGCACCCCGACCAGTCGTGGCGGCGTCAGCCCCGGGTGATGGCCCCCGCCACCGTGGCGGCCGTCGCGCGGCGGATCGCGGAGCACGCGGCGGCGCACCGGCTCGACGTCGTACGGGTGGTGCTGCACGGCGGCGAGCCCCTGCTCGCGGGCGCCGCCCGGCTCGACGCCACCGCCGCCACCCTGCGCCGCGTCGTCGGTGCGGTGGCCCGCCTCGACCTGCGGATGCAGTCGAACGGCGTGCTGCTCACCCCGGCCGTCTGCGAGGTGCTGGTCGCCCACGACGTCAAGGTGGGGATCTCGCTCGACGGCGACCGGGCCGCCAACGACCGGCACCGTCGCCACGCCAACGGGGCCAGCAGCCACCGCCGCGTGCTGCGGGCGCTGTCGCTGCTGCGCCGGCCCGCGTACCGCACGAGCTATGCGGGCATCCTCTGCACGGTCGACCTCGCCAACGACCCGATCCGGGTGTACGAGGCGCTGCTGGCCGAGGAGCCCCCGCACGTCGACTTCCTGCTGCCGCACGCCAACTGGGACAGCCCGCCCGTGCGTCCCGACGGCGTCGCCACGCCGTACGCCGACTGGTTGCTGGCCGTCCACCGACGCTGGCTGGCGGACGGGCGCCCGGTGCCGATCCGCCTGCTGGAGTCCCTGCTCTCCACCGCGTCCGGGCGCGGCAGCCGCAGCGAGGCGGTCGGGCTCGCCCCGGCGGACCTGGTCGTGGTCGAGACCGACGGCACGTTCGAGCAGGTCGACTCCCTCAAGTCCGCCTTCGACGGCGCCGCCGTCACCGGCCTGGACGTCTTCCGGCACCGGGTGGACGACGCGGCGGCCCACCCGGCGATCGCGGTGCGGCAGAGCGGGCTGGCCGGGCTCTGCGCGACCTGCCGCGGGTGCCCGGTGGTCCGGCACTGCGGGGGCGGGCTCTACGCCCACCGGTACCGTGCCGGCAACGGCTTCGACAACCCGTCCGTCTACTGTCGCGACCTGCTGAGACTCGCCCGGGTGGTGACGACGGCCCCGGTGGTCGGGGAGCCCCCGCGCCCGGCCGACTCGCTCAGCCCCGGGGTCCTCGACGACCTCGCCACCGGGCCGGGCACGGCGGGCTCGGCGGAGCAGCTCGGCGCCGTGCACCTGGCGCTGGTGCGCGCCCTGCTGGTCGCGCTCAGCGAGCGGGCCGCGGGCGACCCCGTGGCCGCCGAAGGGTGGCGGCTGCTGGTCCGGCTGGACGAGACGCACCCGGACGCCGTCCGCGCCGTGCTGTCGCACCCGTTCGTGAGCCGGTGGGCCAGGCGGTGCCGGGACGGGGTGGCCGAGCTGTCCCACCTGGCGTGCGTGGCGGCGGCCGCCGCCGTCCGCGCCCGGGTCCGCACCGACCTGCCCGTCCCGGTGCGCGACGGGCTGGTCAGCCTGCCGACGCTCGGCGCGCTCGCCGCCTGCGCGGGGCGCGGCGTCGTCCGACTCGCCATCGACGACGGGGACCTCCGGCTCGGTGGCCGGCGGGTCGCCACGGAACCGGGCCGGCAGGGCGCCCCGGACGGCGCGGACGGACCAGACGGTTGGCTGCCGGTGCGCACGGTCAGCCTCGACGGGCGGCGGCTGCTGCTGGAAGACACCGACCCGTATCGGGACTGCTACGACCTGCCGGTCGAACCCCGGCTCCCCGACGCCGCCGCGCTGCGCTGGGCGCGGCGGTTGGAGCGGGCGGTCCGGCGGGTCGACGCCGAGGCCGCCGACTACGCGGCGGGGGTCCGCACCCTGCTGCGGGCCGTGGTGCCGCTGCGTGCGGAGCCGACCGGCCGGTTCCGCAGCGCCGCCGCCGGCACCGCGTTCGGCGCGGTGGCCGTCACCGCCGTACCCGACGACGCCACCCTCGCCGTGCTGCTGGTGCACGAGGTGCAGCACCTCAAGCTCGGCGCGGTGCTGGACGTCTGCGACCTGTTCGACCGCGACGACCCCCGGACGCTGAGCGTGCCGTGGCGGGACGACCCCCGGCCGGTGGAGGGCGTGCTGCACGGCGCCTACGCCCACCTGGCGGTCGCCGACGTGTGGCGACGCCGCCCCGGCCCGGCCGCCGAGGGTCACTTCCGCCGCTACCGGGCCTGGACGGGCGGCGCCCTCGACGCCCTGCTCGACCTCGGCGTGCTGACCGCCGAGGGGGAGCGGTTCGCCCGGGGGATGCGGGCCACGCTGGACGGGTGGCCGTGACCGCGGGGCCGCTCGGGCGCGGGGCGCTGGCGGCCGACCTGCGCGCGCTGGGGCTGCCGTCGGGGGCCACCGTGCTGGTGCACTGCGCCCTGTCCCGCGTCGGGCGGGTGGCGGGCGGTCCCGCGACCCTGCTCGCCGCCCTGCGCGACGTGCTGGGCGACGCGGGCACGGTGGTCGTACCGGCGCAGACGGCCGGGAACTCCACCACGTCGCGGCCGTTCCGGGCGGCCACCGCCGGCCTGGGCCCCGCCGGGGTCGCGGCGGCGGAGGCGGCCATCGTGCCGTTCGACCCGGAGCGCAGCCCCGCGGAGGGCATGGGCGTCCTCGCCGAGCACGTACGCCGGCAGTCGGGAGCGTCGCGGAGCCGGCACCCGCAGACCTCCTTCGCCGCCCTCGGCCCCGCCGCGGCCCGCCTCACCGCCGTCCACGACCTCGACTGTCACCTCGGCGAGCGTTCGCCCCTGGGCGCGCTCTACGCCGCCGACGCCGTGCTGCTGCTGCTCGGCGTCGACTGGTCCGTCTGCACGGCGTTCCACCTGGCGGAGCACCGGTTGCGTCGCCCGCCCGCCCGGCGGGCGTACCGGTGCTACGTGCGCGACGCCGACGGGCGGCGGGTCCGGCGGGACTTCCGCGCCCCGGACCTGGACGACACCGACTTTCCGCTGATCGGCCGGGCCCTCACGGACGTGGGGCCGGTGCGGGCGGGCCGGGTCGGCGACGCCGACAGCCGGCTGGTGGGCCTGCGGGTGGCCGTCGACTTCGCCCGAGGGTGGATGGATGAACACCGACCGTGACGGGTGGGGCAGCGCCGGGTCGACCGTGGTCGATACTGTGGGCGGCTGGGAGTCGCTGCACCGCTCGGGAGCCGTAGGTGGCGGAGGAAACGTACTGGGAGGACGAGAGTGCCCCCGTGTTCTTCCTCAGCTACGCCCACACCAGGAACCACGTGGCGGCACCCCCACGCGACACCAACCAGAAGGTCTTCCAGCTCTTCGTCGACCTCTCCGACCACGTCGTCGAGCTGCTCGGCCTGGGGCCGGGGCGGACGGCCGGCTTCATGGACCGGATGCTCGACGGCGGGCAGGTGTGGACCGACGACCTCGCCTTCGCCGCCGGCCACTGCCAGGTCTTCATCCCGTTGATCTCGCCGCAGTACCTGAACAGCGCCTGGTGCGCCCGCGAGTGGGACGCCTTCTCCCGGCGGCCGGTGCTGACCCGGCCGGGCGCCGACCCGTCCACGGGCGAGACGCCGGTCATCCCGGTCAACTGGTCCGTGGTGGAGCGCCGGCGGGTGCCGGAGGTGGTGTCGCGGCGGCAGATGTTCACCCCCACCCGGCTGCCTCCGGACATCGCCCCGCAATACCGCGACGAGGGCATCTACGGCCTGCTGAGCCTCGGCAAGAACGGCAAGGACGCCTACGACGCGGTGGTCTGGCGGCTGGCGCAGCGGGTCGCCCGGGCCTACCAGACGCACTGGGTGCGGGCGCAGGTGCCGACCGACGTACGGCAGTTGCGCGACAGGTTCGAGGAGGTCGGGCATGACCTGGTCTGACCTCGCCGGGAGCCGCGTCGCGCCCCGCCGGGAGACCTACTTCTTCCTCAGCTACGCCCACTCGGTGCCGCTCTCCGCCGCGTCCCGGCCGGACACCGACTACTGGGTGAGCCGGTTCTTCCAGGACCTGACGGCCGCCGTCCGGCGGAGCGCCACGAGGGCCGGCGATCTCGACGCCGGCTTCTTCGACGGCCTGGTCAGCCCGGGGGCGGACCTGCGGCAGACGCTCACCGACGCGCTCAGCCTCGCGCACGTCTTCGTGCCGCTGCACTCGCCGAACTACTTCCGCAACGCCTGGGCGCTGGGCGAACGCGAGTCGTTCCGCAGCCGGCTCGCCCGGCTGGCCCCCGCGAGCGCCGAACGGCACCTCCTGCCGGTGCTGTGGCTGCCGCTGCCGTCCTGGGGCGAGCGCCCCGAGACGACGCACGCGCTGGAGCTGGTCCGGGACGCCGACGACCGGGCGGACTACGCCGAGAACGGTCTGCGCGCCCTCTGCAAGCTCAGCGCCTACCGCCGGCAGTACGAGAACGTCCTCGCCGCGCTGGCGGAGCGGATCGTCACGGTGGCCGAGACGCAGCCGCTGGCCCGCTCCCGGGCGGCGGCCCTGTCCAGCCACCCGGTCACCGACGGCGGCGGCCCGGCGCTGGTGGTCACCGCCCTCACCGACCACGCGGGCTGGCGGCCGTACGCCGGGCAGCACGAGCTGGCGGTGGCCGACTACGTCGCGGCGACGGCCGAGCGACTCGGCCTGCCCACCCGGGTCGTCGATCTGGCGACGGCCCGGGCCCTGGCGCCGGAGAGCCCCGCGGTCGTGCTGGTGGACGCCGCGACCGGGGCCGCCGCCGTCCGGTCCGCGCTGGACGGCCTGCCCCGCTGGGTCGTCCCGTTGGTCATCGCCGCCGGGTCCGAGCGTGGCGAGGCGGCACCCGAGGCGATCGCAGGTACGTTGCAGGACGCCGGTTTCCCCCGGGTCCTGCCGGTGCGGGCGATCGACGAGTTCGAGCGCTGCACGCCGCTGCTGGTGACCGAGGCGCGCAAGCAGTTCCTCCGGTACGGCCCGGTCGACCCGCCGGAGGGACCGGCCGCCCCGAAACCGAGCCTGCTACCGGCCGCCCCGCCGGGACCGGCCCCCGGTCCGCCGCCGGCGCGGCCTTTCGACACCACGCGAGGGAAGGACGAGCGATGACGCCATCGCGCGAGGGTCAGGTCGTCACCTTCTACTCCTACAAGGGCGGTACGGGCCGCACGATGGCGCTGGCCAACACCGCGTGGATCCTCGCCGCCAACGGTCAGCGGGTGCTCGTCGCCGACTGGGACCTGGAGTCCCCCGGCCTGCACCGGTTCTACGCCCCGTTCCTCGACCCGGAGCAGGTCGCCACCACGGGCGGCGTGATGGACCTGATCCTCGACTACGAGTGGGAGAACGCCCGCCGGCGCAAGGAGACCGACGCCGACGCCCGCCCCGGCGACTGGCACCGGGAGTACGCCCGGGTCCACCGGTACGCGTTCTCGGTGGGCTGGGAGTTCCCCGGCGGCGGCAGCCTCGACCTGCTGCTGGCCGGCCGGCACAACCCCGACTACGCCACCAGCGTGACCGGCCTCAACTGGGACAACTTCTACAACCGGCTCGGCGGCGCGCAGTTCTTCGACGCCCTGCGCGAGGACATGAAGCGGCACTACGACTACGCGCTCATCGACAGCCGCACCGGGATCAGCGACGTCGCCGAGATCTGCACCATCCACCTGCCCGACGTCCTGGTCGACTGCTTCACCCTCAGCGACCAGGGCATCGACGGCGCCGCGGCGGTGGCTGCCCGGGTGCGCGACTACGAGGGGCGGCGGGCGCGGCGGGTGCTGCCCGTGCCGATGCGGGTCGACGACGGGGAGAAGGGCAAGCGGGACGCCGGCCGGTCGCTGGCCATGCAGCGCTTCGCCGGCCTGCCGGGGGGCATGACCGAGAGCGAACGGCAGGCGTACTGGCTGACCGTCGAGGTGCCCTACCGCGCGTACTACGCCTACGAGGAGACGCTGGCGACCTTCGGCGACGAGCCGGGCGGCCGGACCACCCTGCTCTCCGCGTACGAGACGCTGACCGGCCACATCACCAACGGCAGGATCACCGGCCTGCCCCGGATGGACGACCAGCTGCGCCGCCGGACGGTGCAGCGCTTCGAGCGCAAGCCGGTGGTGGTGGACGAGCTGATCGTGCTCCGGCACGTGCCCGAGGACCAGGTCTGGGCGGAGTGGGCGCAGGCCGTGCTGAACTCCGCCGACCTGCGGGTGGTCACCGCGCCGGTGCACGGGCCGGCGCCCGAGGCGGCGGGCACCGCCTCCCGGGAGGTCCGGCTGGTCTCGCGGGCCTACCTGACGGCGCGGCGCGCCCGCCGGGAGCCCGACGGCGAGGAGGGCGCGCCGGCCTGGCTGGCGGTGCACGTCGACGACACCCCGCCCGTGCCGGACGTCCCGGTGGGCAGCTGGACGGCCGTGCACGACCTCACCGCCGAGGACGCGGCGACACACCTGCTCAAGCTGGTCGGGCGCACGGTGGGCGCGGCCGGCCCGCGCCCCGCCCGCTTCCCGGGCGTACGCGCGGCGGTCTTCAACGCGCCGGCGCGCAACGCCCGCTTCACCGGGCGCGAGGACCTGCTGCGCCGGCTCCGGGAGGAGCTGAGGGCGGCGGGCGGCGGGACCCCGGTCGCGCTGCGGGGCGGCCCCGGTCTCGGCAAGACGCAGCTCGCGATCGAGTACGCCCACCGGTTCCGGGGCGCGTACGACATCATCTGGTGGGTCGCGGCCGACCCGCCACAGTTCGTCGACGTGATCATGACGGAACTCAGCGAGGAGCTGGGCCTGCCGAGCCAGACGACGATCCCGGAGACCAACCGCGCCCTGCGCCAGCGGTTGAGCCAGACCGAGCGCCGCGCCGACGGCAGCGCGCCGCCGCACTGGCTGCTGGTCTTCGACAACGCCGACCAGTACGAGGACGTCCGGCCCTACCTGCCGCAGGGCAACGGGCACGTGCTGGTCACCACCCGCAACCCGGACTGGGGCGACCTGGCCCGGGCGGTGGACGTGGAGGCGTTCGAGCGGGCGGAGAGCGTGGCGCACCTGCGTGCCCGGCTGGGCGAGCACCTGATGAGCGTCGCCGAGGCCGAGCGGGTCGCGGACGCCGTGGAGAACGTGCCGATCTTCGTGGCGACGGTCGGGGCGTGGCTGGCCGACACCCGCACCCCGGTCGACGAGTACCTGGCCGGGCTGCGCCGTACCGGCCTGGAGACGGAGGTCTGGGACCTCCCGCTGCAACGGCTGAGGCAGGGCTCCCCGGGGGCCTACCGTCTCCTCCAGCTCGCGTCGGTGCTCGCCCCGGAGATCTCCCTCGACCTGCTCTACGGCGACCAGGTGGCCCAGGTCGTCGCCCCGTACGACCCGGTGGTGGCGGCCCGGGTGGCCGACCGGGTGTCCGAGCGCGACATCGCGGCGGCGCTGGTGCAGCGGATGAACAAGCTCGCGTTGATCAAGCTCGACCCGCACGCCCACCGGGTGCAGGTGCACCGGCTGCTGCAGACGGCCCTGCGCGCCCGGATGTCCGACGACGAGCTGGTCACGGCCAAGCACGAGGTGCACCAGGTCCTCGCCGGATCACGACCGCCCGGCGAGGTGGAGGACCCGGCGAACCGGCAGCGGTTCCGGATGCTCTGGCCGCACCTCGACGGGTCCGACGCGATCTCCTGCCGCGACGACGACGTCCGGCAGCTCGTCATCGACCGGGTCCGCTACATCTACGTCAACGGCGGCTACGAGCAGGGCGAGCGGTACGCGCGGGAGACCGAGGCCGTCTGGTCGGCGCTGCTGGCGGAGTTCCCGCCGGACGGGCCGGAGCACCGCAAGCTGCGCGTCCAACTGCTGCACCTGCGGTTCAACTGGGCGAACCTGCTGCGCAGCCTCGGGCGGTTCGGCGAGGCCCACCGGCTGGACGAGGACACGCTGCGCCAGCAGGAGGAGCTGATCGGCGACAGCCACCCGCACACGCTGATGACCGCCGGCGGCTACGGCGCCGACCTGCGTACCCTGGGCCGCTACCGGGAGGCCCTGGAGCGTGACCTGCGGACGTTCGCCGCCTCGGTCGAGGTCTTCGGCGAGGACCACCGCGGGACCCTGATCGCCGCCAACAACCTGGCCGCGTCCTACCGGTTGATGGGGATGTTCGACAAGGCCCTCGACGGCGACGAGGCGACCCACCGTCGGCTGCGGGTGGTCCTCGGCCCCGACCACCCGAACACGTTGGCGTCGGCCAACAACCTCGCCCGCGACCTGCGGGAGACGGGCGACTACGAGGGTTCCGTGGCGCTGTTGCGGGAGGTGGTGAGCGGCTACCGGCACCTGTACGGCGACCACTCCCGCGACGTGCTCACCGCGCAGGCCAACCTGGCCGCGTCGCTGCGCAGCACCGGCGAGATCGCCGAGGCGGCCCAGCTGCTCGACGAGACCTACCAGCGGCTGCTGGCGAGCCTCGGGCCGACCAGCCCGGACACGCTCTTCAGCTGGCTCAGCCGGACGGCCAACCTGATGTTGCAGGGGCAGAGCGCGCAGGCCCTCACGGAGCTGGTCGAGGTGGAGCAGCAGTTCGCCCGGGTGTTCGGCCCCGACCATCCGTACTCGCTGGTCTGCCGGATCAACCTGGGCGTGGCCCTGTGGGACGCCGGCGACACGGGCACCGGCCGGACGCTCACCGAGACGGCGGCGGAGGCGGTGCTCGCCGTGCTCGGCGACCGGCACCCGTTCAGCATGGCCGCGGCCAACAACGCCGCGGTCTTCACCATCCTCGCCGGCGACGCGGAGCGGGGCAGCGAGCGGCTGCGTGCCGTGGTGGAGCAGCTCACCGAGGTGCTCGGGGCCGAGCATCCCGACACGCTGCGCAGCCGGGGCAACCTGGAGACAGCCAACCAGGCGTTGTCCGGCGGGCGGGTGAGCATCGGCCGGATGCGCATCGCCGACCGGCTCGCCAACCGGATCGGGCAGCACCACCCCAGCGTCGTGGTGCTACGCGACGGGCGGTACGTGCGCCGGGTGCTCGACCCGCACCCCTACTGACCGGGCCGGGCGCCGATCAGCAGGTCCCGGGCCGGCGCGGGGTCGGGGTCGACGAGCCAGCGCAGGATGCGCGGCAGCTCCTCGACCGCGTCGAAGTGTGCCGCCCCGGGCCGGATCTCCATCTCGGCGCCGGGAATCTGGGCGGCCAGCCAGCGACCGTGGCTTGCCGGGGCGAAGTTGTCGTCGGCGCCGTGCCACAACCGGACCGGCGTCGCCGCCGTGTCGATCGCCCGGAGGTCGAACGCCCAGTGCCGGCGGAACGCCAGCACGTCGTCGATCCAGCCGTAGGGGCCGGCGCGGAGCGCCTCCGCGTAGGTGTCGGTGATCAGCCGGCGCAGGGCCGGGTCGTTGACCGCCCGGCGGTCCGCCGTGCTCATCTCCGTCTTCAGGTCGGCGAGGAGGAGCCGGGGGTCGGCGGCGGCCCGCTCGGCCCGTTGGCGGATCTCCTCGACCACCGCCGTGGTGTCGGGGGCCCCGACACCGAACCCGCGCACGTTGCCGGTGTTCATGCCCCCGACCCAGTCCAGCTCGATCGCGTTCCACGGGGCCAGGCTGACCAGCACCGCCACCCGGGTCACCCGGCCGCGCAGCCGGGCGTCGGCCGCGCAGGCGAGGGCGTGCGGCCCGCCCCCGGAGCGACCGACGACGGCGAACTTCTCGACCCCCAGGTGGTCGGCGACCGCCTCCACGTCGCGGGCGGCGTCGGCGACGTCACGGTCCTCGCGGCGGTCGGAGTCCCCGTAGCCCGGACGGTCGTAGGCGATCAGCCGGACCCCCATGCGGTAGAGCACGATGCCGCGCGGCTTGGGGCCACGGCGGCTGCCGGGCGTGCCGTGGAGCAGGAAGACGGGGGAGCCGTCGGGCGCGCCGGTGACCTCGTACGCCACGCGTCTGTCGTCCTCGCGTTCGGCGAAGTCGGCTCCTGGCTCGCCGTCTAGGGTCACTCCCGTCCTGCCCTTCGGTGCCGCAACCAGCCGATACTCACATCCAGGCATCGAGTGAAGGCGATGTCCGGCGGCTCCACCCAGCCAATCGAGCCTAATGGTCCGCCCCGCCGCGCCGCTATGCCGAGCATCCACAAGGGGCCGGATCTGTTGGAAACGACACCGAAGGCCCCGCTCGGCTGGAACTTCCGGCGGACATCTCGACCCCGACGCCGGTGGCGGGGGCGCAGGGGGGTGGGTGCCGCGCCACGGCGGCGCCGGCCGGCTCCGGTCAGCCGGCCAGCGACCCGAGTGCCTCGTCGAGCCGGGGCTTTTCGCCGTCGGCGAAGACGTCGAGGAAGTCGGCGCCGGGCGGCGCCCAGAACCGGCTGCGCGGCTCGTCCCGCCAGTCGCAGGTGATCTCGCAGCCCCACGAGTGCAGGTACGTCCGCCGGCCCTCCTGGCCGCGGTGGAACAGCGGGTCGCCGACGATCGGGAAGCCGAGCCAGGCGAGGTGGACGCGGATCTGGTGGCGTCGCCCGGTGACCGGCTTCAACACCAGCAGCGTACGGTCGTCGCCGACCAGCGCGGTCGCGAACTCCGTACGCGACTCGTAGGACGGCTTGGACCGGTCGATCGCCGACTCCGGCAGCTCGAAGCGACGGCGGTCGGCGTCGTAGCGGATCGCCTGCCGGTCGCCCGCGATCCGGATGGTGCCCTTGCGGCCCGGCCGCAGCGGCAGGTCGACGGTGCCGCGGTCGGGCAGCCCCGCCCCCTCCACCCAGGCCAGATACCGCTTGTCGGCGCCCCGGTCGGCGAACTGCCGGGTCAGCGACGCGTGCGCCGCCGGCGTCCTGGCCAGCAACAGCAGCCCCGAGGTGACCTTGTCGATGCGGTGCACCCAGTGCACCGGCTCGCCGGCGGCGGCGGCCAGGTCGGTCAGGGAGTCGGTGTGCCGCTCCCCCATCACCGAGATGCCGGGCGGCTTGTCGAGCACCAGGAGCTGGTCGTCCTCGTAGACGGGTTCGCGCCGGAGTTCCGACCAGCTGAAGGCGGTCATCATGGCCCCGGCTCCCGACTCTCCCGCGCTGCTCAGATCACCGACGGCCGCGCCCGAGGCATCGGCGACGCGGGGAGCGAGGGGTCGGACCGCCCCGGTGGGCCGGCAGGCGAACGATATCAACCACGGCCCCGAGCTGGCTGCGCGTACTCAGTCGAAGCGCCAGCGGGTGGCGGTGAAGCCGGCGTCCTTGCCCATCCCGATGACCTTCGCGGGGGTCACCTCGAAGACGACGTACGGTGCCGGGCCGATGCCGTCGCCGTCGATCCCGCCGTCGACCGCGGTCACCTGCCAGCCGTACTTCTCCCCGTAGCCCTCGGCGACCCGCTTCAGGGTGGCCGGGTCGGTGACCCGCGCCGCCGTGCCCTCGACCGAGAGGTCGAGATCGACTCCGCCGGCGGTGAGGACGCAGCGCGGATTGGCGGCCAGGTTGTCGACCTTGTGCGCGGACTCGCTGGAGCAGAAGTACATGGCACCGTCCAGCCACAGCGCGAGCAGCGGCACGGCGTGCGGCCTGCCGTCGGGCCGGACGGTGCAGAGGAAGAAGTCCCGCGCCTCCGCCAACCGCTCACGCGCCCGCGACCAGGGCATCGGCTCCGAGCCCTCGCTGGCGAAGGACGGTTGGGCGACCGGCTGCCGGTCAACCATCGGCTTCCCCCTCGATACGACGACAGCGTGATGAAGAGAGCACGCAGAGTACCGCAACGGGACGACTCCCGCGAGCGCCCGGACCGCCGGGTGGCCGGGGTGTCGCCGGGGCCGCCCCGGCCACGCCGCGTCCCCTGCCGGCTCGTCACCCGGTGACGAAGGAGACGACCTGGGCGACCTCGCGCATCCGCAGCCCTTCGTAGAGCCGGCGGGGCGCCGGGTACCCGCCGTCGCCGCGCGGCCCGACGACCGCCTGGGTGGCGCCGAGGTCACGGGCGGCCCGCAGGATCTCGGCGCAGACGGCGCGCCCCAGCCCACGCCCGCCGTGCCGCGGGTCGGTACCGACCGGCTCGAACAGGACCGACCCCGACCCCGCGTCGAGCCAGCCCAGGCCGTAGGCGACCAGCGACCCGTCGGCCGCCACGGCGACCATGTCCAGCTCCCCGCGATACACCGGCGTGTCCATGACCGCCCGGTGCCTCTCGGCCGAGTAGCCCGAGCCGGCCTCGTCGCCGGTCACCGGCAGGCCGAGCATCCGCTTGATGCGTGCCGGGTCCCAGCAGCGGCGGTGCACCTCGACCCGCCGCGCCAGCTCGTGGCGGAGGGCGGGCCGGACCGAGTAGCCCTCGGGGACGGGGTGTGCCGCCAGGTCGGAGAGGTCCGCGAGGCTCCGCCACAGCCGCGCGAACCACGGCCCGCCGGTTTCCCGGAAGCCCCGGGTCCTCAGCGCCTCGACGACCTCGGTCTGCTGCCGGGACGCCTCCACGGTGACGCGGGGCGCCACCCGCAGTAGCTCGTCGACGGCCTCCGCGAGCTGACGGGTGGTCATGGTCTGCGCGGCCAGATGCAGGGCCGCCGTCGCGGGCTGCCCGGTCGACCCGGGCAGCCACACGTCGGCGAAACCCAGCAGGGGATCGCCCCAGGCCAGGCTGACGTCGGGGGCCGCGCTGCCGTCCCCGTGGGCGTACGCCCACGCGACGTCGCCGACGTGCAGCCGCTGACTCGGGGTCCAGGTCCGCCCCACACAGTCCAGGAGCGCGGCGAGATCAGTGTTGTCCACCAGGAGAGTTCGCCAGGAATGCCTCGTCCGGTCAAGCCCGTTCCGGTCGAACCCCGTCGCGTCCTCCCGTCGTGGGCGGGACCGGTCGGGTGGGCGCCCCTGGGATACTCGCCCCATGCGGCCCCGACCTCCCAAGCTGACCCGAAGGCCGCGCCCGGCCGCTCGCCGGCGTACGCGCTGGCTGCGTCGCGCCGTCGTCGCGGCCGTCGTCGGGGCGGTGCTCCTGACCGGCGGCACCCTGGCCAGCGTGCACTGGATCCGCGCCGGGGCGGAGGGGCACATCTTCGCCGAGCAGGACGTCCCGGAGGCCCCGGTCGCCCTGGTGCTGGGCACCAAGGTCCACCCCGACGGGACCCCCTCGCCGTTCCTCACCGGCCGCCTGGAGATCGCCCGGCGGCTGCTCGCCACCGGCAAGGTGCGCGCCATCCTGCTCTCCGGCGACAACATGAACCCCGACTACGACGAGCCGGGCGCGATGCGCCGCTGGCTTGTCGACAACGGCGTGCCGGCGACCAGGGTGGTGCTGGACCATGCCGGCTTCGACACGTACGACTCGTGCGCCCGGGCGAAGCGGGTCTTCGGGGTGCAGCGGGCGACGGTGGTGACCCAGTCCTTCCACCTGCCGCGCGCCGTGACGGTGTGCCGCCGGCTCGGCGTCGACGCCAACGGGGTCGGCGACGAGACCGCCCGCCGGTACGACAGGACGTGGCGGATCAGCTCCACCCGCGAGTACGGCGCCTGCGTGAAGGCCGCCCTGGACCTCCTCTCCGGCCGCGACCCGGCGCACCTCGGCCGCCGCGAGACCGGGGTGCAGGACGCGCTGCGCGACGCGTGAGACCCGCCCGGCCGGGGGCGTACGCGCCGTCGCGGCACGGGTCCGGCGTCGGCCGCTCAGGCACCCGCGGTCGAGCCGAAGAGCAGTGCCAGGTGGGCGTCCAGCGCCCCCAGCGCCTGTTCGGCGGTGTACTGCCCGCCGAGCAGATAGACGCCCAGCCCCTCCATCAGCGCGAGCAGGCCGGCCGCTGCGGCGTCGGCGTTCGGAGGCGGGAGGGCGCCGGCGATGAACGCGGCCAGCCGCGCGGTGTCCTCGCGCAGGCCGGGCGCGGCCGCCGGCCGTACCGCGGTGTAGGCGAGGAATGCCAGCGCCACCCGCCCGTCGTCACGGGCCCGCTCGTCGAGCGGAAGGAGCGCGGCGATCATCGTGCGCAACAGCAGCCGCGGGGCGGGGTCCGCGCCCAGCCGCGCGGTGGCTTCCTCGACCCGGAGCTGGCTGCGCTCGCGGAGCACGGCCAGCGCGAAGGTCATCATCTCGTCCTTGGTGCGGAAGTAGTGCTGGACCATTCCGGCGGACACCCCGGCCTCGGCAGCAACGTGTCGGAGGCTGACGGCCGCCAGGCCCTGGTCCGCGGCGACCCGCATCAACGCGTCGGCGATCAGGGTGCGCCGCTCCTGGTGGTCGACCTTCTTGGGCATGGCCTCGATCGTTTCACAGCGGGTGGCCCGGACGCTCCCGCCGACGATCGGTGCCGGGGCGGTCAGTGGACGGTGACGCTTCCGGCGCCGCCGTCCACCGTGACGAGTTGGCCGGTGCGGATCGTCCGCGTGGCGTCGGGCACGCAGATGACGGCGGGGATGCCGTACTCCCGGGCCACCGTGGGGCCGTGCGCCATGATCGCGCCGGTCTCGGTGATCAGCGCCGCGGCGGTGAGGAACAGCGGGGTCCAGCCGGGATCGGTGGTCGCGGCGACCAGGATCTCGCCGGGCTCGACGTGGGCGGTGGCCGGGTCTGGAGGACCCGGGCGGGGCCGGTCGCCCGGCCCGCCGAAGCGCCCATGCCGACGAGGGTGCCGTCGACGGCGGGCGCCGCCGGCAGTACGGTCTCGACCTCGGTGCCGTCGGAGAGCAGCGCCACGGGCACCGCCCTGCGGCGGGACTCCCTGCGGTGCACCAGCCTGCGGGCGGCGACGGTCGCCCGGTGGTCGCTGCTCCGGTGCACCGCCGCGCGCACCTCGTCGAGGGTCAGGAACATGATGTCGTCGGGCCGTTCCAGCAGCCCGGTGTCGTGCAGCTCGGCGCCGACGAGCAGCAGTTGCCGACGCGTCTCCCGCAGCGGGTACAGCCCGGCGAACTTGCCGGCCTCACGCAGGCCGGCCAGCGACCGGGCGCGGCGCAGCAGGAACCCGGCCGCCGTGGCGCGCACGGGCCGCCGGCGGCGGGCCCGCCTGACCAGCTCCGCGAGGGCTGTCTCGGCCGCCGCGGCGGCCCGCTGGAAGCGCTGGTCGGGTCCCTGCCGCGGATCGGTGACCCGCAGGTAGTTGGCGACCGCCGCGAAGACCGGCGCCGGATCCTCCGCCCAGCGCGGTACGCCGAGGTCCACCTCGGCGACGCCACGATGACCGTACGCGTCCAGGAAGCCGTCCATGCCGACGTCGGGCAGCGTCCCGCGCAGGTACCGCGCGGCCAGCTCCTGCGGCGGGGTGTCGAGCAGGAGCTGGCGGTGCTCGCCCGCGCCCTGAGCGAGCCGCCAGAGCGCCAGGTCCATCTCGATGGTGACGTTGTGCGGCATCCCGCCCAGCACGGTGTGGATCTCGTCCGGACCCGCGACACCCTTGAGCAACGAAGCCGGCAGCGCGGCGGCGAGCATCCCGGCGACGATCGGCCACATGATCGCGTCGGCGCTCTCCTCGGAGTCCCGCGACTGCACGAAGCGGAGCCGGTCGGCGGCGGTCAGCAGGTTGGCGGGGGGCACCGACGCCGCTCTCAGCTCCTCGATCGCCTGGAACATCCGGATCCGCGCCGCGTCGGGACGGGCCAGCGCGCGCAGGATCCCCACCGCCGCGCGGCCGGCGGTCCGCAGGGACGCGGCCCCCGGCGCCGCGCCGCGCCCGGTGTCGCCCGTGGTCACGGCGAACCGCGGATCCGCCAGGACGTGCCGGATCACCGCCTGCGCCCGCGGGCCGAAGTCGACCGCCATGAGCCTGACCAGCCGTTTCCTGGACGACCTGCTCCGTACCAGCTCGGTCACGTCGCCGTACAGGCGCCCGCCGATGTCGACGATGTCCACCCGGACGCCGAGCGCGGCGAGCATGGCCGCGATGTGCGACCGCAGGGTCGACATGCCCATCGGGGTGACCGGTCGCAGCATGCCCTGGACGTGGCCGAACTCCAGGTAGATCCGGGGTGGCGGCTTTCCGGTCCGTGGCGGGACGGGGAACAGGCTGGTGATCGGCCGCGACTGCAGCAACCACAGCACGCCGTCGCCGTCGATCGCCCACTCCACGTCCTGCGGGCAGCCGAAGTGGCCCTGCAACCGCTCACCCGTGGCCCGCAGCTCCGCCAGGTGCGCGGACGTCAGGCACCCCTTCTCCTCCCGGTCGACGCCGTCCAGGACGTAGTGGTCCACCCTCGCCGCGCCGTCCACCACAGCCGTGCCGAGGCCGCGCGCGGCGTCGACCGCCATCTCGTCGCGGCAGCCGGTCAGCGGGTTCGCGGTGAACAGCACCCCCGCCACCACCGGGGCGACCATGCGCTGCACGACGACGGCCATCCGGACTGCCTGGTGGTCGATCTCGCGGGCGTCGCGGTAGGCGGTCGCGCGGACGGTGTGGAGGGAGTCCCAGCACCTCCTGACCGCGGCGATCAGCTCGGCGGCGCCCGTGACGTCCAGGACGGTGTCCTGCTGCCCGGCGAAGCTCGCGTCCGGCAGGTCCTCGTCGGTGGCACTGGAGCGCACCGCCACCGGGCCCGCGCCGAGCCGCTCGTACGCGGCGACGATCTCCGCCCGGGGAAGGACACCGAGCCGGTGTGCCTCGGCGGTGACGCAGAAGCCCTCGGGGACCCGCTCACCTCGGCGGATCAGCTCGCCCAGCCCGGCCGCCTTGCCGCCGACGAGGTCGACCATCTCCGCGGTGACCTCGGACAACGCGACGACGTGCATGAGGACCTCTCTCTACGGCAATGCAAGTGTATTGCATCGCACGGTAGCCCCTTTACGATGCAACTGCAATGCATCGCGCGCGGGCTCGCGCCTGACGGCCGTCGGTCGGCGCCGAGCCGGTCACGCGCTCAGGCGCGGGGATTTCCCGCTACGGCGAGCCGCCACCGTGCCGGCGGCCACCGCCCGCCCGCGCGGACGCCCGACGGGTCACCGGAGGAGCCACTGGACGAGGAGGAGCACGGCCACGAGGTCGGGCCCGCGCAGCACCTGACGCAGCAGATCGATCGGGATCATGGTGAACGGCGCCACGACGACGAGGCCGCCCGGACGCAGGGGTGCACGGGTGGCGTCCCAGCAGGCCGCCGCCACCACACCCGGCAGGAGCAGCAGGTCGATCGCACCGCCCCCGGGCCGCACCCCCGGCAGCGCGGCGAGGTACCAGACCACCGCCCCGAGCGTCGGGACGACGACGTGTGCCAGGCGCAGGACCGCCTCGTGCCCGCCGAGCGAACGGCGCAGGCCCGGCGAGCGGCTGACCGTGCGCAGCCCGCCGGTCAGTCGCTTGGTGGCCAGGTACGCCAGGACCACGAACGCGACGTCCACGACCGACGGCACGGCCACCGCGACGGCGTACGTCACCAACAGCAGCGCGGCCCACCCGGCGACCGCGCCGGGATGCCGGAACGTGCGGCGGACGTCGGCCCGTACCAGCACCGCGAACCGTCCGCCGGCGCGGAAAGGGCGGCTGCGCACCCGGCCGATGGAGCGCCAGCGCCGGCTCTCCACCAGGGCCGCCAGCATGCTCGGGTCGAGCAGCACGGCCAGGTGTGCGGCGGCGTCGGCGAACTGGGTCCCGGTCGTGAGCGCCGCCCGGTCGACCGCGCCGAGGCGCCGCCAGGCCCGCGCCGCCACCAGCACCGCGACCGGCGGCGCCAGCAGCCCCACCAGGACGGTCAACGACACCGGCGGTCGGGGCAGCGAGAAGCCGATGGCGTGCCCGAGGACGACGAGCAGCGACAGCAGTACGCCGGAGGCGACCAGGCCGGCGCCGAGCGGCCCGGCCCAGCGCGGCTCGCGCCGTGCCGCCTGGGCGGTGACGCTCAGCGAGACGACCGCCGCGCCGCAGGCCGCCCCCGCCAGGGCCGCCCAACCCAGCTCGGCGGTGCCGTCGGAACCGCCGGTGAAGGCCGCCGCCAGGCCGAGCAGACCGGCGCCGGCGGACGCGCCGAGCAGCAGCCAGCCGAAGCGGGGCAGCAGCCAGGCCCGGCGGTCCAGCGGCGAGCTGACCACCCACGCCTGGAACGCGGGCGTCACCAGGAGCGGGCCCACCACCCGCAGGGCCCGCCAGACGAAGCCGGCACCGGCCAGCACGAGGGCGACGGCGACCCAGTAGCGGTCCGTGGTGTCGCCCCGCGCGGGCGGCGCCGAGCCGAGGTGCCCGCGCAGCCCGTCGACCGCGAACCAGCCGTACATCCCGACGAAGAGGACGACCACGTAGACGTCGGTGAGGGTGTCGCCGAGCGAGCCCGAGTGGTGCCGGCGGCGGGACCGGCGCAGCCGGGCCCGCACCTGCCTCGCGGTCGGGGCGGTCGCCGGTCGCGTGGTCGTCGCCACCACCGGGTCAGCCCCCGATCTCGACGCGGTGGTCGGCGACCCGGTCGATGAGCTCGGCGTCGTGCGAGGCCATCAGGACCGCCGTCCCGGCGGCCTTCTCCCGCAGCAACCGTTCCGCGAGCCAGGCGCGGCCCCGGGCGTCGAGCCGCTGCTCGGGTTCGTCGAGGACGAGCAGGCCCCGGGGGCGGACGAAGCAGGACGCGAGAGCGAGCCGCCGGCGCTGGCCACTCGACAGGGTCACGGGGAGCTGGTCCCGCACGCTTTCGAGACCGAGCTCGGCGAGCACCTCCGCCACCGGTTCCACGGGGCCGCCGTGCGCGTGGGCCAGCAACTCCAGGTGCTCGACGACCGAAAGGTCCGGAAAGAAGTCGATGTCGTCGAGGGCCGCGGCCACCGTCGCCCGGAAGCCGGGGTTCGTCTCGTGGCACCGCTTCCCGTCCAGCAGGACCTCCCCCCCGTCGGGCCGGTCCGCGCCGACGACGCAGCGCAGCAGGGTGGTCTTGCCGCAACCGTTCGGTCCGACGACGGCGACGATCCGGCCCGCGTCGAGGGAGAACGTCACGTCGTCGAGGACGACCAGTTCCCCGAACCGGCGGGTCAGGCCACGGACCGCGAGTGTCTGCACGGTCACCAGTCTGACGAACGGGGGCCAGCGCACCAGCACACCGGTACGGCACGCCGACGGACCCCGGTCGTCAGTCGCGGGCCGGCCCGTACCGGCACGGGGCGGAACGCCGCCGCGGCGCCGGCCTCGTCCAGGTCGACGCCGCGCGGCCGTCCCGGCGGAGGTTCCGGTTCAGCAGGTGGTGTTGCGGGCGGGCACCCAGCCGTCCACGGACGGGTGTTCGGCGCCGTGGCCGTAGATCCAGACGTCGTCGTCGATGCCCCAGACCTGGCCGTGCCAGCGGAATCCGCGCCCGGCGGTGAGGGTGAGCAGCACGTGGCTGTGCGGTGCGGCGCGCAGCCAGGTGTTCTCCCGGACGTTGCAGACGATGCCCCAGGCGTCGCTCGCCGAGGCCGGCGCGGCCGCCACGGCCGAACCGGGGAGAACGACGGCCGCGACCGTCAGTGCGTGCAGAAGTCGGCGTTTCACTCGTGTCCTCTCGAACGTGGACGGTGACGGCCTCGATTCTGGTCGATGGGCACCGTCGGCACCAGGTGCGGCCCGCGGGGCTGCACCACGGGCGCGAGGGCGTCCGGGGGTCACCCGCCGAGGCGTTCCGTCTCGGGGTGTCCACCCGCGAACGCCCGCAGCAGCATCGTGATCGCGACGGCCAGGTCCGCCCGGTTCGCGGCCGTTCCGGGGGGTGGCGCGGTGCGGGCGCCGGCCCCGGCCAGCCGGTCGAACAGCAGGCCGTCGACGCAGGCGACGAGATGGTCGCCGGCCCGCTCCGGATCTCGGGCCCCGGCGGCCGCCAGCATCGCCCTGGCCTGCGCGCGCGACGCGTCGCCGTGCACGAGGATCGTCCGTAGTTCCGGGCGGTGGGTGGCCTCCAGCAGGCAGGCGTAGCGCGCCAGGGTGCGGTTTCGCGCGGTGCTCATCCAGCTGTCGAGGAGAGCGGCGATGCCGCTGGCCACCGCGGCGATGTCGTCCGCCGGGGCGCCGACCGGGGCCGGCAGCCGGCTCGCCTCCAGGTCCGCCCGGTCGAGGTCGGCGAGGCGGCGCACCACCGCTTCGATGAGCGCCCGGCGGGTCCGGAAGTACGCGGACGTGGTGCCCTGCGGCAGCCCGGCCCGCGCGTCGACGGCGCGGTGGGTGAGGCCCCGCATGCCGAGTTCGGCGAGCACGTCGATCGCGGCGTCCGTCAGGATCGCGAACCGGTCGGTCGGCATGGGTCGCCACTCCCTTCTACGGCTGTAGTATCGCCTTCTACAGTTGTAGAAGGGATTCGGGATGACGCGGACCGCGGTGGTGGTCGGGGCCGGCATCAGCGGGCTGAGCGCGGCTCTCGGCCTGCACCGCGCGGGCTGGCGGGTGACCGTGCTGGAACGGGTCGCCGCCTTCGGCCCGGTCGGGGCGGGCCTGGTCCTCCAGGCGAACGGGCTGCGCTGCCTGGACGCGCTGGGCCTCGGCGCGGCCGTGCGGGAGCGGGGCCGCGCCGACACGTCCGGCGGCACCCGCAGGGCCGACGGCCGGTGGCTGGCCCGCGTCGGGCCCGGCGAGCTGGCACGCGTACTCGGCACGCCCGCGATCGGCGTGCACCGCGCCGCCCTGCACGAGATCCTGCTCGGCGCGCTGCCGCACGACGTCGTCGTGACCGGCGCCGAGATCCACGCCGTCACCGCGGACGGCCACGTGACCTACCAGGGCCCCGGCGGGCCGGTCCGGGCGAGCGCCGATCTCGTGGTCGGCGCGGACGGCATCCGCAGCACCGTGCGCGGGCTGCTCTGGCCGGAAGCCGCCGCCCCGACGCACATCGGCGTGACCGCGTGGCGCGGGGTCACGCCGGCCTGGGACGGCGACCTCGTCGTCGCGATCAGCTGGGACCGGGGCGCCGAGTTCGGCATGGTGCCGCTCGTCGACGGCCGCGTCTACTGGTTCGCCGCCGTCAACGCCGCCCCCGGCGGGCCGGCCGGCGACGAGCGCGCCCGGGTCCGCGACCGGTTCGGCGACTGGCACGATCCGATCCCCGCACTCGTCGCCGCAACCGGCACGGTCCTGCGGGACGACCTGGCGTGTCTGGACGAACCGCTGACGACGTACGTCAAGGGCCGGGTCGCCCTCGTCGGTGACGCCGCGCACCCGATGACGCCCAACCTCGGCCAGGGCGCCAACCAGGCGCTCGAGGACGCCGTCGTCCTCGCCTCCGTCGCCGGCCGGCCGGACGGGCTCGCGGCGTACGACCGGCAGCGCCGCCCGCGCAGCCAGCGGGTGGCGAGGGCGTCCCGCGCGGTCGGCCGCTTCGGCCAGCAGCTGGAGAACCCGATCGCCGTGGCGGCCCGCGACACCGTCATGCGGCTCACCCCGCCGCGGCTGGCGCTGCGCTCGATGGCCCGCTACGCCGACTGGAGTCCACCGCCCCTCGGCTGAGGAGAGCCCCGGGCGAGCCGGTCGGCCGGGCGCGGGCGCCGCCGGGCCGGCCGGCCGCCGGAGCACGACGTACGGCGGAGGCCGCCGCGCGGCCCGCATCCCGCCGCTACGGAACTTTCGCCGGCTTGATGCCAATCCCCGCCATCTGACATCAGCCGTCCGCGGCAGGTGTATCTACTCCCGTCGATCGGGCTCCGTAAGGACGTCCACCCGCCCACGCCACCACCTCGGGGCAGACGGCGATTCCCCATCCTCGGGAGGAAATGTGTCCACCAGACTCGCGGGAAGAGCGCGTCGTTCGACGCTCGCCCTGCTCACCGGCGCGGCGCTGGCGACGCTGTTGTCCGTCACCGCGGCCGGTGCCGCGCCCCTGGGCGACCCGGCAGGCAGCCGCGGTGCCGGCACCGCCGCCGCGGCCGACGTGTACATGCAGGACACGACGGCCGACGTCGGGCTCGAGCCGCACGCGCTCAACCCGCTCTGGCAGAGCTCGGACATCAAGGTCTGCCACACCGCCATCGAGTGCCCGACCAGCCAGAACCCGATCGTCGGTCAGCGGAACTACATCTTCATCAAGCTGCGCAACCCCGGCCCGTACGGCGACAGCGTGATGGAGCAGGGCACGATCTTCGTCTACCGGACCACGCCCGGCGGCGGGGCGGCCTGGCCGGGGGCCTGGACGCAGATCGGGGCGATGGCGGTGCCGGTCTACCCGGGCGTCACCTCGGTGACCATCCCGTGGGACGGCGTGCCGGGCCCGGGACACTTCTGCCTGCTGGCCCGCTGGGTCTCCGCGAACGACCCGATGACGTTCGAGGGGCCGGACATCGGCGTCAACACCCGCAACAACAACAACATCGCCTGGCGCAACGTCGACTCGGTGGCGCTGACCGCCGGCGGTCAGACGCAGACCCGGCCCTTCGCCATCGGCAACACGCTGACCCGGCCGGCCCGCAGCAGCGTGGTGTTCAACCAGGCCGGGACCGCCTTCCAGGCCGCCGGTGGCCGGCTCGTCGCCGACCTCGGCCCGACCCTGTTCGAGCGCTGGGTACGCGGCGGCAAGGCCGGCAAGGGTGTCCGCGAGGTGGGCCGTAACCAGATCGAGATCGTCGACGTCGGCCAGGCCAGCCTGGACAACCTGGAGCTCAATCCGGGTGAGCGGATCGCCTTCTCGCTCAACTTCACGGCCGCCGTGCCGACCCGGGAGAAGATCGCCGTCAACGTGACCCAGATCGGCCCGGACACCACCGGCGCCGCCCGGGCCGACCTCGGCGGTGTGCGGTACGACGTCACGGTGGCCCAGCGGGCCGGGTAGCCGTCCCGGAGGGGGATGGGCGGAGGTCGCGGACGGAGCCCCGCGACCTCCGTCTCCGGCTGTCCGGCGGGCCGCCCGCCGATCCCGGTCCCCGGCCACGGCGGCACCGGCGGCCCGCCCCGTGCCCCGCTCAGCGCAGACTGACCCAGGCGGTCGCCACCGCGTACTCGAAGGTGCGGGCGCGCAGCTGGACCGGGCCGGCCGGCGGTGCCCCCATCGAGAAGAAGCCCCCGGCGTCCACCGGCGCCTCCTCGTACGGGCCGGCGGAGGTCCGGGCGGTGACCCGCCCGCCCCGGGCCGGCGAGAGCTGCCCGACGACGCCGGTCGGGGTCACCTCGATCTCGACCACCACCGGTCCGGTGCGGAACGTCAGCGTGCGGGCCGAGCCGGTGGACCGGGTGAGACCGGCCGGCTCCGGGTCGCAGGCCGAGTCGAAGGTCAGCTCGGCGACCGCCAGTTCGGCGTCGACGGTGCGCCAACCGAACGCGGCCCGGGCCGCGGTCAGGAACTCCTCCGGCACCGGGTCCGGCTCCCGCAGGGCGGCCCGCAACTCGGCCAGCAGGGCCTCGTCAGTGGCTGGCGGCCACGGCTCCATCCCGGTCACCTCCGCTCCCGTCGTTACCCGGGCGCGCCCCCACGAACGGGGCGAGTGTCGGGCAGTTCCGCAGCTTGCTCAGGCACCGGGCCTGGGTCGGGCCGACGCTGCCCACCGGCATGCCCAGCCGCGCACCGACCTCGCGGTAGCTGACCGGCGGGTCGGCCACCAGCAGGGCGAGCAGTTCCCGGCAGCGCGGAGGCAACTGCGCGAACGCCTCCCGCAGCGCCTGCCGCCGCTCGGCGCGCAGCAGGTCCTCGTCGGGGGTGGCCGGATCCGCCAGCAGGAAGGCACCGCCGTGCCCGCCGGCCGAGTCGTCGTACGGGTCGAACGGCTGGGTCCGCCGGCCGAGGCGGAGCAGCCGGTAGCACTCCCGCCGGGTGGTGGTGATCAGCCAGGCGGGGAGGGCGTCCGGCTCCCGCAGCCGTCCCAGCTGTTCCACCACCCGCAGCCAGACGGTCTGGTTCACGTCCGCCGCGTCCACTCGGTCGAGTCCGTACGACCGGATCACCGTGACCACCAGCGGGGTGTAGCGGCGGACCAGCTCGCTCCACGCCGATTCGTCACCGGAGGAGGCGGCGGCGACCAGCCCGACCGTTGCCCGCTCGCTCACCCGGACACGACCCGGCGCGCCGATGCCGGCCTCATGCGACGAGTACGCCGTAGTCGGGATGCCAGCGGGGGCCGGCGACCAGCGCGGCCCGGGCCGCCTCGGCGCTGAGCCCGGCGCTGGTCATCAGCGCGGCCAGCCGGCCGGCGACGTGGCCGGTGGCGAACGAGGTGCCGGCCCAGGCGGCGAAGCCGTCGAAGTACCGGGTCGGTTGGCCCGGCAGCTGGAGCCGGCCCCGGACGTAGGTGCTGCTCCGGTCCCCCAGGGCGCAGGCGTCCACCCACGGCCCGTGGTTGCTGTACGGCGCCGGGGCGAGGCCGGCGGACCCGGCGCTCAACGCGCCGACCGCCACGACCCGGTCCAGGGCGGCCGGCCAGGTCCGCCGGCTGCTGCCGGCGTTGCCCGCCGACGCCACCACGGCCCTGTCGGGGAGCCCGGCCAGCGCGTTGACCAGTGGCAGCGGGGGCTGGTCGTCCTGCGTGTAGTAGCCCAGCGAGAGGTTGACGACCGACACCTGCGGACCGAGCCGGCCGAGCGCGGCGACCAGCATCTCCTCGTCGCCGACGCCGGTGGCGTTCAGCGCGGCCTCGGGATCGAGACGTACGCCCGGCGCGGCCTGCCGGACCACTCCGGCGACGAAGGTGCCGTGGCCGCCCTGGAGCGCCAACACGTCCGCGCCGACGTAGACCGCGTCCTCGTCGTCGACCTCGGCGAGGTAGCTGCCACCCAGCCACTGCGGGTGGTGGGCGCCGGCGTGCCGCCAGATGCCGGTGTCGCAGATCCCCACCGTCACCCCCGCGCCCTCGCCGGCGCGCGCCGGATCCGGTGCCGGCAGGGCACCGGCGACCTGGGGCGGGCCGCCCGGGTTGCCCATGATGTTGCCGAAGCCGAGCAGGGCGTGGTGCGGTTGGACCAGGGGGGCCGCCTGCCCGGGCCACTGCCGCGGGTCGCGGAGCCTGGCCACCACCGACGGGACGTCGGTCTCGGCGGCGAAGTGGAGTCGGGCGACACCGCCGAAGCCGGGGCCCTCGGTGGCCGGATGGCCGTAGCCGCGCAGCCGGACCATGACCCGCTGCACGTCCGGGCGGGCCACCAGCAGCTGCCGGGGCCGGTAGAGGAACTCCCGGCCGGCGACGGCGTACCGGCGCAGGTCGGGGTCGGCGGAGAGGGCCTCCTGAAAGATTCGCTGGTAGGTGGCGTCGGGCGACTCGCCGGCGGCGGCCGGTGCGCCCCGCCCGGCGAGACCGAGCGGCGCCGCGGCGGCCAGGGCGGACCAGGCCATCAGCCGCCGGCGGGACATCCCGGCGGGCGGGCGCGACGCGAAGGGTTCGTCAGACGGCACCGGTCCTCCAGGCGGTCGAAGATGCGTGGTCGGCGACGGGCCGGGGGCAGCTACGGAAGCGCTCTCCGAGGCACCTGGCAATTATTTCAAAGGATAGTCGCGTGTCAATTGATCGTCGCTCAGGCGACATGTCCGACGAACCTCGACGCGATTGACCGGGGAGCCCGACTGCGGGATTCTTCTCGGCATGGCCGACAGCGCCGTTTCCGGTGCCGTCACGGCCCAGGCCGCACTCGACGCCGTCCAGCGCTACCCGCGCGAGGCGATCGCGATCGGTCGGCGGGTCCTCGCCGCCGGCCACCCCGACGCCGACGAGCGGTCCACCGCCGAACGCGCCATCGGGCTGGCCCTGCGGGAACTCAACGACCTGCCCGGGGCGCTGCGCCACCTGCGCCGGGCGGTACGCGTCACCGGCTCGCCCCGGGTCAGGGCGCTGGCCCGGATGAGCCTCGGGTACGTCCTGGCCAACGCCGGACGCACCGGCGCGGCGCTGAGCGCGGTCACCCTGGCCCTGCCCCGGCTGACCGGCGCCGACGCCGGCCGGGCGAGGATGCAGCGGGGCGTCGTGCTGCACTACCGGGGGCGCTTCGACGAGGCGGTCCGCGACTACGGCATCGCGGTGGAGATCGCCCAGCGCGAGGGCGACCTGCTGCTGGAGGCGCGCGCACGCAACAACCGCGGGCTGCTCAACGCCCACCGGGGCACCAGTCGGGACGCCGACGACGACCTGTTCCGCTCCGCGGCCATCTTCAGTCGGCTCGGGCTCGACCTGGCCGCCGCCGACGCCCGCTGGAACATCGGCATCGCCGCCGGCCAGCGCGGCGACGTCGCGGGCGCGCTGCGCGGCTTCGCCACGGTCGACGACGAGTACCGCCGGCTGTCGGTGCCCCGCCCGGCGCTGCTGCTGGACCGGTTCGAGCTGCTGCTCTCGGTGCCGCTGGTCGACGAGGCGGTCGAGGTGGCCACCCGCGCCGTGACGGAGCTGCGGCGGCGGGGCATGGCCTCGGATCTGGCCGAGGCGCTGCTGGCCCGGGCGCGGGCGGCGCTGCTCGCCGGCGACCTGGACACCGCCACGGAGGCCGCCGCCTCGTCCCGGGCCCGCTTCCGCCGCCAGGGACGCCGCACCTGGGCCGCCTTCGCCCGGCACGTCGAGCTACGCGCCGAATTCTCCCGGGGCACCCGGTCGACGGCCCTGCTCACCGCGATGGTGCGTACCGCCGAGCAGCTCGACGCCACCGGCTGGCCCTCGCCGGCGCTGACCACCCGGATCGAGGCCGCCCGGCTGGCCGAGGCGATGGGCCGGCCCGTCCGGGCGGCCGAGCTGCTGGCGGTGGCGGCCCGCGCGCACCGCCGGGGCACCGCGCCCCACCGGGCCCAGGGGTGGTACGCGCTCGCCCTGCGCCGCCGGCTCGACGGTGACCTGCGGGGCGCGGCCCGGGCCCTGCGCCGGGGACTGGCGGTGCTCGACGGCCACCGGGCCTCCCTGGGCGCCACGGAGCTACGCGCACACAGCGGGGCGTACGGGCAGGAACTGGCCGCCGAGGGGCTGGACATCGCCGTCCGCACCGGCACGCCCGCCCAGGTGCTCGGCTGGGCGGAGCGCTGGCGGGCCAACGCCCTGCGGATGCGCGCGGTGCAGCCGCCGCGGGACCCCGAGCTCTCCACCGCCCTGGCCGAGCTGCGGATGGTCAGCACCGCGCTGGAGGACGCGCTGCTCGCCGGGCACCCGGTGCAGGCGCTGCGGCGCAGCCAGGGGCGGCTCGAACAGCGCATCCGGGAACTGGCCCGGGGAGCGGACGGCGGGGTCCGGGCGGTGGACGGCAACGGCCTGGTGGCACCGCCCGCGGTGCGCGCCCTCGCCGCCGCGCTCGGTGACGCCGTGCTGCTGGAGCTGGTGGCGCACGGGCCACGGCTGCGGGCGGTACTGGTCCGTGACGGCCGGACCAGCCTGCACGACCTCGGGCCGCTCGACGAGGCGGTGGGGCGGGCCCGCCGGCACCGGTTCGGGCTGCGCCGGCTGGTCACCACCGGCGACTCGGCCGGTACCCGGGCCGGCGTCGAGTTCGCCGCCACGGCGCTGGACCGGCAGCTCTTCGGACCGGTACGCCCGCTGTTGGGCGACCGGCCACTGGTGATCGTCCCGATCGGCGCGCTGCACGCCGTACCCTGGTCGGGCCTGCCGACCTGCGCCGGCCGGCCGGTGACGGTGGCCCCGTCGGCGACGGTCTGGCTGCGCGCCGTCGGTCGGACCGCCCCGGCCGGCCCGCCGGTGCTGGTGGCCGGGCCCCGGCTGCCCGCCGCCGAGACCGAGGTACGCCAGCTCGGCGCGGTCCTGCCCGGCTCGCGCCCGCTCACCGGCTGCGCCGCCACCGCCGACGCGGTCACCGACGCGCTGAACGGGACCGGGCTGGCGCACATCGCCGCCCACGGCACCTTCCGCGCCGACAACCCGCTCTTCTCCACCCTGGAGCTGGCCGACGGGCCGTTGACCGCGTACGAGCTGGAGCGGCTGACCCGCCCGCCGGGCTGCGTGGTGCTCTCCGCCTGCGACTCCGGCCTCTCCGGCGTCCGCCCCGGCGACGAGGTGATGGGCTTCACCGCCGTGCTGCTGGCCCTCGGGGCCCGCAGCCTGATCGCCACCGTGTTACCGGTCCCCGCCGACCTGACCACCGCGCTGATGCTGGACCTGCACCGGCGGATGCGCGACGGCGCCTCCCCGGCGGTGGCGCTGGCCGACGCCCAGCGCGCGTTCGACGCCGCCGGTGCCGGCGGCGCCGCCCACGCCACGGCCGCCGCCTTCGTCTGCTTCGGCGCCGGTTGAGATGCGGACGACCCCGCTCGTCCGGACGCTAATACTTCATGACGCAATAGACGACGGTGGGATTGGTGAATCGGTACCAGCGGTTCCATCTCTGGTCCCGCGTACAGCTGTTTCCGTTGGTGGCGCCGGGCACGATGTCGATGATGTGGACGGTGCCCTTCGCCTTGCATTTCGGCGCCCCGACGATCCAGCCGTCGCCCGTCGGAAACCGGTAGCAGCGCAGGCGCACCAGATGACGCTCCAGGCAGAGCCGATAGCCACGTTCGGTGAGGTACGCCGAGCCGGGGTCGGCACACGACCCCCGGGAGTAGTCCACCGAGACGACCCGGTAGGTGCCGCTGCTGCCGTTGCAGTTGCCGATGCCCTGGAAGCTGCCCGCCACGCTGACGACGATGCACTGCCCGATCCTCGCCGGCGGCGGGGGCGGAGCCGCCTCCGTCGTGGGAAGGACGGGCGGCGGCGAGTACGCCGGCTCGCGCGGCAGTTCCCTCGTCGTCCCGATCGGCCCGGGCAGGGGTCGCGCCGCGGGCTGACCCTGCTGGCCGTCCCTGGCCCTGAAGAGGGCCACCCCGCCCAGTGCCACCCCGCAGACGCCGAGCAGGCAGAGCGCCAGCACCGCGGCGACCACACCGATGATCAGGGGCGTGTTGCGCTTCGGCATCGCTGGCGGTGGCATCGGCGGTGGCGGTGGCGGTGACGGCATCGCTGGCGGTGGCATCGGCGGTGGCGACAACGGTGGTGGGGCCCCGAGCGCTGGTGGCGTGGAGGTCGGCTGGCCGGGCTCGCTCGGCGGCGGAGGCGACGTCACCCGCAGAGTGTCACACAGCCTCGCCCGGCCGCCCGTCCCTCCGTCCTGTGTGGTGCGACGCCGCGATCGGTGCCCGTTTCGTCCGCCGACGGGATCAGACGCGGGAGACGAGCACCTTCGCGACCTGCCGGGCATCGGCCAGGTTCTCGGCGTCCGAGCCACCGCGGGAGTAGACGTCGATCTGGACCGTGCCGTGCAGGACGTATAGGTGGCCGGAGTGCCAGAAGGCTTCCTCGCCCACCCCGTCCACCGGCTTGGCGGCGGCGACGGTGACGCCGAAGTCCGCGGCGGTGGTGCGGCTCAGGAAGATCGCGAGCTGGCCGCTCTCCTGCTGCCACTGGCAGAAGCGGGTGACGTCGCCGGCGTCGCCGTCCTCGTCCTTGCGGGTGACGTCGCGGCCGGTCAGGTCGACCACCTCCGCCTCGGTGAGCAGGGTGCATGGGTCGGGGATGGTGCCGGACTCCCGCACCGACCCCGAGCCACCGTCCCCGGCCCCGCCCGGGGAGGCGGCCGGGGCGTCCGGATCGGCGGTGCCTCCCGGGGCGACGGTGGCGGTCGGCTGGACCGGGGCGTCCGCCGTCGGGGCGGCACCTGTGGGGACTCCCGGCAGGCCGCAGCCTCCGGTGAGGGAGACGGCGACGAGGGCGGCCAGGGCGACGAGGCGGTGCTTCACGAGGTCTCCTCGGAGCGGTGGGGGTTTGCGGGTCAGCTGGTGCCGAGGCCCTTGTCGAGCACCTTGGCCGAGGCCTTCACGGTTGCGGACGCCACGGGCCCGCCGCCGACCGTGTAGAGCGCGTAGGTGTGCGTCTCGGTGCTGCCGACCTCGCCGGTGCAGGAGAAGAGGAACTCCTGCGAGCCTTCGAGATCCACCGGGCCGTACGTGCCAGGGGTGTTCGTCGGGTCGTCCACCGACAGGGCTCCGCCGGTCGCGCCGGTGATCTTCCACTCGATGACCAGGGGCACCGGGTCGGCGCGGAAGACGGCGGTGCCCTCGGCGCACTTCGGCTGCCGGGCGATGCGCAGGTGGACGATTCGCGGTCCGCCGGACTTGATGCCGGCCGGGTGCGACGGCTCGGCGGTGGCCGGGCCGCCGGTCGGTGGGGTGGCGGCCGGGCCGCCGGCCGGCGGCTTGGCGGCCGGGTACGTGGCGGCCGGTTCCGTCGGCGTCGAGGAGGGCGCCGTGGCGGGCGCCTCGGCGGCGGAGGAGCCGGCCGGAGCTGGCGCGTGGGCGTCGCCGGTCGGAGCGACCGGTCCGGGGGCGCACCCCGCCACCGTCGCGGCGCTCAGCAGGAGGATGGCGGCTGACCTGGTGAATCGGATCACGTGCCGAAGGATGGACGGCGACGCCAAAGAAACCCCAAAGGGCGCGTCGGCTCAGCCGTCGATCAGCGCCGCCACCGTCTCCCCCAGGGTCGTCGCTGTCGCCTCCGGGTAGGCGCGCGCCACCTCCGCCGGCCCCAGCCCGTTCGGTGGAGGCGACGGGCCTGCCGGTGTGGTCCCGCTTCGCCGCCCGGTCCGCGCCCGGGGTGCACGGTCGAGCCGAAACAAAACTTGATTCATTCCAAAAGAGTGGACTAGATTTCATCGCGTGACGTCCGACTTCGAGACCCAGCTGCGGGCGGTCTCGTTGCGCGTGACCCGGCCCCGGTTGGCGGTGCTCGCAGCGCTGCGCGACCATCCGCACGTCGACACCGACACCGTGATCGCGCTGGTACGGGCGGATCAGCCCACGGTCTCCCACCAGGCGGTCTACGACGTGCTGCGGGCGCTCACCGACGCCGGTCTGGTGCGGCGCATCCAGCCCGCCGGCGCGACCGCCCGGTACGAGTCCCGGGTGGGCGACAACCACCACCATGTCGTGTGCCGCTCCTGCGGCGCGATCGCCGACGTCGACTGCGCCGTCGGCAGTGCCCCCTGTCTCACCGCCTCCGACGACCACGGCTTCTCGGTCGACGAGGCGGAGGTCGTCTACTGGGGCACCTGCCCCGACTGCGCGACCGACGCACCTCCCAGTGACCCGCCAGTTGGAAGGAAGTAGATGAGCGACACCCAGGACAACGCACCCTCCAGCGCGCAGGGCGTGGACAAGAAGGCGGCGGCCGGCTGCCCGGTCGCGCACGACTCCGTCACCGCGCACGGCAGCGAGAGCGAGAACCCGGCGATCGACTCTCCGACGCCGAAGACCGGAGGTCGTCCGCGCACCAACCGGGACTGGTGGCCCAACCAGCTCGACCTCTCGGTGTTGCACGCCCACTCCGCCAAGGGCAACCCGCTGGGAGCGGACTTCAGCTACGCCAGGGAGTTCGCCAAGCTCGACGTCGAGGCCCTCAAGCGGGACATCGTCGAGGTCCTCACCACCTCGCAGGACTGGTGGCCGGCGGACTTCGGCCACTACGGCGGCCTGATGATCCGGATGAGCTGGCACGCCGCGGGCACCTACCGCATCGAGGACGGCCGCGGCGGCGCCGGCGACGGCGGGCAGCGGTTCGCCCCGCTCAACAGCTGGCCGGACAACGCCAACCTCGACAAGGCCCGCCGGCTGCTCTGGCCGGTCAAGCAGAAGTACGGCCAGAAGATCTCGTGGGCCGACCTGCTCGTGCTCGCCGGCAACGTCGCCCTGGAGTCGATGGGCTTCAAGACCTTCGGCTTCGCCTTCGGCCGGGAGGACGTCTGGGAGCCCGAGGAGATCTTCTGGGGTCCGGAGGACACCTGGCTCGGCGACGAGCGCTACGCCTCCGAGAAGGAGGTGGCGCCCGGCGTCGGGGCGACCGAGATGGGGCTCATCTACGTCAACCCGGAGGGCCCCCGCGGCAACGCGGACCCGGCCGCGGCGGCGCACTTCATCCGCGAGACCTTCGCCCGGATGGCGATGAACGACGAGGAGACCGTCGCCCTCATCGCCGGTGGCCACACCTTCGGCAAGACCCACGGCGCCGGCGTCGCCGACGGTCACGTGGGTCCCGAGCCCGAGGGCGCCCCGCTGGAGGCGCAGGGCCTGGGCTGGCTGAGCACCTACGGCAGCGGCAAGGGCGGGGACACGATCACCAGCGGTCTCGAGGTGACGTGGACCGACGTGCCGACCCAGTGGAGCAACCGCTTCTTCGAGATCCTCTTCGGCTACGAGTGGGAGCTCACCACGAGCCCCGGCGGCGCGAAGCAGTGGGTCGCCAAGGACGCCGAGGCGATCATCCCGGACGCCCACGACCCGGCGAAGAAGCACAAGCCGACGATGCTCACGACCGACCTGTCGCTGCGCGTCGACCCGGCGTACGAGAAGATCTCGCGCCGCTTCCTGGAGCACCCCGACGAGTTCGCGCTGGCGTTCGCCAAGGCCTGGTACAAGCTGCTGCACCGCGACATGGGCCCCGTCAGCCGCTTCCTCGGGCCGTGGGTCCCCGAGGCCCAGCTGTGGCAGGACCCGGTGCCGGCCGTCGACCACGAGCTCGTGGGTGACGCCGACGTCGCCGCCCTCAAGGCGAAGGTCCTGGAGTCCGGCCTCACGACCGCCCAGCTGGTCTCCACCGCCTGGGCCTCGGCCGCCAGCTACCGCTCCACCGACAAGCGCGGCGGGGCCAACGGCGCACGGATCCGCCTCGAGCCGCAGCGCAGCTGGGAGGTCAACGAGCCCGCCCAGCTCGCGACGGTCCTGGACGCCCTGGAGGGCATCCGGCGGGAGTTCAACGAGGCCGGGGGCGCGAAGATCTCGCTCGCGGACCTGATCGTGCTGGCCGGCTCGGCCGCCGTCGAGAAGGCGGCGCGCGACGCCGGCGTCGAGGTGACGGTGCCGTTCCACCCCGGCCGCACCGACGCCACCGAGGAGCAGACCGACGTCGAGTCCTTCCGGGTCCTGGAGCCGCGCGCCGACGGGTTCCGCAACTACCTGCGTCCCGGCGAGAAGACCCAGCCGGAGGTGCTCCTCCTCGACCGTGCCTACATGCTCAACCTGACCGCGCCCGAGATGACCGTCCTCGTCGGCGGTCTGCGCTCCCTCGGGGCCAACGCCGGCGGCGTCCGGCACGGCGTCCTCACCGACCGGCCCGGCCTGCTCACCAACGACTTCTTCGCCAACCTGCTCTCCCCGGGCACCCGGTGGAAGGCGTCGGAGTCCGACGAGCACGTGTACGAGATCCGGGACCTGGCCACCGACGAGGTGAGGTGGACCGCCACGGCGGTGGACCTCATCTTCGGTTCCAACTCGCAGCTGCGGGCCCTGGCCGAGGTCTACGCCAGCCAGGACGCGCGCGACAAGTTCGTCACCGACTTCGTCACCGCCTGGACCAAGGTCATGGAGCTCGACCGGTTCGACCTCGCCTGATCCGGCTACGCCGGACGAGCCCCGGTCGGTCCACCAGCGATCGACCGGGGCTCGTCCGCGGCCGGCCCCGGCTGTGCAGCCGTACGGTCGGGTGCCGGGCGGCTGCTCCCCGACGCCCGCGTGCCGGCACGTCGGATTCGCTCCGACGCCCTCGGTGCTCCTAGCATCGGGCGATGCGCTCGTCCTCGCTGGTCGCCCTCCTCGTCCTCGGTGTCGCCGCGGCGACCCTGCCCGCCTGCGGCCCCGCCGATCCCGCCCCGGTGGCCTGGCAGCCGGGCCCGTCGACCGCGCCGGGGGCGCCGTCGGCCGGTGGGCAGGGGGTCACCCCCGGCCGCTCCGGCCTCGGCGGCCCGGGCGCGAGCCCGAAGCCGACCGCCCCGCCGGCCAGGACGCTCGCGGCGGGCAACCCGAACGGCGGTGCCGCCGTACCGGCCGAGGGGCGGCCGGTGGACACCTCGAAGCCGACCCGGACGATCGGTACCGGCACCCCGGCGAGCTGCACCTCGGCGGCGGTGGTGAAGGCCGTCGCGGCCGGCGGTCTGATCACCTTCGACTGCGGGCCGGCCCCCGTGACGATCAAGATGACGGCCACCGCGAAGGTGCGCAACGACAAGGGACCCCGGGTGGTGCTGGACGGCGGCGGCAAGGTCACGCTGAGCGGTCAGGGGCGCCGCCGCATCCTCTACATGAACACCTGCGACGGTGCCCAGGGCTGGACCACCTCGCACTGCCAGAACCAGGACCACCCTCAGCTCACCGTGCAGAACCTGACGTTCGCCGACGGCAACTCCACCGGTGACAGGGCCGAGGGGGGCGGCGGCGGGGCGATCTTCGTCCGTGGCGGGCGGTTCAAGGTGGTCAACTCACGCTTCGTGCGCAACCGCTGCGACCGCACCGGCCCCGACCTGGGCGGCGCGGCCATCAGGGTGCTCAGCCAGCACGAGAACGAGCCGGTGTACGTGGTACGCAGCACCTTCGGCGGCGCGACCGGCCAGGGCGGCTCCTGCGCCAACGGGGGCGCGCTGAGCAGCATCGGCGTCTCCTGGGTGGTGCTGAACAGCGTGTTCAGCCACAACGAGGCGGTCGGCCGCGGCGCCAACCCGGCCAAGCCCGGCACGCCGGGCGGCGGCAGCGGCGGCGCGATCTACTGCGACGGCAACGAGTTCAGCGTGCGGATCGCCGGCACCGTCATCAGCGGCAACAGGGCGAACGAGGGCGGCGGGGCGATCTTCTTCGTCAGCAACGACCGCAGCGGCACCATGTCGATCGAGAAGTCGACCCTGCGCCGCAACCCGAGCGGCGCGTTCGAGACCCGGGGCTACCCCGGCATCTTCTTCCTCGGCGCCCGCAACCCCGCCACCCCCGGCTCCAAGCTCAGCTGACGCGACACCCCCGCGGGGGACGTCACGCCGGTTCGACGGGCAGCCACAGCTCGCAGGTGGCGGTGCTGAAGTCGTCCGCGCGTTCCAGGACCGCGACGATCGAGGGGCCCGGCCGCAGACGCCACGGGTTGGAGGGGAACCACTCGGTCGCGGTCGCGGCCCAGGTCGTCTGGAGGGCCTGCGGGTGCGGGCCGGAGGTGCGGAAGACCGCCCACCTGCCCGCCGGCACCTCGATGGCGTCGAGGCCGTCGGGCGCCGGCGCGTCCGGGGAGACGGCGACCCCGTGCAGGTAGGTCAGCTCGCTGCCCTCGGTGCCGTCGGGGTCCAGGTCGTCGCAGACCTGCAGCAGGCCACCCGGTTCGGTGTCGCCGAGGGCCTTCAGCCGGGCGTGCTCCTCCCGCGGCAGCGTGGCGATGTGCTGCTGGATGTGCGGGTTGATGCCGTGGTGGATGAGCGGCACCCGAGCTGCGTGTCCGACGAGCCGGAACGCGGGGCGGTCGACGATGCGGGTGTCCATGGGGGTGCTCCCTTCGACGGTCAGGCGGAACCTGAGCTGCGGTTGTGTGCGAAGAGGGCCTCCGTCGCGGCGTACGTCACCGGGTCCGGCGCCGTGCACGGCCCGGAACGCGCGTCCGAACGCCTCGGTCGAGCCGTACCCGTGCCGGACGGCGATGCCCAGCAGATCGTCCCCGCCACGGACGACGTCGGCGGCGGCGACGGTCATGCGGCGACGGCGCACGTACTCCGACAGCGGCATGCCGGCCAACGACGAGAACATCCGGCGGAGGTGGTACTCGGTCGTGCCGAGCGTCCTCGCCAGTCCGTTGACGTCGAGTTCCTCGGCGAGGTGCTCCTCGACGAGGTCGACGAGCCGGTTGAGTGCCGAGATCATGGGGGCCTCCTTCGACGTCGAGCCTGCCCGAGGGGCCCTCTCCCCCGCCCGACCGCTGCGGTCCGATCCGATCACGTGTCCGGTCGCGGTGCCGGCGCGCGCGCACGCCCCGGACGGGTGACGGCGGCCGACCGCGTCGCGTCACCGTACGTCAGCGGCTGGTCAGGCGGCACGGACATCCATGTCCGCCTCTGGATCAGCCAGGATTCCGTCGATATGATCAAGCCGCCGTCCCGTGGTCGGGGCGGCGCCCGGCCGTCGCGGCCGCACCCGGAGGAGGAACCGTGCACGGATCAGGCGTTCGGGTGCCGCGACGGTTGCCCCGGTGCAAGCAGCTCGCCCGGTGAAGCCCGCAGCCACCCGGCACCCCGACGCGGCGGGTGCCGCCAGCGCGCCACCCGAGGGGCCGGTCGAGACGCGGGAGACGACCGTGCCCGGCGGCATCGGCCGCCGGCACCTGCTCGGCGTGATCACCGCCGCGCTCGCCGTCGGCGTCGTCCCGGAGGCGTGGCTCGCCGAAGCCGCCTACGGCGCCACGCCGCGATGGAACCGGCCCTTCGACAAGTGGGTGCCGATCACGTCGTCGTTCGGGCCGCGCTCCGATCCGATGACCAGCCAGGTCCGGCAGCACAACGGCACCGACTACAGCTACCCCGGGATCCTCGGCTACCCGGTCCGGTCGATCGCGGCCGGCACGGTGAGCAGCGTCGGCTACAACGCGAGCGGTTTCGGCCACAACGCCACGGTGACCCACGCCGACGGTTGGCGCAGCACCTACGCCCACCTGCGGGAAACGCCCGTGGTGCGGACGGGTACACAGGTCGCCGCCGGGCAGCACATCGGAAACGTGGGTTCGACCGGCCGCTCGACCGGTCCGCACCTGCATCTGGAGATCGTCCGGCCGAGCGGTCAACTGGTCGACCCCGAGTCGATCCTCGCCGGCGCCCCCCATGCCGGGTCCACCACGCACCCACCCGCGATTCTCACGAAGGACGGCCTGATGTACCTGATCTGGAGCACCGGCGGCACGGGTTACCTGGTCACCCCCAACCGCGTCATCGGGTTGCGGTCGATGGCCCACTACAACCTCTTCAAGCGGATCATCAACTCGAACCAGGCCGCGGACCAGCCGGAGGTCTTCAACGCGCTGGAGATCGACCAGATCAACGCGTACCTCAACGGGACCGTACCCGCCTGACGAGACGGCTCGCCCGGGCCGGCCCGCCGGCCCCGCCGGGCGGGGCGAGCCCTCGGGGCCACGCCTCGACCGGTCCACCGCCGTCGTCGGCGCGCTCCCGTGGTTCTTCGGCACGGCCAGCGCCGCGTCGCGCAACCGCGCGCCTCGCCGGCCTGTCGCCTTCGGTGAGCCCGTGCCTCAGCCTGCCCCCCGGCCGGCCGGTCGCACCGGGCCAGCAGCTCCTCCTCGCGCGTCCGCAGGGCGTCGAGGCCCTCCGCGGGTGGCCGCCGGCCGCGCGGGGACGCGGTCGGGGCGACTCCGGCGGTACGACTCTCCGGCACCTGCGGGGCCGTCGCCCCCACGTCGCGAGGGCGTCACGACCGGCAGCGAACCCCTCGGCGTAGCCGCCGGACGCCGCCGGGCAGGGGCGTCCAGCCCGGGAGGGCGTCAACCGGCACGGCCCGACGGAGTCTTCTTCCAGGCGGGCAGGGTTTCCCCAGGGAGAGGGATTCCGTTCCCGCACCGTTGACGAGACACCGGGCGGCATGATGTGCTCACTCTCTGCTACGAAATGAAAATCGTGATCGTTGTCTGTAAGGAGGACCATGTCTCTCACCGTCCCGTCCGCCCTGCTCGAAGCCGCCGAACGCGGGCCCGTCGACGACGCGGACTTCATCGCGTGCGTCCGCGAATCCCTGCCGTACGCCTGGCAGACCGTCAGCCGCGTCGCCGCCGAGGTGAACGCCTCGACCGACGACTTCGCCGACAACGCGATCCCTCCGGCCACCGAGGCCGAGCGGGGACAGCTGCTCCGGGCGCTGGCCAGCGACGCGATCCGAGGCGGCCTCGAACGGCACTTCGGCGTGAAGCTGGCGTTCCAGAACTGCCACCGGGTGGCCGCCTTCCGCCTCGCCGCGGTCGGCTCCGATTCCTACCGGCGCTTCGTGTCCGTACGGGGTCAGCTGCTCAACCAGTCGCCCGAGCTGCGCGACTGCTGATCCGTCCACCACCGGACGCCCGCCTTTCCGGCTCTCGGGCCGGCACCCGGCGTGACCGACGCCCGGGTGCCGGCCGGAGCGTGACGCGGTGACGTCACCACCACGCCTCGCGCACCGTCCGCCCACCGGCGGCGAGCCGGCCGGCGGCGAGCCGGCCGGCGGCGAGCCGGCCGGCGGCGAGCCGGCCGGCGGCGAGCCGGC
>NZ_JBAKHV010000050.1:0-47178 GCF_036906775.1 Micromonospora sp. CPCC 205561 | reverse complement strand
GCCGCCGCACCCGCCCCGCGCCGCCCGCCGCCGGCTCCCCGGCCCCGGCCGCGCCCCCCGCCGGCTCCCGCCCGTACCCGGCCGGCGGGTCGCCCAGCAGCCGGCGTACGCCGTCGAGCATGTCGGCGCGCAGCACCTCGTCCGGCACGTCGGCGAAGAAGACCACGGGGTCGCTGCACGTCGCGACCGCCTGCACCGCCCGGACCCGCTCCCGGCGCCCGGCGTCCGGCCCGGCGATCAGCTCGTTGGCCCGCATCGCGATGCGCATCAGGCGGTGGTAGGCGTCGCCCCGGGTGATGAGCGCGATGTCGTGGAAGAGCATTCCGAGCGGGCGGCGGTGGGTCAGCACGGTCTCCACCCAGCCCTCCAGCACCGTCCAGCGGGCCCGCTCGGCCGGCCCCGCCGCCGCCGCGTCGAGCAGCGCCTCCAGGTCGGCCACCAGCGGCTCGACCAGGGCGACGAGCAGGTGCTCCTTGGCGGGGAAGTGGTAGAGGATCGCCGCCTTGGTCAGCCGCAGCCGCTCGGCGATCTGGCGCAGCGAGGTGCGCTGGTAGCCGTGCTCGGCGAAGAGGTCGAGCGCCGCGCGCAGGATCCGGGTACGCGTGTCGTCGGGCACCTCCGCGGTCATGGCGGCAAGCCTAGCCGCGACTGACCGGTGCGCGGCGTCACCGTTGATCGGACTGACCGTCGGTCAGTACAGTGGCGTCGTCGGCACCGCCAGCGGCAGGAGGGGTCATGCCCGTCATCTCCATCGAGAACCTGGTCAAGACGTTCGGCAGCGTCCGCGCACTCGACGGGCTCGACCTGCGGGTCGGGGCGGGGGAGGTGCACGGCTTCCTCGGCCCCAACGGCTCCGGCAAGTCCACCACCATCCGGGTCCTGCTCGGCCTGCTGCGCCGCGACGCGGGCGACGTACGCCTCTTCGACGCCGACCCCTGGCGCGACGCGGTGGCCCTGCACCGTCGACTGGCGTACGTGCCGGGCGACGTGAACCTCTGGCCGAACCTCACCGGCGGCGAGGCCATCGACCTCTTCGGCGAGCTGCGCGGCGGCCTGGACCGGCGCCGCCGCGACGACCTGCTGGAGCGCTTCGACCTCGACCCGACGCGCACCTGCCGCACCTACTCCAAGGGCAACCGGCAGAAGGTCGCCATCGTCGCGGCCTTCGCCTCGGACGTCGAGCTCTACGTGCTCGACGAGCCGACCTCCGGGCTCGACCCGTTGATGGAGGCGGTGTTCCAGGACGAGGTGCGGCAGCTCACCCGCGACGGCGCCACGGTGTTGCTCTCCAGCCACGTGCTCGCCGAGGTCGAGGCGCTCTGCGGCCGGGTCAGCATCATCCGCGAGGGCCGCACCGTCGAGTCCGGCAGCCTCGCCGAACTGCGCCACCTCACCCGTACGGCGGTCACCGTCGAGACCGCGCGGCCGATGACCGGGCTGGCGGCGCTGCCCGGCGTGCACGAGGTCCGCGAGATCGACGGGCGCACCCACCTGGAGGTCGAGCCCGCCCACCTCGACGAGCTGCTCGGGCACCTCGTCCGCTTCGGCGTGCGCGCCCTGACCAGCGCCCCGCCCACCCTGGAGGAGCTGTTCCTGCGCCACTACGGCGACGGGCGCGCCGCCGACGGGCGCCACGCGGGCACCGACCGGCGGGCGGGTGCCCGGTGAGCGCCTTCACCGGCACCGGGCGGCTCGCCCGGCTCGTGCTGCGCCGCGACCGGATCCGGCTCGCCGTCTGGGTGCTCGGCACGCCCCTGCTCGGCTACGCCCTCGCCGGCAGCGTCAAGGGGTTCTACCCCGACGAGGCGGCCCGGGTCGGCTACGCCAGCACCTCGGCCTCCAGCCTGGTCGCCCGGGCGTTCAACGGGCCCGTCGTCGGCACCGACCTGGGCGCGGTGGTGGTCGCCGAGTCGTACGTCACGCTGGCCCTGCTCGCCGCCCTGCTGAGCACCTTCGCGGTGGTCCGGCACACCCGGCAGAACGAGGAGACCGGCCGGGCGGAGCTGCTCGGCGCCTCCGTCGTCGGCCGGTACGCGTTGCTCACCGCCGCGCTGCTGGTGGTCGTCGCGGCGAACGTGGCCGCCGCCGCCCTGCTCGCCGCCGCCCTGGCCGGCGCCGGCCTGCCCCCGGCCGGGTCCGTCGCCGCGGCCGCCGCCGTCGGCGGCGTCGGCGTGGCGTTCACCGGAGTAGCCGCCGTCACCGCCCAGCTCTCGGTCACCTCCCGTGGCGCCAACGCGCTCGCCGCCGCCGCCGTCGGGATCGCCTTCCTGCTGCGCGCCGCCGGCGACGTGCTCGGCGAGCAGACCGACGGCGGCCTGCGGGTGGTCAGCGCCTGGCCGTCCTGGCTCTCCCCGCTGGGCTGGGGCAACCAGGTGCGTGCCTTCGGCGGCGAACGCTGGTGGGTGCTGGCGCTGCCCGTCGCGCTGCTGGTCGCCGCGGTGGCGTCGGCCTACGCGCTCGCCGAGCGGCGGGACATCGGCGCCGGGCTCGTCGCGCCCCGGCGCGGACCGGCCGCGGCGGCACCCGGCCTGCTCAGCCCCGCCGGGCTGGCCTGGCGGTTGCAGCGCGGCGCCCTGCTCGGCTGGGCGGTCGGGGTGGCGGTGCTCGGGTTCTCGATGGGTATCGCCGGTGACGAGTTCAACGCCATGATCGAGGAGAACCCGGCCGCCGCCGAGGCGATCAGCGCGATGGGCGGCGGCACCCGGCTGATCGACGCGTACCTGGCGGCGATGCTGGGGCTCTTCGCCCTGGCGATCGGGGCGTACGTCGTGCAGGCGCTGCTGCGCACGCGCGGCGACGAGACCGACGGGCTGCTGGAGGCGGTGCTCGCCACGGCGGTCGGCCGCACCCGCTGGTTCGCCACCCAGCTGGCCGCCGCGACGCTCGGCGCGTTCGCCCTGGTGCTGCTGGGCGGGCTCGCCACCGGGCTCGGCTACGGCCTGGTCGCCGGCGACCCCCTCGGCCGGGCCGTCGAGCTGGGCGGGGCGGCGCTGCTGCGGCTGCCGGCCCTGCTGGTGGTGGCCGGGGTGGTGGCGGCGCTGTTCGGGCTGCTGCCGCGCTGGTCGGTGGCGCTGTCCTGGGCGGCACTGATCGCGTTCCTGCTGCTCGGGCAGCTGGGCGCGGTGCTCGACCTGCCGCAGGCGGCGCTGAACCTGTCGCCCTACACCCACGTGCCGTCGGTGCCGGCGGTCGACCCGGCGGCGCTGCCGCTGGTCGTGCTGACGGCGGTGGCGGCGGCACTGCTGGCGGCCGGCCTGACCGGCTTCCGCCGCCGCGACGTCCCCAGCTGACGGGTCCCTGACGACGGGGTGTCACGCTGCGGCGAGGGGTTCCCGGGACCCGGCGTCGAGAAGGGCGGCCACCCGTGTGATCGCGTCGCGGATCATCGTGCCGTACGCGTCGTCCGGCAACTCGACAGCGAGGGGGGTCGCGAGCGCCAGGTGCTCCCGGGCACAAGCGACGTCGCCGACCCGGCGGTACCCGTCGGCGAGGTTGAGGTGCAGGGAGGGCAGCAGGGCGCGGACCCGCAACGACCCGTGCTGCCGCTGGACGCGTTCGTCGCTGAGGTCGGCGACGGCGGCCAGCGCGCGCCGGTCCCACGCCACCTCGTCCGCGACCGATTCCTGAAGGTCGGCCAGGTGGTGCGCGATGGTGCAGCGGTGCAGGGCGTCCCCGGTGTCACCGACCCGCTCCCAGAGTTCGGTGAGGGCGACGCGTGCGGCGCTCCGGTCGCCAGCTCCACCCAGTTCCAGGGCGCGGCCGATGTGCGCCATGACGTCGTCGCCGTCGTTCTTGTCCACTGTGCTCCCCGGGGTCGGGACCCGTCGGCCGTCCGCCGGGTCTTCGCGGCACATGCTCGGGGCTCGACCGACTCGAGGGTCAAGCCCTCGCACCTGGAAAGTTGCCCTGGCCGACGGCGGGCCGGTGAAGGAGGCTCAGCCGTCGCGGTTCACGCACGAGCGGGAGGCGCTGGCGTGGGTGCAGGCGCCGTGGCGCAGCGAGCGGTGGCGGCGCTTCGCTGTTGGCGTCAGCCGGGGTAGCGGGTCCTCCAGTGGGGATCGGTCGGGGGGAAGTACTCGCCTCCCGACGGGCTGTCGTGCAGCTCGGTGACGAGGTCTCGGGCCAGCGTGTCGGCCGTCCACGCCAGCTCCAGCCGGGACAGCCAGTCGACCGGGAGCGCGTCCGGCCCGTGCGCCGTACCCAGCAGGGCGCCGGCCACCGTCACGGCGTGGCCGCCGTCGCCGGCCGAGGCGGCGAAGAGGAGCGCCTCGCGTACCGTCTCCCGCCCCGGGAAGCAGGCGACGGCGTAGACGCCGCCCGCCAGCGCGGAAACCGCCCTGGGGTCGGGAGCGAGGCGGGTCAGCTCGCCCGTCGAGGGCGCGTCCGGCCGGGCCGCGGCCAGCGCCGGAACCAGGGACCGCTCCGACGCCTCGGCGAAGCCTCCCGGGTCCGACGCCACGCTCTCCAAGGCCTCGACGAGTTGGCGTCCCGCGGCGAGGAGACGGACCACCGCACCACCCAGCCCGGCGGCACCGACAGCGTCACCGGCGTGCGTGAGGGCGGCCATCTCCGCCGGGTCGCACGGGTAGAGGCTGACCGGCAGGGTGCGGGTGAGCGCGTGCGCCCCGGTGCCGTTGCCGGACGTGGGCGCGGATCAGGCCGTCGACGGTGAAGCAGGCGAGCTGCCCGGCGCTGGTCGCCGCCCGCGACCCGGCCGCGGGCACCGTGCCGCCTGTCGCGCCGATGGCGTCACCGAGCATCAGCCCGAGCACGCAGCCCCGAGCGGTCGCGAGCTGCTCCGCCGTCACCGCGGTCACGCCGTGAAGCATAGGAGCCGGTGCTGCGGGGCCATGGTGGGGCGGGGGCGCCCGCCGGCGGAGGCCGGGAGCGCCCGCCGCTGCGCCGGGACGTGGCTCACAGGGCAGGGACATCCGGATCGTGCCTCTGCACCTACGCTCTCCCTGCGGAGCTGGCCGCACCGTCCGCGTAGGAGGAAGCGTGCTGCGACAGCGTGGGTACTGGCGGGAAAACGGCGACCAGATCAGCGCGCAGGAGGCCTGGGACATCTGGGCCGAGCACGCGTACGACATCCTGGTCGAGGTGGCCCGGGGCTACCACGCGGTCATCACCTATGGCGAACTGAGAGACAGATTCCAAGCCGCCACGGGCATTCGGACGACCGCCCTGCTGCAGAACTGGATCGGCAACGTCCTCAACCGGGTCATTTGCGAGGCCCGCCGCCGGGGTGATCCGCCGCTTAGCGCGCTGGTCGTGCGGGCCGACGACGGGATGGTCGGCCCCGGATACGACGAGGTCCTCCGGATCACCGGGGAACCACAGCCGGCGGACGAGATCGCCCGGGAGGAGCATGCCGCCCAGGCCCGGCTGGCCTGCTACCGCCACTTCGGGGCGGCTCTGCCGGTGGGTGGCGGCGTACCTGCGCTGGCGCCGAAGCTACGGGAGACCCTGAAACGCCGACGCGATCAGGCCCCCGAGCCCCGCCGGCCGGTGTGCCCCACCTGCTTCGTCCAGCTCCCCAGGAACGGTGACTGCGACTCCTGCGGGTAGGGGCCGGCGGGCGGAACGGCGCCGTGGCGACCACCGGAACGGCGGTCACCGCCACCTGCTGACCTGCCCCTAGGATCGTCGGCATGCAGGAGGGCCGGTGGACGACGATTACGCCGTCGCAGTTCGCGCACGAGCGGGAGGCGCTGGCGCACGTCCAGGCGCTGCTGCCCGACACCGAGCCGTACCGTGCCTGGTCGAACTTCACGTTCACCGCGCAGACCGGCCACCCCTACGAGGTCGATCTGTTGGTGGCGGGCCCGGGCGGGCTCTACCTCATCGAGATCAAAAGCCTCAACGGCCAGCTCACCTCCAGCGGCTCCAACTGGATCCTGCGCGGCCCCAGCGGCACCCGTACGTTCGACAACCCGCTGCACCTCGCCGACGCCAAGGCCAAGAAGATCAAGTCTCTGCTCCAGGTGGCGGCGAGTCAGCGTAAGGGTCCGCCGCTCAGGATCCCGTTCGTGCAGGCGGCGGTCTTCCTGTCCAAGCCGGGCCTGATCGTCAACCTCGCCGAGCACCACCTGCACGGCATCCACGGTCCCGAGCCCGCACCCGGCCATCAGCCGGGCCCCCTGCCGACGATCGGCTCGCTGCTGCGGCGCCCGCCACAGGACGAGCGGCAGCGGGTCACCAAGGAGATGTCCGCAGCACTGCCGGAACTGCTCAAGGCCGTCGGCATCGCCCGCAGCCGCAAGCACTACCAGATCGGGGCGTGGGAGCTCGACACCCGCCCGTTCGACCTCGGGCCAACGTGGCAGGACCACCATGCCCGGCACCGGGAGCTGGAGCGGGAGCACCGGCGGATCCGGATCTATCTGGTCGAGCGCAACGCGGTGCAGTCCGAGCGGGCCAGCATCGAACGCGCCGCCAAGCGCGAGATGACCGTGCTGCACGGCATCAACCACCCGGGCATCGTGCGGGTCGACTCGATGGAGTCGCACGAGGCCGGGCCCGCGCTGATCTTCCGCTACGACCACCGCTCCATCCGGCTGGACCACTACATGGCCCAGTACGGCGACCGCCTCGACGCGCTGAGCCGGCTCGCCATGATCCGTCAGCTCGCCGAGACGGTGGCCTATGCTCACCGCCGGCGGCTGCACCATCGCGCCCTGTCGGCCCGCAGCGTGCTGGTCAGCCCGGGTCGGCGGCGTCGGGGCGGCAGCGAGGACGAGGCCTGGCTGGTGCCGCAGTTGCAGGTCAGCGACTGGCAGGCGGCCACCCGGGGTGCCGACACCGCCGGCGGCAGCAGCGGTGACCCGGTGACCCACTCCTCGCACGCCGCCTCGCACATCGAGCACTCCGCCGAGGCGTACCTCGCGCCGGAGCTGACCGCCCCGAAGCCCGACGCGGTGGCGATGGACGTCTTCGGGCTGGGCGCGCTCGCGTACCTGATCCTGACCGGGGAGCCGCCAGCGGCGAAGCGCCCCGAGCTGCTTTCCCGGCTGGCCCGCGACAACGGGCTGCGCGCCACCGCCGTGGCCGACGGAATCAGCCTCTTCGCCGACGAGCTGATCCAGGCGGCCACCGCCCCGGTGCCGACGCAGCGACTCACCACCGTCGCCGAGTTCGTCGAGATGCTGCAGGAGGTCGAGGACGAGCTGACCGCCCCGCCGCCCGGCTCGGTGCACCCGGAGGAACCGGAGCCGGAGCAGGTCGACCCGCTGGAGGCGCGCGGCGGGGACCGGGTCAGCGAGTGGACGATCAGGAAGAGCCTCGGCACGGGCTCGACGTGCCGGGCGTTCCTGGCGCACAACGAGCGCACCGGCAAGGACGAGGTGCTCAAGGTCGGCCTCTCAGACGAGAAGGGCGCCCGGCTGGCGCACGAGGCCCGGGTGCTCGGCCCGCTCACCGACTCCCGGGTGATCCGGCTGGCCCGGCCCGAGCCCCTGCAACTCGGCACCCGCACCGTCGTGGTGCTGGAGCACGCGGGTGAGCTGACGCTGGCACGTAAGCTGCGCGACGACGGCCGGTTGACCGTCGACGAGTTGGAGACCTACAGCCACTACCTCTTCGGCGCGCTCGACTACCTGGAGGGCGAGGGCGTCTACCACCGCGACATCAAGCCCGACAACATCGCCATCCGGATCCGCCCCAACCGCACCCGCCAACTGGTGCTGTTCGACTTCTCCCTGGCCGGCGTCTCGGTCAAGGAGACCGCCGCCGGCACCCCCCGCTACCTGGACCCGTTCCTCGGCACCGCCAACCGGCAGGTCTACGACAAGCACGCCGAGTGGTACGCCCTCGCGGTCACCCTGCACGAGATGGCCTCCGGCGAGCTGCCGGTCTGGGGCGACGGCGGCACGGAGCCGCAGCTCACCGAGGGCCCGCCGGTGCTGGCCGTGGAGGCGTTCGACCCGGCGATCCGCGACGATCTGGTCGACTTCTTCCGGCAGGCGCTGCACCGCGACCACCGGCAGCGGTTCACCTCGCTGAAGGACATGCGCGACGCCTGGCACCAGGTGTTCCGACGCTCCGACGCGAGCGCTCCGGTCGGCACCGACCACCCGGAGATCGAGGCCGACGAGCCGGACGAGCAGGCCGCCGAGGCGGCCCGCGACGAGGCCGCGACCAGGGCGACCCGGGCCACCGCGCTGGAGGCTGCCGGCCTCACCCCGCGGGCCGTCTCCGCCGCCCACCGGCTGGAGGCCACCACCGTCGGCGAGTTGCTCACCGTGGCGAACAAGCTCGCCACCCTGCCCGGCCTCGGCGCGCGGACCCGCAAGGAGCTGCAGCGCCGGGTCAAGGAGTGGCGCGGCCGGCTGGGGGAGCGGGAGACCATCCCCACCACCCCCGCCGCCCGCAGGGCGGCCACCGCCGAGGCAGCCACCGAGACCGACGCCGGGCATGGCGACGCCGATCTGGTACGCGTCGGCGTGGACGCGATCGCCACGCTGCTGCTGCCGGCGAAGAACGGCCGCAACGACACCGAGATCGAGGGCACGCGGCTGCTGCTGCACCTGCCCGACTCCTCCGGCACGCTGCCGGCGCTGCCGCCCTGGCCGCAACAGCCGCAGGTCGCCACCGCGCTGGGCGTGAGCTCCGCCCGCATCGCGCAGATCCTCGGCAAGCAGCGCAAACGCTGGCACCACATCCCCGTGGTCGGCAGCGTGCGTACGCAGATCATCGAGCTGTTGCGCGACGGCGGCCGGGTGATGGGCGTCGGCGAGCTGGCCACGGCGCTGCTCGGCAGCCGGGGCTCGGTGCGTACGGGCGACGCGCTGCGCCGGGCGGTGGCGCTCGCCGCGGTGCGGGCCGCCGTGGAGGTCGACGCCCTCGCCGACGAGCCGCGCCTGCTGCTGCGCCGCCACGGCGAGCGACTGCTGGTGGCCCTGGAGGCGGGCGAGGACGACGGCCCCGACACCCCGGCCGCGCCGGCCCTGCTCGACTACGCCGACGCGCTCGGCAAGGCCGCCGACCGGCTCGCCGCCAGCGAGGTGCTGCCCAGCCCGGCGACGGTGCTGCGTACCCTCGCGGCCGTGACCGCGCCCGGCGGGGCGGCCGACGCGATCGACGAGCGGCGACGGGTGCTGCTCGCGGCGGTGGCCTCGGAGCGGGCCGCCGCGACCGCGCGGCTGGAGCTCTATCCTCGCGACCTCGACCCGGTGCGGGCGCTGCGGCTGGCCCAGGCCGGTGTGGTGCCCCCGGCGGCCGGGCCCGACAAGCGGCGCGGCCTGACCCCCACGCAGGTCGCCGACCGGGTGGCCGCGCGGTTCCCCGAGCTGGACCCGCTGCCGCCGCACCCGAAGCTGGACCGGCTACTGGCCGAGGCCGGTTTCGAGCTGCGCTGGGACCGCGACCGGTACGTCCCGCCGCCACCCCGCAACGCGTCGTCCTCGATGTCGTACGTGCAGCGTCGTCCGTCGGCTACGGCCGCGCCGAGCCGGTGGACGGCGGAGTCGCCGGAGCTGGCGGCGGCGATGCGGGCCGAGGAGCGCCTGACGGGCGCCAGGTCGGCCGGTGGGTTCCGGGCCCTGACGGTACGCCTCAACCGGTACGCCCCGGCCCGCGAGGAACTCATCCGGCGCTTCGACGCCCGGCCGGTGAACGTGGCGGCCCGTTTCCTGGACCACCTGCACGCCCTGGTCGACGCGCGTCCGAAGCCGACCTGGGAGACGGTGCTGAGGGCCGACATCGCGGAGCCCGGCTCCCGGCCGGCGATCAAGCTGGGCGAGTACGCCGAACAGGCGTGGCAGCTCGCCGTGCCCGAGCTGCGCGCGGAGTTGCGGGCCGGTGAGGGGCCGGTGCTGCTGCACGACGCGGCGGTGCTGGCGCGCTACCGGGCGGTGGACCGGCTCCACGAGCTGGCCGACGCGGCGCGGACCGGGGTGGGCGACGTGTGGCTGCTCTGCCCGATGGAGGACCCGGCGCTGCTGCCCAAACTGGACGGTGCGGTGGTGCGGGTGGGCGACAACGAGTGGATCGCCCTACCGGACGCCTGGGTCGTCAACGCCCACCGCAGCGTGTCGACCGTCTGACGACCGAGGGGGTCACCTACTCTTTGGCGGCCGTATCGTGGGCGCTGGCTCACCCCATCGGTGTCCACAGAAAGACCAGGGGCCCTGCCGCGGCTGTGGACCCGTCCCACCTTGGAGCGCGCCCCAGCGCTCAGCGCGACGCGCGGGCATGCGCCCAGCCGATGAGTTCGTCGACGTATTCGGCCGCCCGGGGCCGCTCGGCGAAAGCCGCGCGTAATCCGGCGCAGGCAGCATCCAGTTCCGGCGACGGTCCTCGCCCGGAGAGCAGGATGACCAGTGGTGGCCAATGGCCGATCTGCTTGTTGGGCAATGCGCTCAGCTCGGCCAGGTAGCGGCCTGGCTGCAGCAGTTCGACCAGCCGATCCGCCGCCCGCGTCACGCCAGTGAGGAGATCGGCGTGCAGCCGATCCACATCGGTGTCGGCTGTCACCTGCCAGCGCTCGCGGTCACTGTCGGTCGGGTGGGGGCACGGCACCCGGGGTTCCATGAGGCCGATGCTGTAGATCTCGCTCGCCATGTTCATCGGCTGGGTCTGCCCGGTCCTCCACGCCATCCACTCCCACCACTCCTTCGGGGCCACTGCGGTATCGATGTAGAACATTTTCGCGGTGGGCCGTGACCACTGCGACGGCTGTTTGCGAATAACGGCGACACCTTCGGGCGTGATCAGCCGCCACACCGCACCGGAGCTACGAAAGCCCCGTGGATGCAAGGCCACGCCGATGTCATGCAGCAGGCCGCGTACTACCACATCGAGTTTCGCCATGACCCGACGATACGGTCGTCCACCGGAGTCGGTGCAGCGCGAGGAGCCGACGCAGATTCGATCCGCGATCTGCCCCGTCTGAGCTGGTTCGCCGAAGGAGTGCCCCAGTACCTCGACTTCGTCACCGCCGGCCTGACCCTGCCGTGGAGCCCGGGTGTCGGCGACCCAGGCCAGTTCCAGCCGGGACAGCCAGTCGACGGGCAGGGCAGCCGGGCCGTGCGTGGCGCCCAGGAGAGCGCCGGCCACCGTCGCCGGTCAGCCCCTTGTACATGCCGCGCACGTGAGCGCGGATCAGACCTTCTACCGTGAAGCGGGCGAGTCGGCCAGCGCTCGTTGCGCGCAACGGCCCGCTCGCCGGCACCGTGCCAGCCGTCGCGCCGATGGCGTCACCCAGCATCAGCCCCAGCACGCAGCCCCGAGCGGTCGCCAGTCGCGGCGCTGCCCTGATCAGGTCGCCGAGCATAGGACGAGGCGCGGCGGGAGTGCGGGGCGCGGCGGGCCGTGGTGTCAGGAGCGCGAGCAGGGCGGAGGCCGGCAAGCTGGACGTAGATTTCGCGCTTGGCGGTCGCCTCGCCGCGCCGGTTCAGGACGTAGCCGGTCAGCCAGATCCAGCCGGCGTACGTCGGTTGGCCGCAGACCGAGACGACGCGGAAGGTCAGGGCGCGCTCCCCGGCGAACTGCACCGACGCGCGGCCGTCGACGATCAGCAGGTCGCCGGGGGAGGGGCGCGCGGTCACCAGTGACCGGAGTTGCGGTGGTGCTCCTCCGGAGGCCGGCACTCCCGGGCGTGCATGGTCTGCCAGTCGCGCAGCGCCCGCCTGATCCGGTCGTTCTCCTGGGTGAGCAGCCGTACCGTCTCGTTGAGCATGGCCAGCTCGTCGGAGACCCGGGCCTGGAACTCGCGTACCTCCACGGGGTCGACGCCACGCCGGCGCGCGGCGAACTCGCGGGTCCGCACCTCGTGCGGCGTCAACCGGCCCGGGTAGCCGGCGGGATGGGGCTGAGCACCTCGGTACACCTGGGCCACGACGTTCCTCTCTCCAGGGCAGGCGGGAGCGCAGGCTCCGCGCGGTGGGGTCTGGAAGGGCGGGTCGTCCGCGAGGGGGCCGCGGACGACCCGCCCGCTCGGCCGCCGCAGCCCGATTCGGCGGTACGACAGCAGAGCAGCCGGACAGGGCCGGGACGGGCACGAACACCCGCCCCGACCAGGGGATGAGCCGAACTCGTTGCCACGCGAGGAGCGGCCCGTCGCCCACACTAACGACTTACTCGTGTATGTCAACCACTGGTTGTTGTCGTTCGTAGGCGGTTCGTGATCGAATTGGCGAGCCACGCAAGGAGCGCCATGCCTACAACACCCGACTACATCCGCATCGCCGACGACATCATCGCCGGTGTCAAGGCCAAGAGGCTCAAGCCCGAGGACAAGCTGCCGCCGATCGCCCAAATGGCGACGGACTACCGAGCCGCACGTCCACCATCCAGATGGTCTACGTGCGGCTCGAAGCACTGCGCGTCATTCGGCGGCACCAGGGCAAGGGCATCTTCGTCACCGACCCGAGGACCTGGATGCGGGAGCCGTAGGTAGCGGACCGGCGACGGTAACGGACCCAACGGGTACCCCCGTCCCGTTGACGGGACGGCTAGAGTCGTCGGGTGATCGACCGGAAGCTGCTCTTGTCCGACCTGCAGAAGCAGGTCAAGAACCTGGAAAAGGACCTGCGAGAGCAGGCCGAGTCGGTCGAGGAGGTGCGCCTCCGCCTGCGTGGCGAGTACGACCACGCCTTCAAGGTCGGGCGTACCGCCGCCACCTGGGCGGCCTGGCGCGACGAGCGCGTCACGCAGGTCGCCGTCGCCTGGGTGCTCGGCACCGTCTTCGTACGCTTCTGCGAAGACAACGGCCTGCTGCCAGACCCCTACCTCGCGGGACCGGGGGACCGGCTGGTGCTGGCTGAGGAGGCTGAGGCGCAGTTCTTCCGCGAGCAGCCCGACAAGACGCTGCGCGACTGGCTGCACCAGAGCTTCGACGCCATCGCCAGCACCCAGGCCGGCAAGTCGCTGTTCGACAAGCGGCACAACCCGCTATACCAGATTCCGCTCTCGCACGACGAGGCGAAAAACCTCATCGCCTTCTGGCGTCGACGCGGCGAGACCGGCGGCCTGACGCACGACTTCACCGACCCGGGGTGGGACACCCGCTTCCTCGGCGACCTCTACCAGGACCTCTCCGAGGCGGCCCGAAAGACCTACGCCCTGCTTCAGACGCCGGAGTTCGTCGAGGAGTTCATCCTCGACCTGACCCTCACCCCGGCAATCGAAGAGTTCGGCCACGACGTGGTCAAGATGATCGACCCGACCTGCGGCTCGGGCCACTTCGTCCTCGGCGCCTTCCACCGCCTCCTCAAGGAGTGGGAGCGACACGCCCCCAACCGCGATCCCCACGAGCGAGTACGGCTCGCCCTCGATGCCGTCCACGGCGTCGACATCAACCCGTTCGCCATAGCCATCGCCCGCTTCCGCCTGATCGTTGCGGCTCTAAATGCCTGCGGCGTCAAAGTTCTCGCTGATGCCGCCAGCTATGTCCTATCCGTGGAGCTCGCCGTAGGCGACTCTCTGATCAAGAATCGTCAGCTCTCCCTTCCTGTGGCTGGATCTGCTGATTCTGCCGACTTCCACTACGCCACAGAGGATGTGCACGAACATCCAGGCCTTCTCGAGCAAGGCCGGTACCATGTCGTGGTAGGCAACCCGCCCTACATTCAAGTGAAAGATCGCCGGCTCAACGAGCTATACCGTGGTGCCTACGAAACTTGCTATCGCGAATACGCGTTGACTGCGCCGTTCGGGCAGAGGTTCTTTGAGCTGGCAAGGCAAGCTGATGCGGATGGATCTAACGCTGGGATCGTCGGACAAATTACCTCCAACTCTTTCATGAAGCGTGAATTTGGGAAGCGTCTCATTGAGAATTTTTTCAGTCGTAAGGTTGATCTAACTCATATCATTGACACGTCTGGTGCTCACATCCCTGGTCATGGCACGCCTACCGTCATTCTCATTGGCCGTCGACGTGATCGCAATCGTCAAGACACCATCCGTACGGTTTTGGGAGTGCGTGCCGAGCCCAAGGAGCCGGAGAATCCGGCATATGGCCAAGTTTGGCGAGCAATTGTCGAGCAGGCGGATTGTCCCGGTTCTCAAAGTCGCTGGGTAAGCGTTGCGGATTCGCCCCGGACACAGTTTGATCGTCACCCGTGGAGCGTCAGCGGAGGCGGGGCATCAGAGTTGGCTGTACGGGTTTCCGGCGGTCGCCGTCAGCTTAAGGAGGTTGCAGAACTGGGACGCGTGGTTACAACGGGCGAAGATGCCGCCTATGTTGTCCGACCGTCAGCGGCTGTGTTGCGGAAGGTGGGTAGCGCTGTACCGAGTGTCGAAGGTGTACAAATTCGCGACTGGGGTGTGGAGCCAGGTGCCTCCCTAATTGCTCCATATGACGTTGAATGGAAACTTCTTCCCTTGAGGGAGGTGGACGCCGTGTGGCGCTTCCTGTGGCCCCTTAAGGAAGCGCTGTACGAACGCAAAAAGTTCAGCGTTTCCATGCGGGATCGCGGCTGCGCGTGGTATGAGTGGCGCGAGATTTATCGAGACAAGTTGCTCCTTGATTCGCTGATTGCCTATCCGCTCGTAGCTACCCATAATCACTTCGTTCAAAAACTAGAAGGCGTGTTGAAGGAGTCTGCCCCTGTCATTCGTCTTTCGTCGTTGACTGCGGATCAAAAGACGTCGCTGGCAGGCGTTTTGAATAGCTCGCTCGCCTGCTTCTGGTTAAAGCAGGTGAGCCACAATAAGGGTGGTCAGTCCGGTACTGGCGGCTTCACCAACGAGGAATGGGAACGGTTTTACGAGTTCCCTGGTACAAAGCTGCAGGAGTTTCCGCTGCCGTCGGCGTACCCCCTGGAGTTGAGCCGGGAGATCGACGGCGCGGCGCAGCGGCTCGCCACCGTGACCCCGGCGGCGGTCGCGGGCTCCGGGGTGCCGACCCGCGACCGGCTGGATGCCGCCAGCTACGAGTGGCACGCGGTCCGGGGGATGATGATCTGCTTGCAGGAGGAGTTGGACTGGCAGGTCTACTCGCTCTACGGGCTGCTGGACGAGGATCTGACCGCCCCGGAGAGCGTCCGGCCGCCGATGCTGCAGCTCGGGCAGCGGGCGTTCGAGATCGTGCTCGCCCGCAAGATGCGCGACGAGGGCCTGGAGACGCAGTGGTTTACCCGGCATGGGTCGACGCCCATCACGGAGCTGCCGGCGTACTGGTCCGACGAGTACAAGGCGGTCGTGCAGCGGCGGATCGCGGTGATCGAGAGCAACCGCAACATCGGGCTGATCGAGCGGCCGGAGTGCAAGCGCCGCTGGGCCACCGAGGGCTGGGACGCGATGCGGCGCAAGGCGCTGCGCGACTGGCTGCTCGACCGGTGCGAGGCGCGTGAGCTGTGGTACCACCACGTCGACGGGCTGGAGCAGCCGCGTCCGCTGACCACCGCCCAGCTCGCCGACGAGTTGCGCCGGGACGACGACGTGCTCAACGTCGCCAACCTGTACGCGCCCGGCCAGGATCTCGGCAAGGTGATCGCCGATCTTGTCGCCGACGAGCACGTGCCACACCTGGCCGCACTGCGCTACAAGGACTCCGGGCTGGCCAAGCGCGCCGACTGGGAGCACGTGTGGGACCTGCAGCGGCAGGAGGACGCGCTGCCCGACGAGGCGGCGAAGCGGGAGTTCCGCAAGCAGATCCCGGTGCCGCCGAAGTACACCTCGGCGGACTTCCTCAAGGGCAGCTACTGGAAGCACCGGGGCAAGCTCGACGTGCCCAAGGAGCGGTTCGTCTCGTACCCGGGAGCCAGCCGCGACGGTGACCCGTCGCTGCTGGTCGGCTGGGCCGGTTGGGACCACCGCGAGCAGGCCCAGGCCCTGGCCACCCTGATCGTGGCCCGCGAGCAGGAGGACGGCTGGGCCGCCGACCGGCTGTCGCCGCTGGTCGCGGGGCTGCGCGAGATCCTCCCCTGGGTACGCCAGTGGCACGGCGAATTCGACCCGGAGTGGGGTGCCTCGCCGGCGGACATCTACGCCGGCTTTCTCGCCGAGACCACCAACCGCCTGCACCTCACCGACGAGGCGCTGACGTCCTGGCGCCCACCGAAGGCCACCCGCGGTCGTAAAGCCAAGGCATAGGTGGCGGATTCACGTCCGGGGGTTCCTCGGCGACGGTTCTACAGAGATCAGATGGGGAGGTCATGCTATGGCCACGAGCCAAGCGATCGAGGACCCGGAGGCGCGCTTCTCGGCAGTGCTGGTGAGCGCAGCAAGTCTTCCGGGCGTGCGCATCAGCAGGGCTGAATATCTCAAGAGTGCCTTGATGAAGTACTGTTCCGAGGACGAAATTCGCCGAGCAATCGAAGAGACCCCCGCAGCAGCGGGAATCCCTCTCGAAGTTCTCGATAAGGCGGCAGATGATTCCATCTATTACGAGACTGCCAAGGCCAGCGCTCTCTCTGCCGCTGCGGGGATGCCCGGTTTGCTGTTCCTGCCCGCCACTGTGCCCGCCGACCTGGCCCAATACTTCGGCCACATGCTCCGAATCGCACAAAAACTTGCCTACCTCTATAGTTGGCCGGACCTTTTCTCGGCCGACAGCGACGAGCTCGACGACGCGACCAAAGGGATGCTCATTCTCTTCGTGGGCGTGATGTTCGGAACCCAGTCGGCCAACGCTGCCGTGGGTAAAATCTCGGGTGAGATCTCCAAGCAAGTTGTCAAGAAACTGCCACAGAAGGCACTCACCAAGGGCGTCATCTACCCAGTGGTCAAAAAGGTGGCAAGCTATCTTGGCGTGCAGATGACCAAGCAGACTTTCGCACAGACTGTCTCAAAGGCGATCCCCCTCGTCGGGGCGGTCGTGTCAGGCGGGCTAACTCTTGCGACCTTCCTCCCCATGTCCAAGAGGCTGAAGGAGCACCTGTCTGGCTCGGAACTGGCGAAGCCGAAAACCCAGGTTGTAGATGCGCAAGTCGTAGATGTGGATGTTCATGAGTCCCCCGCCGCCGATGACATCAAGCGGCAGCCAGGGTCAGAGTGCGCGCCCTTGGGGTAGAGAATAATTGCGGCCGAACTGGCTGGGGAGGCACGATGGCGTCACAGGTTCCCCCGGGGATCCAGATCAAGAAGATCCATCCCGCTGTGGGTGAGCTGCAGAAATACGTCCTCAATGGTCCTACGACCTTCCGATGTGTCAGGTGCGGGCGCATGCACACGTCCAACCGCTTGGCGACGACAGCGGGAAACTGGGAGCAACTCGTCTGCCACGACTGCTACGCGGATGGCGCGGCACCGGGTGCCGGCCGGGCTGGATCCGCCCGAGCACGAGGTGCCAGGAGAGCGGCACGGTCCACACCTGTGCAACGTCAGCCGGATGAGCCCTCCAGCCCGTTGCCCCGGGACATGGTCTGGCTCGCCGCCCTGCACCGTGCCGTCGCTGAGGGACAGCAACTGTCGTCGTCCGACGCCGCGACACTGCGTCACGCCGAAAAGGCAACCTCGGCAGCGGCACTGCGCTACGCCGAGCTGAGAGCTGACGCGGAGGCCCGCTTCGCGGAAATCACCGGAAACACGAGCCAGGCCCAGTTTCCGCCTGCTGTTCGGGACAAGCTGGCGCTGGCTCGGAGGGCGGCATGCGAGGCCGTCGCCGTCTCCCAGCAGCGAGCCACGATGGACGACCCGGCACGCGTTTCGCCGGAGAAGCTGGACGTGGCGGTCACGCGCGCTGTCGCGGGCGGGGCCCTGCACGACGGGCTCCTTCAAGTCCTGAAGCGACGCGGCCTACGTGCCGACGCGCTCGATTTACCGACCTCGGATGTGTGGGGCTGGCTGGCCCAGCACGAGGGAGGCAACGAGCCGCTGCCTCCCATCGACGTCCAACGTTTCCAGCAGCTCGGCGACGAGACGTTCATTCAGGAAGCCCTGCGTGACGCCGGCCGGCAGCACCACGACAGGGCGTTGGCACATAAGGCACTGGCGGAACGCTGGGCGACCGGGGCCGAGGAGATCCTCGCCGAGCTTGAGCGTAGCCGCGACTCCGCGGCAGAGAAGCTGAGACGTACGGCGAGCCAGGAACTGCGGACACGGCTGAATCGGGCCGACGGCGCCTACGCGCAGGGGCACGCCCGATGCCTGGAAGCGAAGCTGATCCTCGATGGCCTGCGGGCGCGAGCCGTGGAGCTGCATCGCGGCGAGCGGCTGCGGTCGCTGCGGACCAGCTGTCTGGCCGAGACACTCGACCTCGTTCGGCTCTCGAATCCCGCGCTTGCCACGGCGGTCGCGGACGCCTGCGCGGAGCACTACGCAACCTGCCCGAGGGCCCGCCGTGCTGGATCCTGCGCCGATTGCGTGCCGGCGGTAGCCGATAAGGTGCGGGACAGCCTGACGGTCACTGTCACCGGCGTACCGGAAGAAGCCGACACCGGTCAGCAGCCTGTCGAAGTGCCGTCAGCGGAGGACGCGGTGTGTGGGCATTCCGCTGCCGCCTTCCTCTGCCCCGATCTGGTCAAGCAGATGCCGGCGGACGCCTCACGCGTGGTCGGCGTCGTCGATGTCCGCTTCCACGGCGGCCGGTTCGGCTTCGGCTGGGTCACTCGGTACGGCGAGTTGGGTACGGGTATCGACCGGGCCGCCAACGTGCACGACGCCTGGGTGCAGGCAGCGTGCCGAGCCGTCTTCGACCTGGGCGAGGACCAGTCGAACGTCAGGGTCGTCTGCCGCGACGAGAGGGCGGCCAACGTCGTGCAGTACGTGGTGCGGGTGGGGCTGGTGCCCGACGCCCTGGGCTTCGAGGTGGATGAACGCACGCGGGAGCTGCTGGCCGCGCTGGTCCGGCGTCGTGGCAAGGTCTTCACCTTCACCGACAGATGTCCCGGGCCGCATCGCGGTGGGGCGGCGGCGCGGCGGCTTGCGACCGTCGTACTGAGAGCAGGGGCCGAGACCGGTTGCGGGGAGACCGTGCGGGCGACGGCGGAGCAGGTTTCCGAGGAACTCGGGGCACTCGCGGGCCCGCAGGACATGCCGGCTGAGGAGAGCGGTGCCCAGTGGCTGCCGGGTGACCACGACGCCGGCGAGCTGCGATGGAACGTCCCACTGCATCGGGCCCACCTCAACGGAGGCTGGACGCCTTTCCCCGACGGATTGGACACGGCGGCTCAGGACAGACAGAAGCTTCGCCTGGTATTCGAGCACCCCAGGCGCGGGAGCACGAACGTTCAGGTGATCAGCGACGTGGTGCTACGCCGATTCGGACAGCGGTGGGAGCTCCACGGCGTGGAGTGGCCGGAAGGGATACTTCCCGGCACGTTCGTCACCTGTCGGTGGCGTCCTGGCGAAGCGCGGGTCATCGCGCGCACGGACCTACTGCCGAGCCCGCAGCGGGTGGACGGGCTGCTGTTCCACCACCACTACGACGCGCAGGTGGTCACCCGGGAAAACGCACCCGGATCAGATCAGGAGGAACCGGTCCCCGAGCTGTCCGACACCGGCTGGGTGCTGCGTACGCTGCGCAAGCTGGGGCATCTGAGGGCGGACGGAACCGCGATTCTGGCTGAAGGGGCCCTGCTGCGGAACTGCCTGAGGCTGGGACTGCCGGAACAGCGTGTCAAGGGCATTGGTGCAGCCGTGCGGCAGTTGGTACAGGACCGACGAATCAGCCGAGTATGCGGCAGCCTCGACCAGGACGACCTTCCCTGGTACCCGCCGTTAGCCGGACAGGCGCGGGTCGATCTCCTGCGCTACGCTCCCAGGGTTGAAGCCGTCAGCCGACGCGGTGAGACCCGTGACGCCCACCGCACCGCCCATCCGGGCTACTGGGTGGAAGGCTACGTCCGGCGGCTGCCGGCTGGAGCGCGGGCCTCCGCCGAGAGCATCGAGAACCACCGCGAGGCGGTTCGGAACGCCGAGGTGGTGGATCGCCCGCTGCCGGATGGATGCACCTTCGTAAAGCGCTTCCGCCGCGTGCGTTGACCCGGTAGCTCAAGGTGAGGTACTCGCCGTACTCGGCCGCGCTCCAGGGACCAAGCGGTCGCCAACTCGTGCCCCGGCAGCGGTTCATGCCGATCACCACGTACTGGTCCATGATCAGGGGGCGGTGGTCGCCCGCTGCCGAGTCCCAGCCGAGGAAGTAGAGCGGCTTGGTGAAGAAGGATGGACCCAGCCGCTTCAGCCTGTAGTCACCGCCGTGATGGAGGGCCGCGTATGCCGCCTCAGGCCCCTTACTCCGCAGGACCTGGAGTGCCTCACCGAGGTGCCGCTCCGTGTGACCGTTGTTGAGATCGAACACTTTGCGCAGGCGGGCCGGCCCTCGCCCGCCGGGCAGCCCGCTACCCCATACGTACGCCCCGATCAGGATGTCGATGGCCGCGCGGCCGGTGTGTGCGGCGGCGCCCGCCTGCAGCAGGTCCCTGCGCGTGATGCGTGGCCAGCGACCGAGTTGGGGGAGGTCCTCGATCCAGGCCGGTAGGCCGATTGGCTCCGGCAACCGCCGCCGCCAGGTCTGGGGATTGAGATGGAACCCGTGGTTGAGGATGTACGTCTCGCGCGAGGGGGGTTCTCCCGCAAACGGCGCACACGCTGGCTCGCATGTCACTGCGACGCCCTCGGCTTCGGCACGAATCGCACTGCTCGGTCAGCGAGGTCGGGATGAGCCGTGAAGCCGGCGTCTCCCCAGGCCCGGCTGTGCGCATGTGTCTGGTCGCCGTTGGCCCACCACGCTTCGTACCGGTAGGCCGATGGGGGCAGTCCACCCGGCACCAACTCCGACATTTCGTCGAGGGTGTACCGTGCCTCGCTTGTCCGTCGCCGAAGGTAATCTCGTAAAGCGTCGTACTTGGACACGTGGTCCTCCATCGTATGTCGGCCGAGATCGATCCTCTGCCGGCGCGGATGAAGATGGAGCGTATTGACAGCAGCGCCCGCAGGCTTCGTCCGATCGGTTCGACCAGTGCCGCCGCCGGCGTCCGAACCGTGACCGTCAGCGGTACACGAAAGCTGATCGGCTTCGCTAAGGTCGGCACCTGGTGCCAACGAGGGGAGAAGACGTGACGAAGCCGGGTGGTGTCTTCTGCTTTGAGGGCCAATGGGCCGACGACCTCGCGGAGCGAGGCTCTGTGCTGCCGACCCTCGAATTGCTCGACCGGCTGGGCAGCATCCGGTTCATTCACCGCGACACCGCTACCCCTCAGGAACTCCGCTACTACCTGGAGCGGTGGCTGTCTCGCAAGTACTCCGCCTACCAGGTCGGTTTCTTCGCGCTGCACGGGGCGCCTACCCGGTTGCAGCTCTCCGACTCGCACACCGTCGGGCTGTCGGAGATCGCCAGCTGGGTGTCGGGCCAGTGTCATGGCAAGCGCCTCTACTTCGGAAGCTGCTCGGCACTGCGGGCCTCCGCAACGACCCTCGGCGAGTTCCTGCGAGAGACCAAAGCGGCGATGCTGTGCGGGTTTACGAAGGACATCGACTGGATCGAGTCTGCGGCGTTCGAAACAGTCGTCCTGAACAACATGGTCAACGGTGTCAGGATTGACAGCGTCGAACGGCTCGTAAAGTCACCGCGCTGGGCGCCGTTGGCGCAGCACCTCGGTTTCCGCATCGTCTACCCGAATGGCCGGTCGACGTAGCGTTACGCCGACGGCGCGGCCGTGTCGGCGTCTCCGACAGGGACAGCACCTGAACGGCTGATCGCCGGTCGAGCGCTGCACCGGGTCCGAACTCCGGCTCCCCAGCTCGCATTGACTCATCCTGCCGTGTCGCGGCTCGACGACGGCTGATCGACAACGACGGGTATCTGACTCGGCGGTCAGATCAACAACCCTGGGAGAGCCGATAGTGTCACTGTGAGCGCTGCTCTGATTTCGCGACGTGAGCGCGGACGGATCATCGTATGGGGGTTGCGGATGGCACCGAGCAGACGGCGGGCGGTCCTGATCGGGGTGAACCAGGGCGGGCGCGACGTACACCTGCCGGCGCTGCGCTACGCGGAGGCCGACGCCCAGGCGATCCGGGGCATGCTGCTCGACGAGACGATCGGGACCTTCGACGACGGCGACGTCACCATGTACATCGGCGCGGACGCCGACTGGCACGGCATCAAGACCAAGCTTCGCGAACTGGCGCTGGACTCGGGTCCCTCCGACGTGCTGCTGGTGTACTTCGCCGGTCACGCACTGGTGCCCGAATGGAGCAACCAGCTCGACGCGTACCTCGTCACGGCGGACCTCGACCCGGACGGCCTTCGACGCGAGCCGGACAACGGCCTGCGGATGACCTACCTCAAACGGGACGTCTTCGAGACCTTCGCCGGCGCGTCCTTCCTCATTCTCGACTGCTGCCAGGCGGGGGTCTACCTCGACGCCGACCTTCGCCACGCGGAGGCGATGCAGACCTATCGCACCCAGATCGACCGGCACAGCGCCCTGCTCGCCTGCCGGAGCGGCTCCGCCGCCAGGGAGAGCGAGGAGTACGGCCACGGGGTCCTGACTCACCATCTGCTGCGCGCGCTGCGCGGTGAGGCCGCTGACGACGGCGGGCGCGTGTCGTTCGGGCAAATGGCGACATTCGTGGCCGAGCAGGGGATCGAACCGCCGCCGGTCCAGCTCGTACAAATGTGGGGTCCGACCACCGTGCTGGCGCAGCCGCCGGTATCCCGACACGACCGCCAGTCGCTCAGTTCACCGGCCAACCCGGGCACCACGCGGCCCTGCAAGAGCCCGCTCGAAGACCAGTCCAGCTCCATCCTGCAGCTTCTCGGCCGGGTGTTCCGGTCGGAGACCCGCCCGGTGCAGTCGCCGCAGCAGACCGGATACGCCGACCGGGTGGAGATCATGCGGTACGCCCTGGGGGCCGAGTCGGTAGCGGCGGTGGAGTTCTCCGGCACCGCCATCCGGGTGGTCAACGCGACTCCGCGCTTCGACAAGGAGGAGCTGCGGCCGTTGTTGGAGCTCAGCTCCGCCGATGCCATCAAGTATCGGACCGGGATGCCCGGCCACATCGTCTCGAACGACGCGGGTCGACGGATTCTCTGCGTCCCGCTCCTCCACGAGGACGACAAGGTCCTGGCGCTGACCGTGGTCGATCCAGCTCCTGCGCTGCTCGACATGGGGGAGCCGCTCGCCGTGATGCTGCGGGCGATGTGCGACGCCAACTTCCTGGGCGACCCGCTCCACGCCGAGATGCGGGTGATGACCGCGCTACGGACCGCCTTCGGCCGGCTGCCGCTGAACCTCTACGAGTACGCCTTCAGCCTCTACCAGAAGCTGGTCGGCTCCATGTTCATGGTGTTCCAGCCCGTCGTCGAGCTGGCCCTGCGGCGGACGGGCGTGAGCATCCAGAGCTTCGAGGCACTTGCGCGCCGCGGAGACCACGAGACCCGCGCTCCGCTCAGCGCCCTGCAGATGGCGTACGCCTGGGGCGACCGCTTCATCATCGAACGGGACGCCCTTCTGCTCACCAAGGCGATCCACTCCTACGACGCCGCGGACGCCGCCGCCTCGTACCAGGGCACGAAGCCGTTGTCGGTCAACGTCGCCGTCCGCTCGCTGCTCAGCGACGCATACCTGGCCCAGGTGAGCAAGGCCCTCATCGAGGCCGACATGAACCCGCGGACCCTCACGCTGGAGATTTCCGAACAGGATGCCATCGAGCCCGGGCCGGGTGAGCGGTGGCTGCAGGAACCGCTTGCCTACTTCCACCGTCGGCTGACCACCCTGGCGCGGGACCTCCGGATCACCTTCGCCGTCGACGACTTCGGCGTCGGGTACGCCTCGCTGGCCCGGATGGCGGAGCTGCCGCTGACCCAGATCAAAGTCGACCGCGCGGTGCTCCACCATCCCCTGGCCATGGAGGAACTCGCGCTGGTGGCGCGGGTGGCCCGGCACGCTACCGACCTCGGGCACGCGCACACCCCACGGCCTGTCATCGTCGAGGGCTACGACGACGCGGCGCCGATCAGCCTCAAGCAGATCTACGACCTGGGAATCCACCATGTGCAGGGCTTCTTCTGCGGGAACTCGGCGTCGACGTCGCTGCATGACCTGGAGGAGCCAATCCGTGAGCAGATCGCCAGCCTGGTGAGAGGTGAGAAGTGACGAGCATCAAACTGTTGTTGCCGGCCGAGGTCTTCGACGAACTCGACCTGCCCTACGAGGGCGTCCGGGACGTGTCGGCGGTGACCCTCGCCATCGAGGGCGTCGCCGTACTGGCGAACCTCGCCACCCTCGCGGCGCTTCAGCCGCAGTTGGGAGCATTGGCCACCGCGATCCGCAACTGGCGTTTGCGGGATCCTCGGCCCTCGGTCGTCCTGACAGTCAAGGGGCCGGACATCGACCTGAAGATCGACCTGCCGCGCAACGTCAGCCGGGCACACCTGCTCGATCAGCTTCGCCCGCTTCTCGACGGCGAGGACTGACCACAGCCCGAGGCGTGCGGAGCGGCGTGGCGAAGGCCGGCAGACCCCGGCAGCGCATGACGACGGTGCGCCTCACCCAGCGGCGGGCTCGGGGGTGTTGAGGACCTCGAGGATCGCGGCGGCGAGCTGCTCGATGTAGTCGATCGTCTGCGTGGCGCCGGCCCCGTCGATCGGGCGCTTCTGATTGGGACCCTCAGGATCCTCGTCGTACTCGTGGGCGATCTTGTGGCGGCGTTGCACGATCTGCCGGAGCTGCTCCTGCACGTCCTTGCCGGTGCAGGTGACGCCGTCACCGCTCTGCTCGGTGAGCACCCGCGCGACCCGGTCCCAGAAGCCTTTGACGTCGTGGACGTGGCCGAAACCTTCACGGATCTTGTCCGGGTTCTGGTAGACGAGGTGGCCCTGATCGCGCAGCTGCTGGTCGAGGGCTTCCACGAGCGTCTTCGTGCCAAGCTGGACCTGCTCGACGAGGCCGAGCGAGATCTGGAAAGTGGTGAACGCTCTGGGCTTCTGGGCCGTGGGCTGTGCGACCAGCTTCAGCATCCGTGCCCGGATCTCCTGTCGGACCCAGTGGTCCAGTGCGGCGACGCTCTGCACCCAGGCTGCCCGGAACACGTCCGAAACCTCGAACGCCCCCACCTTCAGTTGGTCGAGGTGCTGGCCTGCGGTGGCGAGACTACGCGCGTAGTTTAGGTTCCGCTGCAGGTTCGTGAAAGGTGCGGAGTCGTCGTCGTGTTCGAGTGGGGCGGTGGGGACAGGCTCGTCGGCGAGCACCGTCGTCGGTGTGTCGAACCCCAGGAGCCCCTCGAGTCGAGCGACGCTGTCGGCCTGGTTGATCCGGTAGACGGTGGTCAGCGACGGTAGAGCGAGCACTTCCCGTTCCACCGACGCCCGAGGAATGTCGGTGCGGGACCACCGCACGGCCCGCGCGTGGCGGATTCCCGAGGGAAGGTCGGTCCGGTACTCGTAGGGCCCGGTCACCCGGCCGACAGCGACATCCGGGCTGGCCCGTCGGAGGAAGAGCACGATGTCACCCTCGGACATCTTCGTTCGAAACGCGACCAATTGGATGGCGTAGTTCTCCACCGTGCGCCGCTCGACATCCGGGTAGGCGGCCCGGACACGCTCGCGGATCTCCGTGGCGGACGCGGTTTCCGTGAGATCTCCCGCAGCCGACCAGCCGACCGCGATGAGACTCTTGTCGAGGGCTAGTTCGTCGTAGCTGTCGTCACGGCCGGCCCGCACGATCCATGCTGTTGCCATGAGGCATCCTTCCCAGAGTGGATGTGCCGTCAGTCCGTGCTGGTGATGGGGAACTTGATCAGCTCTCCGTCCCACTGCTTTGCTTCGACCCGGGGCAGCGCGGAAAGTGGCTGGGACGTGTCGAGCTCCCGGTCGAAGACCGTCCGCCACTCTTCCGGCGTGCCCGTGACCAGGAACGGGCCGATGTGCACCTGCAACGAATCCTCGATCATCTCGACTGGGACTGACTCGCCCCCGATCGTCACGTCGCTGTCGATGCCCGCGATGCGCGCGGACTCGATCGCGTTGTCCAACTCGGCCATGCCGGCCCAGCCAGCCCAGGAGATGCCGTCACCGGACGCCGTGAAGACGATCCGGCCACCGTCGCGGACGCTGCCGTAGAGCGCCAGATCGAGCGACAGACCGGCACTCGGGTCGGCGTTCTCGATGGGCACCTCGTCCAGGAAGGACGGCCGGAAGCGGTCCAGGAGCGCGTTCATCGCCTCCGCCAGGAGAGACCGACGTGTGTTCAGGAACCGCTGGTAGCCGTTCGCGTCCCGTAGCGACTCGTCGAGCGGCACGAGGTGTGCCCGCAGGTCGTCCTCGTTCAGCTCGGGGAAGTACTCAGCCGGGCTCCGACCGTTGATCTTCTTGTTGGCCTGGGCGGAGATGAACACCAGGTTGGCGAGATCGTTGACCATGCCCTTGTCGAACCGTGGATCGTCGAGGGTCGACGGTGGGTGAACGTGGTGGTGCTCGAGCTTCGGCGCATCCTTCGTGCCGGGAAGGATGTCGGAGTCGTACCACCAGTCGCGTGCACCCCGGGCCATTGCCACGAGCAGGCTGAGGAAGAAGTAGGGACTCTCCTTCGTCCGACCCCGCAACGCCCGCTCGGTGACCTCGGCGCGGGAGTTCTCGACGTTGAGGCCCTCCAGCAGCGCGCGGACGGGATCTGCCTGCCGAGCGGCACGGATGTCCTGGCTCAGCCTGGTGTCGGTGGAGCCGCTGTAGCGGGTCCGGATGGTGGCGAGCAGAAGCCAGTAGATGATGCCGTTGGACGTCTCCTTGTCGACCGTGTCGTCGGTGCGCTCGCCGAGAAGCACCACCAACGGGATCAGCACGATCATGGAGGGCAGCGGGTCGGATCGGGTCAGACCGAGATGCGTCTGCAGCAGCGGTATCAACCGCCGAAGACCGCGCTTGACCACCTCCCAGCCTCGCTCAAGCTCCGTGTCGCCGGTCTGCCGCAGCTTGCTGTGGGACCACACCGACAGACCTCGGCCCAGGACGACACCGGCCAGCGCCCGGGACAGGAAGTTGACGTCGATGTGCCCGTAGCCGTGTCGTAGCCAGTGCTCCGACTCGCTCTGGAGCCTGGTCAGCACCCCCGTCCACCGCGTCGACAGGGTCGCCATCGCCAGATCGAGAGTGCCGAGACGACGGCCGCCGCTGTTGACCCGGACGAAGATCTCCGCGACCTCCTCGTACGGGAAGCCTTTGAGGACCTCCATGACGAACCGCCGGTTGCGCAACTCCTTGATCTTGCCGAGTCGATCCTCGATCTCGTGGTCCTCAAGGGTGGAGCCCGCGTCGAGCAGCCGCTGGGTCAGGCGCAGCATGCTTGCCTTCGGATCCAGCACGTCCGCCACCTTGACCCATTTCGGGTCGCGCTGAGTGGCTGCGCTCTGGTTCTGGAACTTCTGGTTTTCCACGTGGAAGACCACCTGCGCCTCGGGGTGGTTGCTGAACACCCGATGCAACGACGTGAGGCGTTGCTGACCGTCGAGAAGAAAGAGCGGCGGCTTCGACGGCGTCCGTTCGGGCCCGTTGACGGACATCTCCCGGATCTCCGGGACTTCGTCGGTCTCCCAAAACAGGAGTGAGCCGAACGGGTAGCCCCGGTATATGGAGTCCATCAGCTTGGCGACCTGTGTCGGCTTCCAGACATATTCCCGCTGAATCTCGGGAAGCAGGATCTCGGCATCTGAGATCTCGTCGATCAGTTTTCCGATGGACCGTTCGATCCTGTCGACGTGCATCAACCAACCTCTTCGTTGCCGCTGTTGTCCGGAAATGCCGAGCCGGGCCCGTGGATGGAGGACAGGCGCGACACACAGGTGACCCCTGCCGACGGGCGAGGGGATGTGGGACGCGGGTGGGCCTGACTGATGTCCTACCGTTTCGTGTATGGCCCTGTCCACCCCATGATCGGCCGTTCCTGCCTGCCGTGCGTCTACTGGGCGCAATATCCGGTTACGTCTGGTCGGGCCGAGGGGGCACTCCTGTCGGTCCGGATGCGCGCCTGCTCCGAGCTGGCGAGCGTTGATCGGTACGGTAAGCGGCATGTCTTCGCCCACCCCCGCGCCGCTGCTCCGGGAGTTCATCGACATCCCGGAGCGCACGAGCACGAGCGACTTCGTGCTCAAGCTCGCCGACAGCGTCGCCGACGCCGATTCCACCCTCCGCGACTATGTGGTCACGGAACGGCTGCTCGGCAACTTCGACGAGGCGCTCGGGTTGATCCGCTCCGCGGTCGAGGGACACGCCTCGAAGGCCGCCTACCTGCACGGTTCCTTCGGTTCCGGTAAGTCGCACTTCATGGCGGTGCTGCACGCTCTGCTGCGCGGCGAGTCCGTCGCCCGGGGGCGCGACGAGTTCGCGCCGCTGGTCGCCAAGCACAGCGTCTGGCTCGACGGGCGCCGGTTCCTGCTGGTGCCGTACCACCTGCTCGACGCCCGTTCCCTGGAGCAGCGGGTCCTCGGCGGCTACGTCGACCGGGCCCGCGCGCTGCACCCCGAGGCGCCCATCCCGGCCGTGCACCGCACCGACGCGCTGCTCGACCAGGCCGCCTCGCTGCGGGAGAAGATCGGCGACAAACAGTTCATCGACGGGCTGCCGGGCGGGGACGTCGAGGACGAGTGGGGCGAGAGCGAGACCTTCTGGACGCCCGAGCGACTCGACGAGGCGTTCGCTGGCGCGTACAACGACGAGCTGCGCCGAAAGCTGGTCAACGACCTGCTGACGAGCTGGAACAAGGGCTTCTTCAGTAACGCCCGGGAGGACGCCGAGGCGTTCGTCTCCCTCGACCGGGGCCTGACCGAGATCAGCCGGCACGCCAAGGAACTCGGCTACCACGGCCTGATCCTCTTCCTCGACGAGCTGATCCTGTGGCTCGCCAACTCGATCGGCGACCAGCAGTTCGTCTCCCGCGAGATCCAGAAGATCACCAACTTCGTCGAGGGCGGCGACACCCGCCGGCCCATCCCAATGGTCAGCTTCATCGCCCGGCAGCGCGACCTGCGTGAACTCGTCGGCGAAGAGGTGACTGGCGCCAACGAGCTGAGCTACCAGGACACCCTCAATCTGGCCAGCGGCCGCTTCGACGTGATCAAGCTGGAGGACCGCAACCTCCCGGAGATCGCCCGCCGCCGGCTGCTCAAACCCCGTGACACCACGGCCGGCGAGGCCATCGCCCGCGCCTTCGACGCCACCACGAAGGTACGCCGGGAGGTCTTCGACACCCTGCTCGGCACCGACTCCGGCAGCGGCGCCGACATCGACGCCTTCCGGTCGACGTACCCGTTCAGCCCGGCCTTCCTCTCCACGCTCGTGCACGTCTCCAGCGCGCTGCAGCGCTCCCGCACCGCGCTGAAGCTGATGCGCCAGCTGCTGGTCGACCGTCGCGACACGCTGCGCCTCGGCCAGCTCGTGCCGCTCGGCGACCTCTACGACGTGATCAGCAGCGGCGGCGACCAGCCCTTCACCGAGAAGCTCAAGGCCGAGTTCGAGATGGCCCAGAAGCTCTACGACCTGAAGCTGCGACCCTACCTCCTCGGCCAGTACGACCTCACCGACGACGACCTCGACGCGGCCCGCCGCGGCGACCCACAACCCGCCGAGACGGTGGGCCGGGTCCGGGCCTTCACCGGCGACGACCGGCTGATCAAGACGCTGCTGCTGGCGGCCCTGGCGCCCAGCGTGCCGGCGCTGCGGAACCTGACCGCCCGGCGGCTGTCGGCGCTCAACCACGGCAGCATCACCAGCCCGATCCCCGGCGGCGAGGTGGCCCAGGTCAGCCGCAAGCTCGCCGACTGGGCGGGCCGGTTCGCCGAGATCCGCATCGGCGAGGGCGACGACCCGGTCGTCTCGCTGGAACTGGTCGGCGTCGACGTCGACAGCGTGCTGGCCACCGCCAAGCACTACGACAACGAGGGTGCCCGCAAGCATCTCGTGCAGCGGCTGCTCTGGCAGCAGCTCGGCGTGCCGTGGAGCGATTCGTTCTTCGCCGAGGCGGGGCTGACCTGGCGGGGGAGTCGCCGAGTCATCGAGCTGGTCTACGGCAACGTGCGCGACCCGCACGACATCCGGGACGAGGCGTTCCACCCGAACTACCCGACCGGCTGGCGCATGATCATCGATTACCCGTTCGACGACGGCAGCCACGGCCCCGCCGACGACCGGCAGCGGGTGCAGGAGCTGACCGGCCGGACGACCTCCCAGACGGTCTGCTGGATCCCGGCGGCGCTGACCGTCGAGCGCCGCACCGACCTGGGCAAGCTCGCCATCATCGACAAACTGCTCGAAGGCCAGCGCTTCGACAGCCATGCCGAACACCTCAACCCCGACGACCGGCGCCGTGCGCAGGCCGCGTTGACCAACCAGCGCAGCGCCCTGATCGCCAAGATCCAGGCCGTGCTGCGGCAGGCGTACGGGCTGGCCACCAAGCAGCCCACCGACGTGCAGCTCGGATTCGACGACCACCTGCAGTCGCTCACCCGCGCTCTCGAACCGAAGCTGCCGATGGGCGCCACCTTCAACGACGCGCTGCGCAGCCTCGGCGACCAGATGCTCAGCCAGCAGTTCCCCGCCCACCCGGACTTCGATCCCGACCGCAAGGGCGAGGCCGTACGCCTGCCCGAGGTCAAGGTCGTCCTCGACCACGTCCGACAGGCGGTCGAGTCGCCCGAGGGGCGGGTCGAGGTGGACCGCGCCCACCGGCAGACGCTGCGCCGGATCGCCAACCCGCTCGGGCTCGGCACCATGCACGAGGCGGCGTTCGTCATCGAGGGGCAGTGGGCCCAGCACTTCCACCACAAGGCCGCCGCCGAGGGGATCACGGGCGAGCTGCGGGTGGCCGACCTGCTGCGCTGGATCGACCAGCCGCAGGCGCGCGGCCTCGACCCGATCGTGGCGCAGCTCGTCGTGGCGGCCTTCGCCGAGCAGACCGACCGCGCGTTCCAACGCCACGGCAGTCTGCTTGTCCCGGCGCCCGACCTGGGCCGGATCTCCGCCGACCACACCCTGCGCGAGGAGCGCCTGCCCGGCCAGCAGGACTGGGACACCGCCCGCGCCCACGCCGCGGCCATCTTCGGGTTTCAGCCGATCGCGTTGCGGCGGGGCCGGCTCGTGGCGATGTTCGGCCGTGACCTGGTGACCCAGGCAAACCGCTACCGCGAAGCGGCGCACGGGCTCGTCGCCCGGCTCGAACAACACGCGAGGTGGTTGGGCATCGACACGGAGTCGGCCGGTGGCCGGCTCGGCACCGCCCGAGTGGCGGCGGACCTGCTGGAAGGGCTGGCCGGCTCGCGTACGGCCGTGGAGACCGTGGAGCGCCTCGCCCGTGCCGAACTGGGCGGCCCGGCTGACCGGACCGGGAAGAGCATCAAGAGCGCGGCCCAGGTGTCCGCCGATCTCGCCGCCGCCTCCTGGGACAACTTCGAGATCATCAGCGGTCTCGGCGGCACCTGGGCCGCCGAGGCGACGGCGATCCTCACCGAACTGCGCCGGGTCGGCCAGGCCGACGAGCTGACCGCCCCGCTGTCCCCGGCCCTGCGCCGGGCACAGTCCGACGCGGTGGCGCTCATCCGTCGCGTGACGCGCAGCCGGGAGCCGATCGACGATCGGCCTCGTGAGGTCGTGAGCCGTGATCCCGATCGCACGCGTCAGCCGGGCGATGTCGGCGGCACGGTGGCCGTCCCGAGGAGCGACGTTGCCGTCCCGGCGGGCGACGTCGACCGGGCAATCGAGAAGCTTCGCGCCTTCGCGGCTGACCACCCGGACGCCACGATCGAGGTGAGCTGGAGAATCGTCTCGTGACCCAGGCACCCGCCCCCGCCCAGGCGTTGCGGATCAGCCCGGTGGCGTTGCGCCAGAAGGTGGCGCAGCAGCTCGACCGGCACCGCAACGGCGACGTGTACCCGGTGATGGTGGTGCGCGCTGAACCCGCGTGGCCGCACGACCCGACGATGCTGTTACCGGACGGCCGTCGGGCGCGGATCGAGCCGTGCGTCTCGCCGCTCGCCGTCTGGGAGCACCTCGTCGCCGACCACGGCGACGAGGTGCTGGTGCTGCTCACCGACATTCCGGAGTCCGTGCTGCACCACGGCGTCCGCAGCCGGATCTTCCGGGAGCGGGTGCACACCGTCGAGCCGTGGGACCTCGTCGTGGACGCCTTCGGCGCGCAGTTGCCGGATCCCGCTCTGGAGCGGGAGTCGTGGGCCGGCGTGGCGTTGCTCGACGCGATGCCGACGGCGGGCTGGCCGAAGCTGGCCACCGCCGTGCTGACCCGCGACGTCGCGCTGCGGCACCTGGCCGCCGTGCGCCTCGGCCTCGACCGGCGGGGCGAAGGCCCGGAGGCTCTCGACGTCGCCGCGTTGTTGCGGTGGAGCGCCGAACCGGGCGCGGTGGAGGCGTACGGGCTGCTGCGCGAGGAGGAACAGGCCGGGCTGTCCCGCTGGCTCGTGGAGCAGTTCGGCCGGCCGGCGAAGGCCCTGTTCGCGCTGACCGCGGCCGGGCGAGGCCAGGAGGCCCTGCCTCTCGGCCTGGTCTGCGACGCGTTGTGGAGCACCGACAGCGCCGACGCGGTACGTGCCCAGGGTCGGGTCGACCAGTACTTCGGCAGTCTCAACGACGACGCGACGGTGCGGGGCTTCGCCGAGGCGACCGTACAGGTGGTCACCGGCCTGCTCGCCGCTCCCGGAGCGGCCGTACGACGGCAGGGCCACGCCGTGCTCGACCGCGCCGAGGAACTGCTCGTCCAGTTCAACGCGGCCGGCAGCGCCGGACACAGTCCGATCCTGCGTACCGGCTTCAACCAGCGGATCGGCGTCGCGGCCCGAGCCCTGCTCGCCGGGCTGCACGACGCGGCGGACACCGCGCTGGAGCGGGCGGTCGAACACCTCGCCGAGCACCGGCTGGCAGCGGCGGAGACGGAGCGGATCACGCGGATCCGGATGGCGCAGCGCCTCGTGCGCTGGCTCGGCACGGACGTGGTGCCGCCCGAGAGCGTCGCGGACGGAGTGGATCGGCAGATCGCCGAGTGGGGCTGGGCCGACCTGGCGCTCAACCACGTCTGGGCCGGTGATGACGCTCACCCGGAGTTGCAGCAGGCGTTCCGGCAGATCCACGATCGCGCACAGGCCCGCCGCCGGGAGCTCGACGGCGCCTTCGCCCAACGCCTCGGCGCCTGGGCGACCGCCGGGCCGGGCAACGACGGCGGGCTGCTCACCGTGGAGAACATCCTTCCGCGCGTCGTCGAGCCGCTGATCCGCGCCGACCGGCCGGTGCTGCTCGTCGTCCTCGACGGCATGAGCGCCGCCGTCGCGGTGCAGCTCGCCGACGAGCTGTCCCAGCACTGGGTCGAGTACGACCCGCTGGCCCGAGCCGGCGCAGGACGCCGCCGGGGCGTCGTGGCGGCGCTGCCCACACTGACCGCCGTCTCCCGGACCTCGCTCTTCGCCGGCGCGCTGCGCAGCGGCAACCAGGAGCACGAGAAGAAGCTCTTCGCCGAGGGCCGTTGGGGCAAGGGCTCGCGGATCTTCCACAAGGGCCCGGCCCGGGGCGGCGCGGGCGAGGTGTTCGCCGGCGAGTTGGCGGCGGCGGTCGCGGGCCAGGCTCCCGTGGTTGCCGTGGTGATCAACACCGTGGACGAGTCGCTGGCGCACGGTCGGGAGGGCGGCGAGGCCGGGTGGCAGCTCGACGACGTCGGGTTCCTACGCAGCCTGCTCGACCAGGCGCGGTCCTCCGGCCGTGCGATCGTCGTCACGAGTGACCACGGGCACGTGTTGGAACGCGGGGGGCAGCACGTCAAGGCCACCGACGCCGCCTCCGCCCGTCATCGGGTCGGCCCGGGCCCGACCGCGCCGGGCGAGATCGAGCTGACCGGCCCGCGTGTGGTCGCGGATGGCAAGCGGATCATCGCGTTGTGGGACCCGCTCCTGCGCTACCGGCCCAGCAAGGCGGGTTACCACGGTGGCGCCTCGCTCGCCGAGGTCACCATTCCGCTGCTGGCCTTCCTGCTGCCGAACGTCGCCGCGCCGCCGGCCGGTTGGGCACCCGTCGAGGCTCGCCGGCCCCCGTGGTGGCAGGCGGTCACCGCCGCACCGACCGCCGCGCCCGTGACGTCGGCACCCGTGCCCAAGCCGCGCCGGAAGGCACCGGCCGTCACCGGGGACGCGCTGTTCGACGTACCGGAGGCGCCGGCCGCGACCCCGGCGGCGCCGGCCGGTGACGGGGATCTGGTGGCGGCTCTGCTCGCCTCGGAGTTGTTCAAGGCTCAGCACGGCCTGACGCCGCGCCGGGTGGACGAGCGGAAGATCGAGGCGGCGCTGCGCGCGCTCGTCGACGCGAAGGGCGTGCTGCCGGTGGCGGTCCTCGCGCAACGTGCCGGTGAGGCACCGGTACGTGCGGGAGGATTCGTCACCACGCTGCAGCGCATCCTGAACGTCGACAACTATCCCGTCCTTTCGCAGATCGACGACAACCGGACCGTTCGGCTGGACCTGGCGCTGCTGCGGGAGCAGTTCGGGCTGCCAGGGGCGAAACCGTGACCACGGTCAGTCCCGCGCGCCGCAGGGAGGTCATCGACGCCCTACGGCGAGGTGCCGTGCCGTCTGCCGGCCTGGACCTCTTCGCGGTGGGGCTCGACCGGTTCGGCACCGCGGTCGGTGAGGATCTCGACACCGTCGCCGCCGGTGGCTCCGTCTTCAAGGCCGTCCGAGGTGAGTACGGCTCCGGCAAGACGTTCTTCACCCGGTGGATCGCCGAACGCGCCCGGCGGGCCAACCTCGCGGCGGCGGAGGTGCAGGTCTCCGAGAACGAGACCCCGCTGCACCGGCTGGAGACGGTCTATCGTCGGCTCACGGAGCGGCTGAGCACCTCGACCTTCCCGCCGAGCGCGCTGCGGCCGGTCGTCGACGGCTGGTTCTACGCGCTCGAGGAGGACGTCCTCGCCGCCGGCGAAATCGCCCCCGACGACGTTGACGCCCTCGACCGGGCGGTCGCCGCGCTGCTCGACCAGCGACTCGCCGCCGTCAGCCGGAGCGCCCCCGCCTTCGCCGCCGCCCTGCGCGGCTACCGGCGCGCCACCCTCGACGAAGATCCCGCGACTGCCGACGCGGTGCTCGCCTGGCTCGGCGGTCAGCCGCACGTCGCCGCAGCCGCCCGCCGGGTCGCCGGAGTCAAGGGGGACCTCGACCACTTCGCCGCGCTGAGCTTCCTGCAGGGGCTGCTCGCCGTGCTGCGCGACAGCGGCCATCCCGGCCTGCTGCTCGTGCTGGACGAGGTGGAGACGCTGCAACGCGTCCGCTCGGACGCCCGGGACAAGGCGCTCAACGCGTTGCGTCAGCTCATCGACGAGGTGCACTCGGGACGGTTCCCCGGGCTGTACCTGATCATCACCGGCACCCCGGCCTTCTACGAGGGACCGCAGGGCGTGCAGCGGCTCGCGCCACTGGCGCAGCGGCTCGCCGTCGACTTCGCCACCGACGCCCGGTTCGACAACCCACGCGCGGTGCAGATCCGGCTGCCCGGCTTCACCGTCGACTCCCTGATCGAGCTGGGTGCACGGGTACGCGACCTCTACGCGGACGGCTCGGCGGCCCCTTCGCGAGTGGCCGCTCTGGTCGACGACGCCTACCTCGGCCAGTTGGCCCGGGCGGTCGCCGGCGGGCTCGGCGGCAGGGTGGGTGTCGCGCCGCGCCTGTTCCTCAAGAAGCTCGTCGGGGAGGTGCTCGACCGGGTCGACCAGTTCCCCGAGTTCGACCCCCGGCAGCACTACGCGCTGACCCTGACCGCCACCGAGATGACCGACGTCGAGCGCAACGCGAGCAGCGCCGACGCGGTCGCGCTCGAACTGTAGGAACGTCCGCGATGACGAGTGGTGCCGAACTGCTGCATCCGGTCGTGCTGCACCACGTGGTCAACACGCTGCAGTGGCCGGCGCTGCGGCCGCTGCAGGACGCCGCCGTCAAGCCGCTCCTGGCCGGTGAGGACGCCCTGCTCCTCGCGCCCACCGCCGGCGGCAAGACCGAGGCGGCGGTGTTCCCGCTGCTGTCCCGGATGGCGCAGGAGAACTGGTCGGGCACCTCCGTGCTCTACGTGTGCCCGCTGAAGGCCCTGCTCAACAATCTCCTGCCCCGACTGGAGACCTACACCGGCTGGCTGGGCCGCCGTGCCGTGCTCTGGCACGGCGACGTGACGATGGGACGGCGCCGCACGATCCTTCGCGAGCGCCCCGACGTCCTGCTCACCACGCCCGAATCCCTGGAGTCGATGCTGGTCAGCGCCGCCGTGGACCACGACGAGTTCTTCGGGCAGCTCCGGACGATCGTGGTCGACGAGGTGCACGCGTTCGCCGGGGACGACCGGGGCTGGCACCTGCTGGCCGTCCTGGAACGCCTCTCCCGGGTGGCGGGTCGCCCGGTGCAACGGGTCGGCCTGTCCGCGACGGTGGGAAATCCCGACGAGCTGCTGGGCTGGCTGCAGGGTGCCGGGCGTGAAAAGCGTCCGGCACGGGTGGTGGCACCGGGCATCGGCACGGCTGGCGTCACGACAGCGGCATCGCCCCCCGCCGGTGAGATCGAGCTGGACTACGTCGGGTCCGTGCACAATGCGGCCAAGGTGATCGCGGCCCTGCACCGGGGCGAGAAGCGGCTGGTGTTCTGCGACTCCCGCGTGCTGGTCGAGGAACTCGGCCAGCGGCTGCGGGCGCTCGACGTGACGACGTTCCTCTCCCACGCCTCGCTCTCCGTGGACGAGCGCCGGCGGGCCGAGGAGGCGTTCGCGCAGGAGCGGGACTGCGTGATCGTGGCCACCAGCACGCTCGAACTGGGCATCGACGTGGGCGACCTCGACCGGGTCATCCAGATCGACGCCCCGCGCAGCGTCGCCGCCTTCCTGCAGCGGATCGGCCGGACCGGCCGGCGGCCCGGCAGCAGCCGGAACTGCCTCTTTCTGGCGCTCGACGGGGAGGGACTGCTGCACGCCGCGGGGCTGCTCCACCTCTGGTCACAGGGGTGGGTCGAGGCGGTCGTGCCACCACCCGAGCCCCGGCACATCGTGGCCCAGCAGATGCTCGCGCTGTCGCTCCAGCGGCACCGCGTCGGCGACCAGGTGTGGCCGGGGGAGTGGAACGGACTGGCGCCCTTCGACAGGAGCGCCGAGGTGATCGTGCGGCACCTCGTCGATCACGGCTACCTCGACGTCGACTCCGGGATGCTCTTCATCGGGCCGGAGGCGGAGCTGCGGTTCGGCCGCCGGCACTTCATGGACATGCTGGCGGTGTTCACCGCCCCGCCGCAGTTCACCGTGCTCTCCGGTCGGACCGAGATCGGCCGGACCGATCCGGCGCTGCTCACCGCGAAGGTCCAGGGCCCTCGGCTGTTGCTGCTCGCCGGGCGGAGTTGGCGGGTCACCTACATCGACTGGAAGCGGCGGCGCTGCTTCGTGGAGCCCGCCGAGGGCGGCGGCAAGGCGCTCTGGATGACCGGTGGTTCTCCACAGGGGCTGTCGTACCGGATGGTCCGGGCGATGCGCGACGTGCTCCTCGGCGCCGACCCGCCGGTCGCCCTCACCGGGCGCGCCAGCACCAGGCTCGCCCAGTTGCGGGAGGAGGCCACCCCCCTCGTCCATCCCGGCGGCACGGTGGTCGCCCGCGACGGCGACGGCGAGACGAAATGGTGGACGTGGGCCGGGTTCCGGGCCAACGCCACCCTGATCGCCACCCTCAGCGAGATCGCCGACCCGACCCAGCGGTACGACGACGCCTCGGTCCGGCTGCGACCAGACGTCGATCGGGACATGGTGCGGGCGGCCATGGCCGACGCCGCCGAGCGGCTCTGTCTTCCGGACGTCACCGAGAAGGCCCTCTTCGGGCTCAAGTTCAGCGCCGCGCTGCCCGAACGGCTGGCGGTGGCGACCCTGGCCGCGCGGCTGGCCGACCTGCCGGCGGCACGCGAGGTGCTCGCCGAACCGACCCGGACCGTGCACCTCCCGGGCTGATGCGGATCGGGACCAGGGTAGGAGCTGACGCCGTCAGTTCGGGTGGGGCGGTTCGTCGAGGATGGCGCTGAAACGCTCCTCGGCCAGGTCGAGCTGGCCGAGGATGTGCTCCTTCACCGGCGCCGACAGGGGAGTGTCGGGCCGGGTGACGAGGTCGCGGTAGACCGGTACGAGGGGGCGGTACTTGCGCGCGGACGAGGTCACCTTCGGCCCGACGGTGTGGATGACGCCCACCCCGTTGTCGGTGAAGTCGGAGATCTTGATGACCCGCGCCCACGGCTCCCGGTCCAGGCTGGTTGCCACGTGCTCCCGGTACTGGACGTGCTTGTCCCGCCCCGGGTCGTACGCCGGATTGGTGACCGCGCCGACCAGGCGGGCCACCCGCGGACCGAACCGCCGCGCGAGCACGGCCAGGGCGGCGGCGGTGGCGTCCCCGCCGTCGTGCGCCCCGTCGGGTCCGCCGCAGGACGCGGCGGCCAGCTCTTCGGGATGGTCCTCCACGGCGTCGTGCAGCAGGCCGGCGACGATCACGTCGACGTCGCGGACCTGGTAGTGGTGCATCATCCGGATCGCCACCCGCAGCAGGTGGTTCAGGTAGGGCTCGCGCACCCGCCGGTCGTCGCGGTGCAGCTCGGCGGCCAGGTCGAGGGCCTCGGTGAGCCGCCCCCGGGCGGCCTCGTCGAACGCGCGCAGCTCCAGCCGGAACCGGGCCAGCAGGCCGGGCTCGCCGTGGATCTCGGTGATCGCGTGCATCGGCATGGTGGCCAGGTAGGCGGGAAACTCCATCCGCCACTTATAGCCGATCTTCACCGTGCCGGGGGCCCCGCGTCGGCCACCCGACGCGGTCCCGCGTCCGACGCCCACCGTCACACCGCTCGGCCGCGTCGCGTCGGGCTGCCTCCGGTCGGCCGCGTCCCAGTCGGGCCGCGTCGGGCCGCCAACGGTCGGGCCGCGTCTGGTCCGGCCTTCACCGGTCCGGCCTTCACCGGTCCGGCCTTCACCGGTCCGGCCTTCACCGGTCCGGCCTTCACCGGTCCGGCCTTCACCGGTCCGGCCTTCACCGGTCCGGCCTTCACCGGTCGGCCGCCGTCGGGCCGTCCGGCCGAGCCGTCCGGCGGGTCGCGTCGGTTCAGGCGGCGTGGACGCGCTTGACCAGGCGTACGGTGGTGCCGTCGGCGTTGCCGTCGACGGTGGCCTCGTCCATCATCCGGGCCATGATCATTCGTCCTCGGCCCCGCTCGTCGGCGTCCGGGGTCGCCTCCCGCCAGCCGCCCGTGTCGCTCACGACGAACTCCAGCCGGTCGGTGCGCAGCTGCCCCCGTACGGTGACCGACGCCTCCGGGGCGAACCGGTAGCCGTGTTCGATCGCGTTGGCGCACGCCTCGCCGACCGCGACCAGCGCCGCGTCGACGTCGGCCCCGCCGATGCCGAGAGCGCAGAGCCACTCCCGCAGCGCCCTGCGGGTCGGCGCGAGCTGCTCCGGGACGGCGCTCAACGACGCGGTGAAGACCGCCGGGTCGCGGTGCCGGTAAACCAGTACCGCCACGTCGTCGTTGCGGCTGTCGGGCAGCAGGTCGCGGACGACCCGGTCGGCCAGCGCCCCCTCGGGCAGCTCGCGGCCGTGGGTGAGCGCGGCGACGGCCCGGGAGATGCCGGCGTCGATGAGCTCCCGACGTCGTTCGATCAGCCCGTCGGTGTAGAGCAGCAGCGTCGAACCGGGCCGCAGTCGCGCCCCGGCCTCCGGCCTGCCGGGCACGGCGACGCTGGCCAGCGGCACCGAGCCGGCGCGGGTCAGCAGGTCGGCGGAGCCGTCGGGGTGCACCAGGATGCCCGGCGGGTGACCGGCCGAGGAGTAGCGCAGCGTGCCCAGCGACCGGTCGATGATCGCGCAGAAGACGGTGGTGCAGGCCCCGCCGGGCACCATGCGGGCGAAGTCGTCCAGCGCGGAGAGCACCTCGGCGGGGCTCTTGGCCTGTAGCAGCAGGGCGCGCGAGGCGCTGCGCAGCTGACCCATCACGGTCGCGGCGGGCAGGCCGCGCCCCACCACGTCGCCCACCACCACGCCGACCAGGTCGTCGGGGAGCTGCACCACGTCGTACCAGTCGCCGCCCACCTCGAGGGGCGCCACCGCCGGCTGGTAGCGCGTGGCGAACCCGGTCGGCAGGTCGACCGGGCCGAGCATCGCCCGCTGCATGGCCAGGGCCACCGTCCGCTGGGTCTCGAAGGCCCGCGCGCGCACCAGGGCCTGGGCCAGCGCGGCGCAGAGCTGCCGCACCAGCGGCCGGTCCACCGCCGGCACCGCCCGGGGCGGGTCCAGCTCCAGCCACACGCCGCCGGGCGTGCCCCCCGGCTCGATTCGCGCCCCGAGGGCGGTCACCGAGCCGGCGTCGTCGAGGACCAGCCGCGGCTCGCCCTCCGGGCCCAGCCCGTCCAGCGCCCGCTGGACGGGGCCGGTCAGATCCAACCCCCGGGTCACCACCAGTGGCGTGCCGGCGGCGTCGGCGCAGACCGCCAGGCCGCGGCTGCCGTCCAGCAGCGTGCAGAGCTCGGACAGGCCGGCGTCGAGGACCTCGGTCACGTCGGTGGCGCGGGCCAGCCGACCCGAGAGGGCGGTCAGGGCGGACTGCCGCGCGGTGGCCAGCACCTCGGCGGTCACGTCGCGCAGCGTGGCGACGTAGAGGCGGCGGCCGGTGCGCGGCTCCCGCAGCGAGTTGTAGACGGCCTCGGCCCAGATCCGGTGCCCGTCCGCGTGCCGCAGCGGCAGGGTGACCCGCCCCCGGTCGGAGTCGCGGGCGGCGCGCAGCACGTCGACCAGCAGACGCCGGTCGGCCGGCGTGGCGTCGGGCTCCGGCCACCACGGGTGCGGCGGCGGCACCGGTGCGGCCAGCCGGGCGGCGCCGACCAGCCGGCAGAACGCCTCGTTGGACTCGACCAGCGCGCCGTCGGCGTCGACCACGGCGAACGCGTCCTGCAGGGACTCGATCAGCGCCGCCCGCCACGTCGCCTCCTCCGCGCGCAGCCGGGCCAGTTCCAGGTGGGCGCCCACCCGGGCCAGCAGTTCCGCGGAGGAGAAGGGCTTGGCCAGGTAGTCGTCGGCGCCGCCGCGCAGCCCTTCCACCGCGGCCTCCTCGCCGGCGCGGGCGGAGAGCACGATGATCGGCAGCCCGGCCGTACGCCGGTCGGCACGCAGCGCCCGGACCAGCCCGAAGCCGTCCAGCCGGGGCATCATCACGTCGGTCAGCACCAGGTCCGGCACCCGCTCGGCGATCCGGTCGAGCGCCTCCCGGCCGTCGGCCGCCGTGACCACCCGGTGCACCGGCGCGAGCAGGCTCGTCAGGAACGCCCGCAGGTCGGCGTTGTCGTCCACCACCAGCACCGTCGTGGCGTCGCGGGCGCCGGTCGCCTCGGCACCGCCGGCCGCCGCGGCGGGGGACGAGCCGGGGAGCCAACGCAGGGCCTCGGTGACGTACGCCTCGTGCGCCGGCTCGTGGCCCCGGCCGCCGGGCGTCGTGGTCGCGGCGGCGGCCCGGCCGTACGGCAGCCGTACGGTGAACGTCGCGCCCTCGCCCTCGACGGAGCGCACGCCGACCGAGCCGCCGTGCAGCCGGACCAGCTCCTGCACCAGCGCCAGCCCGATGCCGGTGCCCTCGTGCGACCGGCCGCCGGCGCCGCGCACCCGGTGGAAGCGGCGGAACAGCAGCGGCTGCTGGTCCGCCGGGATGCCGACGCCGGTGTCCTCGACGCTCAGCGTGACGTGCGTGTCGTCGCCGCGCAGCCGCAACCGCACGGCGCCGGCCAGCGTGTACTTGAGCGCGTTGGAGAGCAGGTTGACCACGACCTTCTCCCACATGTCGCGGTCCACGTACGCGGGGCGCGGCAGCGTCTCGACGTCCACCCGGTAGGTCAACCCGGCCTGACGCATCGCGTACGCGAACGACTCGGCGACGCCGACGGTGAGCGCCGCGAGGTCCGTCGCCACCCGGTCCGGGTCCAGCCGGCCGCCCTCGACGCGGGCGAAGTCGAGCATGTCGTCGACCAGCTTGCGCAGCCGGCCGGTGCTGCGGTGCACCAGCTCCAGCCGTTCGCGCTGGGCCGGCGGGAGCGGTTCGCGCAGGTCGGCGAGGCTCTCCCGGACCGGTCCGGCGATCAGGGTGAGCGGGGTGCGCAGCTCGTGGCTGACGTCGGTGAAGAACTCCGTCTTCGCCGCGTCCAGCTCGGCCAGCGCCGCGGCCCGGCGCCGCTGCGCCTCGTAGGCCAGTACGTCGCTCAGCGCCGTCGAGACCCGGCTGGCGACCAGGCCGAGGAAGTCCCGGTACGCCTCGTCGAGCCTCCGGAACGGGCTGATCCCGGCGACCAGCACGCCGACCGGCCGGTCCTGCCCGGTGACGAGCAGGGGCAGCAGCAGCACCTCGTCCACCGGGGCGTCGGCGGTCGCTCCCACCCGCGCGCGCGGGTGCCCGGGCGGGGGCACGCCCCGGACGCGCGCCGGCCGGCCGGTGCGGGCGACGTCGCGGATCTGCGCCAACCAGTCCGGCCCCGGGAGCGAGGCGGCGCCGTCGCCCTCGGGCAGGCCGACGGAGGCGGCCAGGACCAGCTCGTCCGCCGCGGCGGGTGCGCCCGCCTCCGTGGCGTCGTCCGGCACCGTCCGCGCCGGACGCAGGTAGATCATGGCCGCGGGCAGGTCGGCCGGGCTGGCGGCGAGCACCCGGGCCGACGCCTGGACGGCGTCGTGGGTGGTGTCCGCCGCGGCGATGGAGACCGACCCCAGTCCGCGCAGCGTCTCCAGCCGCCGGTCGGCCAGCACCCGGGCCGTGACGTCCGTGGTGGCCACGAAGACGCCGAGGACCCGGCCGCTCCCGTCGAGCACCGGGCTGTAGGAGAAGGTCCAGTACGTCTCCTCCAGGTAGCCGTGCCGGTCGAGCAGGAGCAGCTGCTTCTCGGCGTAGGTGGCGCCGTGCCCGGCGAGCACGTGGTCGGTGAGCGGACCGAGCTCGTCCCAGACCTCCGCCCAGCAGAGCGCGCCGGGCTGGCCGATCGCGGCGGGGTACTTGCCGCCGAGCACCGGGGTGTACGCGTGGTTGAAGATCTGCACCAGCTCCGGGCCCCACCAGAGCAACATCGGGATCTTCGACGGCAGCACGGTACGCACCGCCGCGCGCAGCTCCGGCGGCCAGCTCCGCACCGGACCGAGCGGGGTGGCCGCCCAGTCGGTCGCCCGGTGCGCCGCGCTGGTCGGGTCGTCGCCGGCGAAGAGGTCGTCGGCGGACGCCCGGTCGACCGGTGGCCCGACACGCTGCTCAGAATCCACGTCCCGGCCCCCTGTCCCCGCTGATCCCCGGATCGCACGCAGCCGCGCCGTGCCCCTCGTACCGCCGCAGTCATTTCCCCCGCCGCGGGTGGCTTGAACCGTCCATCGACGTGACCCGAGCCGCAGGCCGCGGCGCCGGGCCGGCCACCCGCGTCGGCGGCGGCGACGTACCCGGCGGGCGTCGCGCCGGGGACGGGCGAGGCAGGCCCGCAGGCGGTGATCAGCACCAGGTCGAGCGGCCGTCCGCGTGGCGCTACCGGGTCAGCCAGGCGGCGGCGCGGCTCCGGACCGGCTCCGGGACCTCGTGGGGGCCCGGAAACTCGTCGTAGGTGACGTCGTGGCCCAGCGCCCGCAGGCGGGGCACCAGGCGGCGGCTGCACACGTCGACCGGGAGGACGGCGTCGCGGGCGCCGTGCGAGACGTAGATCCGTGGCCGGCCGTGGGCGACCAGCGGCGCGGCGAAGCCGGGGGAGAAGGCCACCACCGCGTCGACCAGGTCGCCGTTGGTCAGGCCCAGGGAGAGGGCGTACGAGGCGCCGTCGGAGAAGCCGCCGAACGCCACCCGGCCGACGGGGTAGCCGGCGAAGACGGTGGCCAGCAGGCCGTCGATGCGTCGGACGTCAGTCCCGAAGCCCGCCACGACGAGGTCCCAGGTGCTCGACACCGCCTGCGGGGCGACCAGCAGCAGCCGGTGCGCGTCGGCCACCGGCAGCAGCAGGTCCAGCCCCTGCCGGGCCGAGCCGCCCGCGCCGTGCAGGAGCAGCACCAACCGGTACGGCGGACCGTCCACGGGCTCCGGCGCGTACACCATCGCCAGCGGCGCGCCCCGCGGGTCGGTCAGCGACGCCGGCCCGGCGGCGGCCAGGGCGCTCGGCGGCGCCGGGCGCGCGGCGAGCCGGCCGTGCCGGGCGTTCTCCGCCGGCTGCCGGTGCGGCGGCGCGGGTTCGGCCACGGAGATGACCGCTCCTCGTCCTCGGCGGGCAGGTGTCGGCGGTCTACCCGGCCGCCCACCGGTCACTCCCCGCCGTGCCGGCTCGTCCGCCGTGCCGCTGACCCGTCGCGCCCGCTCACGCGCTGACGCGGCGGACCAGGCGGGACGGGAAGAGCGTCGACGGCGGCACCGGCCGCCCGGCCAGCACCGCCGTCGCCGCCGCCGTGGCGATCCGCGCCACCGGGTGGGTCGCCGTGGTCAGCGCGGGGGTGGTCATCGCGGCGAGCGGGATGTCGTCGAACCCGGTGACCGCGACGTCCCCGGGCACCTGCACGCCCTCGCCGCGCAGCCGGTCGATCACCCCGAAGGCGGTGGCGTCGCTGCACCCCACGATCGCGTCCGTGTCCGGCCAGCGCTCCAGCACCTCCCGGGCCGCCACCCGGCCCCGGCGCGCGCTGAAGTCGCCCGGCACCAGCCGTACGGGCAGTGCCGCGTCGCGCACCACCCGCCGGTACGCGTGCACGGATCGGGCGGCGCAGGACAGCCAGCGGGGCCCGGTCACCATGGCGATGCGGCGGCGCCCGGTGGCGTACAGGTGCCGCACCACCGCCTCCGTGCCGCCGCCGTTGTCCACGTCGAACGCCGGTACGAGGGCGGAACCGACGCCGATCGAGGCCACCCGGCCCCGCAGCCCCACCGGGACCGCGTCCAGCACGGCCTCCGTCGTGTTGGTCAGCAGCAGCGCGCCGAGGCCGCGCTCCTCGGCCAGCCGGCGCAGCCCGCCCGGTGCCCCGGTGGGCAGCCAGTGCAGCGCCACCCCGAGCCCGTACGGCGCGCAGACCCGCGCGGCCGCGCCGACCACCCGGTCGACGTACGGGTCGTCGAGGACCGTCGCGTCGGTGCCGGAGACCGCGACGACGAGCCGCAGCCCGGTGCCCCGGACCAGCGCGCGGGCGGCCAGGTTCGGCACGTAGCCGAGCTGGTCGGCGGCGGCGCTCACCCGGTCGCGCGCGGCGGGGGAGGCGTACCCGGTGTTGGCGAGCACCCGTGAGGCGGTGGCCCGGGACACCCCCGCCGCGCGGGCGACGTCCTGCAGGGTCGATGGTCGGCGCGTCGTCATCCCGGTCCTCCCCGTCGTCGCCCCCGTGCGGGCGGTCGGTCCGCATCATCCCTCTCCGGGCACGCCGCCGGTAAGGGGCGCAGCCGGGTTGTCCTGAGAGCGCTCCCAGGTGTGGGATCGGGCAGCAGACCGCCCGAGGCGAGAGGACCGCCACCGTGAGCCGTACCGCCGTCCCGTCCGCCGCGTCGGCCCCGGCCGTGTCCCGGACGGTGCCGGCCGCGCGAAACGGCGTGGCCGTGGTGTTCGCCCTCAACGGCCTGGCCGTGGCGACGTGGTTCTCCCGGGTGCCGGCCGCCCGCGAGGCGCTCGGGCTCAGCCCGGGCCGGCTCGGCCTGCTGCTGCTCGCCATGTCCGTCGGCGCGCTGCTCGCGATGCCGACCGCCGGCCTGGTCGCCCAGCGGCTCGGCACGGCCCGCACGGTCGCCCTCGGCAGCGTTTTCGTCGCGGCCGGTCTCGCCCTGGCCGGTGTCGCCGCCGACCTCGCCGGGTCCCCGGTCGGGGTGGCGCTCGGACTGTGCGCCCTGGGCTACGGCTCCGGCACCTGCGACGTCGCCATGAACGTCGAGGGCGCGGCCGTCGAGCGGCGGCTCGGGCGCACGATCATGCCCCGCTTCCACGCGGCGTGGAGCCTCGGGACCGTCTCCGGCGCCGGCCTCGGCGCCGGGGCCGCCCGCCTCGACGTGCCGTCCGCCGCGCACCTGGTGGCGCTGGCGGCCGTGGTGCTGCTCGGCACGCTGCTGGCCGTCCGGTCGTTCCTGCCGGCCGCCGGGAGCGGCACCGCCGCCGACCCGGCCGCCCCGGCCGAGCGCCGCCGCGATCTGCTCGCCGCCTGGCGGGAGCCGCGCACCCTGCTGATCGGGCTGTTGGTGCTGGTCGCGGCGTTCGCCGAGGGCAGCGCCAACGACTGGGTGGCGGTGGCCTTCATCGACGGCCACGACCTCAGCGAGGCGGCCGGTGCCGCCGTCTTCGGCGTCTTCGTCGTCGGCATGACCCTCGGTCGCACGGTGGGCACCCTCGCGCTGGACCGGTGGGGCCGGGTGCCGGTCCTGTCCGGCACGATCCTGCTCGCCACGGCCGGCGCCAGCGTGGCGGTGCTCGCCGGCTCCGGGCCGGTGGCGGTCGCCGGCGTCGCGCTCTGGGGGATCGGCGCGTCGCTCGGCTTCCCGGTCGGGATGAGCGCGGCGGCCGACGACGAGCGGCGCGCTCCGGCCCGGGTCAGCGTGGTGGCCGTGATCGGCTACACGGCGTTCCTCGCCGGCCCGCCTCTGCTCGGCCTGCTCGGCGACCGGGTCGGTACGCTGCGGGCGCTGCTCGTCGTGCCGCTCCTGCTGCTGCCCACTCTCGCCCTGGTGCCGGCCACCCGCCCGCCGGCGCGCTGACTCGTCGTGCCGCTCCTGCTGCTGTCCCCTCTCGCCCTGGTGCCGGCCACCCGCCCGCCGGCGCGCTGAGCGGACGGTGCCGGGCCCGGCCGCGCTGTCGGCAAGCCGCTCCGTGCGGCTCGCCCGCGGGGGCCGGAAGATCGCGCGGGCCCGGCCAGCGCGCTCCCAGGAAGCGCGCAGGTCGCTGCCAGGCCGTGGTGGTGCACTGGAGGCGACGCCGAGGAGAGGAGCCGGGCATGGGCTGGTTCAGCCGCCGGTCGCGCGCCGCCGACGCGACCCCGACAAAGCTCGACCGTGAGGCGACCCGGGAGGACCTGGCCGCGCTGGAGGCGTTCGTCGCCAGCCGTCGGGGCGTGGAGTTCTACCTGGAGCCGGAGACCACGGCGACCGACACCACCGTGGTCGCCATCGCCCACGACGGCGAGTGGATCCGCCGCCGCACCGGCTCGCCGCGTGCCGCCGGGACGATCGCCCGCAGGCACGCCGTGCCGCTGTACGAGGCGGCCCGCACCGGCTACCCGGAGCGGATGCGCGCCTGGAACCGCGCCCACCCCGAACGCCACACCCCCTAACCCCCCCGCCCCCACCCCCCGCCCCCACCCCCCACCCCCGCCC
>NZ_JBAKHV010000049.1:0-47603 GCF_036906775.1 Micromonospora sp. CPCC 205561 | reverse complement strand
CCGGCGTGACCCGCGCCCGGGTGCCGGCCGGAGCGTGACGCGGTCACGACACCACCACGCCCCGCGCACCGTCCGCCCACCGGCGGCGAGCCGGCCGGCGGCGAGGAGGCCCGGCGGACCGGTGGTCCCCGTTCGCCGCCCGCCCCCTCGGCGCCGGGCGCGCGGGAGACGCGCCCGGCCGGCAACTGTCGCGCCGCGTCGGGCCCGGCACGAACACGCCGTCGTCGCGCCAACACCGGACGACCGGGCGGGAAGTCCGCTACAGTAATCGGACACAGGAACCGTTTTCACTAAGATGCGACGGAGCAGCCCGGATGAAGATCGCGTTCGTCGGCAAGGGAGGCAGCGGCAAGACCACGCTGGCGGCTCTCTTCACTCGCCACCTCGCCGAGGGCGACCGGCCGGTGCTGGCCATCGACGCCGACATCAACCAGCACCTCGCGGTGGCGCTCGGGGGCAGCGCGGAGGCAGCGGCGCGGCTGCCGGCGCTCGGTGACGCACTGCCCGAGATCAAGGAGTACCTGCGCGGCGACAACCCCCGCATCGCGTCGGCGGCGCAGATGGTCAAGACCACACCACCCGGCTCGGGCTCACGCCTGCTGCGGGTGGCGGAGGAGAACCCGGTCTACGACGCCTGCGTCCGCGAGGTGGGTGGCGTGCGGCTGGCGGTCACCGGGGCGTTCACCGAGGCGGACCTGGGGGTGGCCTGCTACCACTCCAAGGTCGGCGCGGTGGAGCTGCTCCTCAACCACCTCGCCGACGGTCCCGGCGAATACGTGGTGGTGGACATGACCGCCGGCGCGGACTCCTTCGCCTCCGGCCTGTTCACCCGCTTCGACCGCACCTTCCTCGTCTGCGAACCCACGCTACGCAGCGTCGGCGTCTACCGGCAGTACGCCGGCCACGCCCGCGACTACGGCGTCGCGCTCTCCGTCGTCGGCAACAAGGTCGAGGACGCCGCCGACGCGGACTTCCTGCGCGAGCACGTCGGGGCGGACCTGCTCACCTGGGTCAGCCGGTCGACGTACGTGCGCCGCGCCGAACGCGGCGTCGTCGGCCCGCTGGACGGCCTGGAGCCCGCGAACCGGGCGGTGCTGACCCGGTTGGCCGAGGCCGTCGACGCCACCGTGCAGGACTGGGACTCGTTCACCCGCCACGCTCACGAATTCCACCGTCGCAACGCGACCGCGTGGGCCAACGAACGCACCGGAACGGACCTGACCGCCCAGATCGACCCCGACTTCGTCAGGGGAGCCGCAGCGCGGGTACCGGGCTGAGCGACCCCGGCCGGTAGCCACGGGACATGGCCGAGGAGGCCGCGCCGGAGCCGCCGGGCGGCCCTGACGACCGACGAACAGTCAGCGTGCGCACTCCGCGCAGGTACCGAAGATCTCCAGGGTGTGGCCGACGTCGGTGAAGCCGTGCTGGGCGGCCAACTGGTCGGCCCACCGCTCCACGGCGGGACCGGCGACCTCCACCGTACGCCCGCAGTCGCGACAGACCAGATGATGGTGGTGCTTGCTCTGGCTGCACCGGCGGAACAGCTGTTCGCCGCCGGGTAGCCGGGTGGAGTCGATCTCACCGGCGTCGACCAGCATCTGCAGGGTCCGGTAGACGGTGGTCAGCCCCACCCGCGCCTTCCGGGCGAGCAGCATCTGATGCAGGTGCTGCGCCGAGTGGAAGCCCTCCACCTCGCGCAGCAGTGCCAGCACCTCGCCACGCTGGCGGGTGTTGCGGGTCGCCTTCGGCATCGCCTGAGTCACCGTGGCCGCGTCCTCCCGTGCTGTCGGCCGCCGCCTGCCGGCCGCCTCCGACGCCACTGTCACACTGTCGGTACGACCATTATGCGTCGCCGGTGCCCGCCCCCTCCGCGCCGCCCGACACCCTGTTCAGAGCTTCCCTCGCGGACCGGCCGGTCGTGGGTGAGCGGCCGCTCCCGCGGGCCGCACGGCTCACCCCCTTCGACGGCGGACCCCCGTCGGGCTACGGGCCCAGCGTCGACCTCCTCGGAAACGGGATGGGACAGCCCCGCGGCCTCCGGATCTGACGCGGTCGACCCCGGCCCGGAAAACGCCGCGAGCGGCACCCGTCCGCCCCGGTGCCCTCCAGCCTCGGCACGTGGCACCGACGGTGCCAGTGATGGCACCATGCTGAGCCACAGATGGCTTGTACTGGTGCCATGTCTGTGCCATATTGGTGCCATGGACTTGACCTCGTATGTGAACAGCCTCGGACGTGAGTTCGGCACACTTGCCGAAGCCGGCGGTGAGGAGGCGCGTGCGCTGGTCGAGCGCCTCACCGGGTCCCTCGAGTCGGCGATCCGGATGACGTTGCTGGAGACGCTCTCGGCCGCCGCCGACGAGATCACCCGGGACCTGGCTCCGGGTTCGGTGGAGCTGCGCCTGCGCGGGCGCGATCCGAACTTCGTCGTGACCCTGCCCCCCGTGGAGCCGCCCGAGCCCGCGGCCGAAGGCGCCGCGGCGACGGCCGAAGGGGCGCCGGAGAGCGAGCTGCTGATCGGCGAGGACGGTCCCGCCGCGCGGATCAACGTACGCCTGCCCGAGCAGCTCAAGGCCGCGATCGAGGAGGCCGCGGCCAAGGAGGGGCGCTCGGTCAACGCCTGGCTGGTCCGGGCGGCCGCCGCCGCCCTGCAGCGCTCCGATCGCGATCAGCGCCCGGAGCCGCGCTGCAGCGGGAAACGGTCCCCACAGCGCTTCACCGGCTGGGTGCGCTGACGCACCGCACGCCGTCTTCACACCACGTCCCCGACCTGCGGGACGACTCACCTACCCATGATGCGGGGACGACCATGCCAAATTTCGAGACACCCGAACCGATCTCCGTCACGCTCGAGCTCGGCGTCGGCGACGTACGCGTCGTCGCGAGCGACCGCCTCGACACCGTCGTCGAGGTCCGCCCGCGCGACGTAGCCGACGAGTCCGACGTCAGAGCCGCCCAGCAGGTACGTGTCGACCACACCGACGGCGTGCTCCGGGTCACCGGTCCCAGGCGCGCCTTCGACTTCTCCAAGAAGACCAGGTCGGTCGACGTGACCATCGAGCTGCCCAGCGGTTCCCAGCTCTCCGCCCACCTGCTGATGGGCGAGGTCCGGTGTGCCGGCCGGCTCGGGGAGTGCCGGGTCAGGACCACCGGCGACATCTGGCTCGAACGCACCGGCCCGCTACGCCTGCACACCGGGTTCGGGCACGTCACCGCTGGCGGCGTCACGGGCAGCGCCGAGATCTCCACCGGCTCCGGCCGGATCCGGATCGGCGAGATCGAGGGCACCGCGGAGGTCAAGAACTCCAACGGCGACACCACGATCGGCGCGGTCGTCGGCGACCTGCGGGTGCGCAACGCCAACGGTGCCATCGACATCGGGCGGGCCGGCGCCGGCGTGGACGCGAAGACGTCCAACGGCAGCATCCGCCTCGGCGAGGTGGCCCGCGCCTCGGTCGTACTCGGGACCGCCGCGGGCGACCTGGACATCGGCATCGCCGAGGGCACCGCCGCCTGGCTGGAGGTCAACACCGGCTTCGGGCAGGTGCACAACCTGTTGGAGAACGCCACCCGGCCCGACGAGACCGACCAGACCGTCGAGGTGCGGGGTCGCACCGGCTACGGCGACATCACCATCCGCCGCTCCTGATCCATCTCGCCCCCCAGAGAGGCACACCATGACCAGCAGGCACTCCGAGCCGGCGATCGCCGCGACGGGGCTACGGAAGTCGTTCGGCGACCAGCTCGTGCTCGACGGTCTCGATCTGCACGTGCGACGGGGCACCGTCTTCTCGCTGCTCGGCGCGAACGGGGCAGGGAAGACCACCACGGTCAAGATCCTGTCCACCCTGATCAGCGCCGACGCCGGTGACGCCCGCGTCGCCGGGCACGACGTCAACCGCGAACCGGACGCGGTGCGCGCCGCGATCGGTGTCACCGGTCAGTTCTCCGCCGTGGACAACCTGCTCACCGGCGAGGAGAACCTGCTGCTGATGGCGGATCTGCACCACCTCGCCCGGGGCGAGGGCCGGCGGCGCGCCGCCCAGCTGCTCGAACAGTTCGACCTGACCGAGGCGGGAAGGAAGCCGGCGTCGACCTACTCCGGGGGCATGCGGCGGCGGCTCGACCTGGCGATGACCCTGGTCGGCAACCCACGCGTGATCTTCCTCGACGAGCCGACCACCGGACTGGACCCGCGCAGCCGTCGGGCCATGTGGCAGATCGTCCGGGATCTGGTGGCCGGCGGCGTCACCATCTTCCTGACCACGCAGTACCTGGAGGAAGCCGACGAGCTGTCCGACCGGATCGCGGTGCTCGACCGTGGTCGGCTGGTGGCCGAGGGGACCGCGGAGGAGCTGAAGCGCCGCATCCCCGGTGGCCACGTTCGCCTGCGGTTCGCCGACGCCCGGGGCCTCGACGCGGCCCTGCGGGTGCTGGGCCAGGCCACCCGCGACAGCGACGCGCTCGCTGTGCGGGTGCCCAGTGACGGCAGCCTGCGCGCGCTCAAGACCCTGATCGGCCGCCTCGACGACGAGGCCATCGAGGTCGACGAGTTGTCCGTGCACACGCCCGATCTCGACGACGTCTTCCTCGCCCTCACCGGCAACCCCACCAACGAGAAGGTGACCGCCCGATGAGCACTCCCGCCCTCGACGGCCCCGCTCCGGCGAGCCTCCGTTTCCATCCGCTACGCGACTCGGCGACGATGCTGCGCCGCAACCTCCGGCGCATGCTGCGGTACCCGTCGATGACCTTGACGCTCATCGGGATGCCCGTCGTCTTCCTGTTGCTCTTCGTCTACGTGCTGGGCGGCACGCTGGGCGCCGGGCTCGACGCGACGGTGCACGGCGGCGGGGCCGGGGGGCGGGCCGCGTACGCCAACTACGTGGCACCCGCGATCATCCTGATGACCGTGACGGCCACGGTCCAGGGGACGGCGATCTCGGTCGCCATGGACATGACCGAAGGCATCATCGGCCGGTTCCGCACGATGCACATCGCCCGCGTCTCGGTGCTGACCGGACACGTCATGGGCAGCATGATCCAGGCGGTGTTCAGCCTGGCGGTCGTCATCGGCGTGGCGCTGCTGGTCGGCTTCCGGCCCACCGCCGGGCCGGGCGCGTGGCTGGCCACGGCCGGCTTCCTGATGGCGGTGACCTTCGCGCTCGTCTGGTTGTCCGTCGCACTCGGCCAGGTGAGCAGGAGCATCGAGACCGCGAGCAACCTGCCCCTGCCGCTCGTCCTGCTGCCCTTCCTCGGCAGCGGGTTCGTCCCCACCGACTCCATGCCGGCCGGCCTGCGGTGGTTCGCCGAGTACCAGCCGTTCACGCCGATCATCGAGACCCTGCGCGGCCTGCTGATGGACGAGCCGGTCGGGAACAACGGGTGGATCGCGCTCGCGTGGTGCGCCGTCATCGCGCTGGGCGGCTACCTCTGGTCGAAGCGGCTGTTCAACCGCGAGTCCTGACGTGGGTGGTGGACGGCTGAGAGCCGCTCCGCCACCCCGACCGGTGCGGCAGGCTCAGGCCAGCATGTCCTCGATGAGCTCGACGGCGCGCCGGGTGCCGCCCTCGGCCCGCGCCTCGGCCCGCAGCAGTGCCGAACGGCGGGCGACCTCCGCGTCGGTGACCAGTTCGTCCAGGGCGGCCCGTAGGTTCTCGGTGGTGGCGTCGGGGGTGTCGATGCGGCGGGCCACGCCCAGTTCCACGAGCCGGTCGGCGTTCATGAACTGTTCGGCGGCCTGCGGCACGGCGATCATCGGGACGCCGGCCAGCAGTCCCTCGCCGCAGCCGCCCATTCCGGCGTGGGTGACGAAGGCGTCCGCCTGCTCCAGGATCGCCCGCTGCGGGACCCAGGAGTGCACCTCGACGTTGGGCGGGATGTCGCCGAGTTCCCGTGGGTCGGTGTACTTGCCGATCTGGAGGACGACGTGCCAGCCGGGCAGGTTGCCGTAGGCCGCCAGGCACCGGCGGTAGAACTCCGGTTGACGGGTGTACGCCGAGCCCAGGGAGATCAGCAGCACGTTCTCCGCAGCCGCCGGCCGCGTCCAGCCGTCCCCGCCCGCGCGGACGTCGAAGCAGGGCCCGACGAAGGTCACCGTCTCGGGGTCGACCCGGTCCGCGTGCGGCTGCATCGCCCGGGTGATCAGCGCCAGGGCCCGCGCGGGACGACCGGAGAAGGCGTCCACGTCGGTGGTGGACGCGCCGCACCCGGCGAGCCATCGCGCGAACTTCGCCCGGTACGCGTCGGCGCCCGGCAGCTGTCGCAGGTGCGCCGCGACGTCCTGGTCGTAGCCGTCCCAGGCCACGAACGTCGGGGACAGCTGCACGATGGGACGGTCCTGCGATTCGGCGAGGGCGCGCGCGGCGTAGGCGCCGATGTCGTAGAGGTACAGGTCCGCCGGGTCGTGGTCGTAGGTGGCGCGCAACCGGGGCAGCGCCTGGATGGCGTTGTCGAGGAAGAGGTCCATCGCGGCGATGGGATCGTCGGGCCAGTTGTTGTCGGCGACCGGCAGCACGGAGGTGCTGGTGACGAATTCGGCGCCGGTGGCCGCGACCAGGTCGGCCACCGCCGGGTCGTTGGCGTACGTCACCCGGTGGCCGCGGGCCACCAGCTCTCGGACGATCTCAAGGCTGGGCAGGACGTGGCTGACGGCGGGAACGCCGACCATCGCGATGTGGGCACGGCGACGGGACATGATGATCACTCACTTCGGGTCTGGGCCGGACGGGACACGCGAGAGAGGCGTCACGCGTGCGGGGCGCCCGGGGCGGCGGCTTCGAGGTCGGCGATGCTGCCCGACATGATCGTCCGGACGTGGTCCGTGATGTGCTCCGCGGGCCAGTCCCACCAGGCCACCGCGAGCAGCCGGGCGACTTCCTCTCCGCTGTACCGGGTACGGATGAGCCGCGCCGGGTTGCCGCCGACGATCCCGTAGTCGGGTACGTCGCTGGTCACGACGGCGCCGGAGCCGACGATCGCGCCGTGTCCGATCCGTACGCCGGGCATGACCGTCGTGCCGTGGCCGAACCAGACGTCGTTGCCGACGATGGTGTCCCCTCGGCTGGGCAGGTCGGTGAGCAGGTCGAAGTGTTCCGACCACGAGCCGCCCATGGTGGGGAAGGGGAAGGTCGAGGGCCCGTCCATGCGGTGGTTGGCGCCGTTCATGATGAACCGCACTCCCGTACCCAGCGCGCAGAACCTGCCGATGATCAGTTTCTCCGGCCCGTAGTGGTAGAGCACGTTGCGCGTCTCGAACGCGGTCGGGTCGTCCGGATCGTCGTAGTAGGAGTACTCCCCGACCTCGATCAGCGGGGACCTCACCAGCGGCCTGAGCAGCACCACCCGCGGCTGCCCGGGCATCGGATGCAGGGCCGTCGGGTCGGCGGGTACGGGCATGGGCAGCGATTCCCGTCGGTTGAGGGTGGCCGGTGTCCCGTCCATGATCGCGGCACCGGGCCGCCCCGGGACACCGGTTTTCCACCACTACCCACCACGGTGGGTGCGCCCGCGCACGGCGGGTCGGGATCTGATGGCGGCGCCTCGGCTGCCTTGTCCCGCACCGCCTCCCGGCCGGCGGCCGGACGGGAACGGGTGCGGCGTTGGGCCAACGCCACCAGGGGCCAGGACGGGGACGTGGGGTCGCCCGGGCGGGTCAGCCGGCTGGCCGCCCGCCGCCGGGTTGCGCGGAGGTGGTCCGGTCAGTCGCGTCGCCGCGCCCCCTGCTGCTGGTTCCGGTTCTGTCGCAGGGCTTCCTCGAGTTGGTCTTCGAGGATGACGATCCGGCAGGCGGCGTCCAGAGCGAGGCCCTGGTCGACCATCTCGCGGACCCGGGCTGCCAGGCGCAGCTGGTAGCGGGAGTAGCGGCGGTGCCCGCCGGTGGAGCGGTGCGGATTGATCAGTTTCGCCTCGTCCAGGCGGCGCAGGAAGTCCTGCTTGGTGTTGAGCATCTCCGCGGCCTGGCCGATGGTGTAGGCCGGGTGGTTCTCGTCGCCGAACATGTCATCCGGGGTTTGCCCCATGTCACCTCCACGTCGAGGGCCCCGGCGCTTACGCGCCGGGGCCCAGGGTTACGGGTCAGAACACCATCTACCGACAGGAACGTCGGCTTGTCGTATCCGCACCAGCCGCAACTGACGGCTTCGGGTGCGAGGATCGCATAAGCGTGACCGGAGACCACCTCTCGTTCGATGGAAACTGCGGTGTCCGCCGAGCCGGTAGTGACGACCGACGGCGGGCGATCCAACGGTGTACGGCCCTCCCTTTCCTCTGCTACTTCTTCCCTTGCTGTCGTACGGTCCGCCGGTGTCGGAGCCCACGCGACTTCATGGCTCCGCACACGTACGGCGAACATCAGGTGGAGCCCTGAAAGAGCCCTGGCCCCATCTGCGGTCCCGGTGGGAATCCCCCCGGGACTGGCGTGCTCCTACTGCTTCGGGAGGAACAGTGAAGATCTTTCCTCCCTCGCCGCCCGTCGTGACCTCACGGCCGGGCGGTCCGTCCGCGTCTTGACGGATCTCACTCTCGACTCGAAGAAGATTATTGCATGCCACCGAAGATGTCTAGTCGCTTCAGCCTAGATTCAGATCCGAGCGCGAGACCCACGCTCTGCGCCGAGGGCCCAGCCGACGACGCGGTGACGCGCTCCCTGCCGGTGGGTCGCCCCCCGGCTCTCTGACGCCGCGTGCCAGCATGGCCTCGTGCGCAACCAGCGACGCCTACGAACACGGACGCCCGAGTCGCGAGCCTTCGCGGAGCGCGTACAGCTGGTCATGAACCTGACCTCGCGCCTCAACGTGCTGCCATTCGACGACCTCGAAGCGCGCAGGACGGTACTCACCGAGATCTTCGGTGGACCGATCCCCGACTCTCTGTCCATCCTGCCCCCGTTCTACTGCGATTACGGGCTCGGAGCTTCGTTCGGAGAGCGCGTGTTCATCAATCAGGGATGCTTCTTCCTCGACTACGGGGGCATCACCCTCGGCGACCGCGTCATGATCGGTCCCCGAGTGACCCTGAGCACGGCCGGGCACCCCGTCGAACTCGACGAACGATACGACTTCATCACGCACGCACCCATCGTCATCGAGGATGACGTGTGGATCGGCGCCGCGGCCACGGTCACCCCCGGGGTGACGATCGGTCGCGGCTCCGTCGTCGGCGCGGGCGCCGTGGTCGCGAAGGACGTGCCGCCGCTCAGTGTGGTGACGGCGACAAGCACCGTCGAGCGAAGGCGTCTGAAGCCGGCGTCGTCCACCGCCGTCTCCTGAGGCCCGCGGCTCGCCCGCGCGCATCGGCGGTAGCGGAGGCCGGCCCGCGGTGGTCGGTGCTCGGGTCGCTGTTGAGGCCGCGCCCGTAGCGACCCGTCTCGTTGCCGTGGACGGTCACCACCGCGGCCCGGCAGTCGTGAGGGCGGCTGACGGCCCGGGGGCGCCCGCCCCCAAGCCCACCCCGGCGGCCCGCCGGGGTCGTCGCTAGCGGTTGAGGTAGGCCGCCAGGCCGCCGAGGGACTCGCTGGCGATGAAGATCGACCGCACGTTCAGGATCGCTTCCTCGACGTGGACGGGACAGCCCCACGCCGAGTCGCCCCACGAGTCGGCGATCTTGATCTCGGCTGGTGCGGTGCACCCCTGGGCGCCGCCGAGCTGGCAGTGCTCGGGGTGCGGCGTGGCGGCCTGCGCGGCCGCGGCGGCACGCATGCGGGCGGCGAGTTCCGCGGCGGCGGCGGCGCGCTGCTCGGCCTCGGCGCGCAGTTCCCGCTCCGCCTGCACCGCCTTGGCCAGCTCGTCATGGGCTGCTCTGGCCCGCGCCTCGGCGGCGAGTTTCGCCTGCTCGATGTGGTGGCGTTCGACGGCCAGGGCCGCGGTGCCGGCGAAGACCCGGGCGAGGGCGAGGTCGGTGTCCTGCGGGACGCGCGGGGTGCGGTGGTACATGGCGAAGGTGCCCAGCAGGCCGCCGTCGCGGGCCAGGATCGGCGTGGACCAGCAGGCGGCCAGCCCGGCCCGGCCCGCCAGCTCCCGGAAGTCGCTCCAGAACGGGTCGGTGGTGATGTCGGTGACGATGACCGGTTCCCGCCGGTGGGCGGCGGTGCCGCAGGAGCCGACGCCTTCGCCGGTGGCGATCCCGTCGATGGCCTCGTTGTAGAAGTCGGGCAGGCTGGGCGCGGCGCCGTGGCGCAGGTGCCGGCCGTCGGGATCGGCGAGCAGAACGGAGACGAGGATCTCCTGCGGTGCGAGGTTCTCGATGCAGCGGGCCATCCCGTCGAGCACCTCGGTCAGGGGTGCCTGACGGGCGATCTGCTCCAGCAGGGCACGGTGTTCGGCCATCAGTCGTTGGGCATGCTTGACCTGGGTGGTCTCCACCCCGAGCACCCGGATTCCGGTCACGTCGCCGGCGGCGTCTCGGCGCGGCTCGTAGGTGAAGTCGAAGAACGCCTCCCGCGCGTACGGACCGCTGCCGAGCACGACCCGGACGTCACGGCCGGTGTAGGGCTCACCCGTGCGGTAGACCTGGTCCAGCAGCGCGATGAAGCCCTGACCGGCCAGTTCAGGCATCAACTCGGCGATCGCGAGCCCGGTGCGCGCCCGTTCCTCGCCGATGGCGGCGAAGAACGCCGGGTTCGCCGTCTCCACCAGGTGCGCGGGCCCCGCGAGCGCGGCGAAGACAGCGATGGACTGCCCGAAAAGTGCCCGCAGATCCTCCTCCGCCGCCTGCCCGGCAACCGCCGGATCCGCAGCGGTCGGCTGCCGACCTGTTACCGCCGTCATGTCGTGGTTCGCCTCTCATCCGCGGACGCGGGGAACGATCAATGGTGCACCGGTCGCTGACGATAGCCGCAGTGCGCGGGGAAATCACCGAGGCCGCCGCAGTGTACCGGCGGCCCGATCGGCCCGGACAGAGGCGGAGCAGGGCCGGGAGAGTGTCGTGGCCCGCTTCCCGTCCTCGCGCCTCGGCCGCGCCGCGGTGCCAGGGGTTGCGCCGGCGATCGGTCCCGGCGGCACGACAACCGGTTCTGTCCGCCCTCGCCGATACCCTGGGCGACCGGGCGTATTCAAGGAGATCACCCATCGGCAGACTGATCTACTCGATGATCACGTCGGTCGACGGCTACGTGAGCGACAAGGACGGCAACTTCGGATGGGGGGCGCCGGAGGAGGAGACCCACGAGTTCATAAACGAGCACATGCGGTCGCTCGGCACCTACCTCTACGGGCGCCGGATGTACGAGACGATGACCTACTGGGAGACCGCGCACACGGTGCCGGACCAGCCGCCGTACATGGTGGAGTGCGCCCGCATCTGGCAGGCCGCCGACAAGATCGTTTATTCGACCACCCTCGACGAGGTGTCCAGCGAGCGCACCCGCATCGAGCGCTCGTTCGACCCGGAGGCGGTCCGCAGGCTGAAGGCCGAGTCCGACCGCGACATCTCCGTCGACGGACCGGTGCTCGCCGCCCAGGCCGTCCGGGCCGGGCTGGTCGACGAGTACCAACTCATCGTCGGGCCGGCGATCGTCGGTGGCGGCCACCGGTTCTTCCCGGACGACGTGCGCGTCGACCTGGAACTGCTGGACGAGCGCCGGTTCGGCAACGGCGTGGTCTACCTGCGCTACGGCGTCACCAATTACGACCAGTAGCCGGGTAGCCGTCCGGGTGCGGTCGCGTTCAGGCCCCCGAACGCGATGGCCCGCTCGAACCCGGCGTCGTCGAGCGGCCGGCCCAGGAACGTCTGCGCCACCGGGCGTCCGGGAACTCGCACTCCACCGGCACGCGGTTCACCCGTGGCCGACCGGCTCGCCGGACAGCGCCCGGACGACGCCGTCCGCGAGCCCTCGGAGGTGCCGGAGCATCGCGGCCGACCCGTCCGGGCGCGTCACCGACGCTCGCTCCGCACCGTGGCTGGGTAAACCCGCGTCGGCCACGGTGCGGAGAGTGCCGCGCACGCCGTTCGCGGTGGCGGTGCTGGTGTCGGATGTCAGATCGCCGAGTCCGGGTCGGCCACCATCTCGCCGATCACGCCGAGATACTCGGCCACCTGCTCGTGGATCTCGGCCTGATCGAACAGGTGGCGACTGAAGCTGAGCCCGCCCACCACCTCGGTCTTCCCGAGGTGCATCGACCAGATCAGGCCGTCCGGGGTCTCGGAGCCGAGCGGCTGCGGCATGACCCGCCGCCAGATCGCCGTGTACTCGAGGTCGCCGATCCGCTTGCCCTGCATCAGGTAGGGCGGCTGGACGGCCTGGAACAGGCACGGCACCGCGTCGGGGCCAACCGAGGACATCAGCTCGGGCGCCTCGGCGAGCACGTGCAGCAGCGGCAGCTCGTGCGAGAAGGCGCCGACGCAGGCCGTCCTGGTGCGGGCGACGGCATCCCGGAAGGTCCGGCAGTCGCGCAGATCCACCCGCAGCGGGACGAAGTTGAAGAACGAACCGACCGTGGACTGAAAGCCGTGCTGGCGGCCCGGCGCGAAGGTGGGCACCACGATGTCGGTGGCCTGGGTACGCCGGTTCACAAAGACGGTGAACGCGGCGAGCAGCACCATGAACGGGGAGCTGCGCGTCGCCTTGGCCAGCCGGGAGACCCCGGTGCTCAGGTCCGCGTCGGTGACGAAACGGTGATAGCTCGTCGCCGGGGTCACCTGCTCGTTGCGGCGCGTCGGCGCGACCAGGATCTGGGCACCGCGCAGCGTTTCACGCCAGTAGGCCCGCGCGGCAGCCACCGTCGGCCCGGCGGCCTCCTCCTGCTGTGCGGCGACGTAGTCGCGGTACTGGGTCACCTCGGGCAGCCGCGGCTCGTTCCCGGCCGTGCGGGCCGCGTAGCACTCCGCCAGGTCCCGCAGGATCACCTGGAGCGACCAGACGTCCGCGGCGCTGTGGTGGGCGGACAGCACGAGCACGGAGTCCTGCTCGTCGAAGCGGCCGAGCACGGCCCGCAGCAGCGGGACCTCGTGGATCGGGAACGGCCGGGTCTCCGCCTCGATCATGAGATGCTCGGCGCGCCGGTCCCGGTCCGCCTCCGTCGACTCGTCCAGTTCAACCAGCAGCAGTTCGGGCTGCCGGGCGGGCAGCACGCTCTGCGTGCCGACGCCGTTCTCGAGGTGCACCACGGTACGCAGCGCCTCGTGCCGCTCGACCACGTCGGCCAGTGCCAGGCGCAGGGTCTGCACGTCGACGCGACCGTGGAGCCGCCACCCGCCGACCTCCACGTAGTGCGGCCCGAACGGCCCGGCTTCGAAGCCCTGGGCGAACATGCAGAGGAACTGCTGCTGCAGTGAGAGCTGCGTACGTGCATCGGTTCCGACGATGGTCATTTGCGCTCCCTGATGGTGTGGCGAACGGATGGTTACTGCCCTGCTACGTGGCCGCGCCTCGATTGTCATCACCGCCGGGAGGGGGGCCGCATCTTCGTGATTGCCGCCGTCTGCCCACCGATCGGGAGATGAGCAGGGCGGACCCATTGACGCGCGTCCCGCGAATTGGCGAGCCGGCACGTCGTCGCGGCGGGCGTCCGCACCGGAAACACCGTCGGGCCGCCCGATCTTTTCTTCGAATCCTCAAGAAGGATTGCGGCTTGATACTGCCGCAATCGTCGTCGGCCTACAGGCAGGGCGGCGAATGCTGGGCCTGCACGGACCAGGGGCGGCCTGTCAGGCGTCGAGCCGGACGCGTTCCGTTCCGAATCTGGCATCTTCTCCGGCCTGGGCCGTCGTTGTCGGGCAGGTCGGCACCGGGAGCTTCATTGGAACTTCATGCTCCGCGCCGTGGCCGACGGTCGCATCTCCGGGCTTGCTCAGACCCACCCGCAAGCTGACCGCGCACGTCGGGCCCCGCGACGGGCCTGCCCGGCCCGGTGGCGCGACAGACGCGGCGGCGCTTCGGCGACATGACGCTGCCCCTGATCTTCGGGCCGTGCCGCGCGCTGCCCGCAAGGAGACCGGCGAGGTCGATCGCCGTCCGGCGGCCGGACCGGGCCGGCGGGCGGCGCAACGGCTGACGGCTCGGACAGCAGCTCAGAAGGTGCGTCGCGGTAACGCCGGCCGCCAGAGTGATACGGACGCGGTCCTGACTCGAGGAGGGTCTATGGAAACAGTCACCATGCCGCCGCGGACCGAGCTGCTGAGGCGGGCGGCCGAGCTCGGCGGCGTGCTGAGGGCCAGTGCGCAGGCGGCGGAGCGGCGCAGACGGCTCAGCGACGAGATGCTCGAAGCGTTGGGCGGCTCCGGTCTGCTGCGCATGCGGATGCCGCGGCGCTATGGCGGCTACGAGTCCGACACGCGGACCGTCACCGAGGTGTTGGCCGAGCTGGCGCGCGGCGACGGCTCTACCGCCTGGACCGCGTCGGTCTGGCTGATCAGCAGCTGGATGGTCGGCCTGTTCCCGGACGCCGTGCGCGACGAGGTGTTCGCCGATCCCGACGTGCGGATCAGCGGGATCCTCAGCCCCGGCGCGGTGGCCGTGCCGACCGACGGTGGCTACCTGGTCAACGGCGAGTGGTCGTTCAACACCGGCGCCCAGCAGAGCGACTGGAACGTGAACGCCGCCGTCCGGCCCACCCCGGACGGGCAGCACGAGCCCGTCATGGTGCTGATCCCGATGAGTGACCTACAGGTGATCGACGACTGGCACACCGCTGGGATGTGCGCCTCCGGCAGTGTCACGACGGTGGCCAGGGACGTCTTCGTGCCGGCCGAGCGGGTACTGCCGGTCGGCCCGGTGATCGGCGGCGTGCACCCGCTGCAGCAGGACCCCGCCGCGCCGATGTGGCGGGCCCCGTTCATGCCGATCGCCTGCACGACCGTCGGCGCGACCGCGTACGGCCTCGCGGTCGCCGCCCAGGACGCGTTCCTGGACCGCCTGCCCGGCCGCAAGATCACCTATACCGAGTACGCGGAGCAGAGCGCCGCACCGCTGACCCACCTCCAGGTGGCCCGCGCGGCGGTCGGGGTGGACGAGGCCGGGTTCCACGTCCTGCGCACCGCCGACCTGATCGACGCCAAGGCGGCGTCCGGCGAGCCGTGGAGCCTTGAGGAACGCGCCCGTGCGCGGCTGGACCTGGGCGCCGTCTGCCTGCGCGCCAAGGAGGCCGTGGACGTGCTGGCCGGTGCCAGCGGCGGCTCCTCGCTCTACACCAGCGTGCCGATTCAGCGCATCGAGCGCGACATCAAGGCGCTCAACCTGCACGCGATCATGCACCCCGACACCAACTTCGAGCTGTACGGACGCCTTACCTGCGGCCTGCCATCCAATACCCAGTACCTCTGATCCCACCCTGGAGGAGACATGAGCACCCAGCAGTCGGCTCTCAGCACGACGGAAATCAGCCAGCGTGTCACGGCGATCTGGACGGACGTCCTGGGCCCGGGCTCCGATCGGCCCGGCGCCACGTTCTTCGAACTCAACGGGCAGTCCATCGCGGCCGTGCAGATCGCCGCGGCGATCGAGGAACAACTGGGCGTCACTCTCGACATCGGCGATCTCTTCGAGGACCCGGACCTGGAGACCCTGACCCGCGTCGTCCTCGCCCTCTCCAGCGACTCGGCCGGCTGACCATGGGAGCCGCGAAGCACGAACTGACTCACGTACGGCCGGATGCGGACCTCGACCACGTGGTGGCGATTCTCGAGCGCGAGGGAGCGGTGATCGTCGAAGATTTCACCGACGCCGCGACGCTCGCCGGGCTCCGATCGGATCTCGGGCCCGGCCTCGACGCCTCCGCCTACAGCGAGAGCGGTTACGACGGGCAGAAGACCAAGCGGCTGTCCAGCCTGTTCCGGCGGACGACGCACATGACGCCGGTCGTGACCCAGCCCCTGTTCCTAGGTTCGGCGCGGCGGCTGCTGCAACAGCCGACGCACATCTATATCGGCAAGGTCCGGATGGAGGTGACGCCGAGTATCCAGGTCAGCTTCACCCAGGCGATACGAATCGATCCGGGCCAGGGCCGGCAGCCGTTGCACCGCGACGACGCGATGCATCTGTGGCGGCATCCGGGACCACCGTGCCGGTTGCAGCTGATGCTGGCCATGACCGACTTCACCAGCGCCAACGGCGCGACCCTGGTCATTCCCCGCAGTCACCACTGGGACGACGAGCGGGCGCCCACGTACGCCGAGGCGGTCCCGGCCGTCATGCCCGCCGGTTCCGCGCTGCTCTGGCAGGGCGGGGTCTACCACGGCGGCGGGGCCAACACCACGGAGTCGCCGCGGCACAGCCTCTCGGTCGCGCTCGACCTGGGCAACCTGCGACAGGAGGAGAACCAGTACCTCGCCGTCCCCCGGGAGACCGTGCAGACCCTGCCGGAGGAGGTGCAGCGGCTGCTCGGCTGGGACCGCTGCCCGCCTGGTCTCGGCCAGGTCGAGACGCAGGACCCGCACCTGCTGCTGGAACGGACACTACAGGAACTCGCCACCAGGCCACGTGGTGCGAACCCGTTGATGTAGCGCACCTGCCCGAGGTCCCACCGACATGGCCGGCCTCGGCAACCCGCCGATCGCAAGCTGGCCCGCACCGAGGCCGGAAGCAGCCGGTGCGTCCTGCGACCGCAGGCGCACCGGCTGCCGCGTCCAGGCTCGGCGGGGTTCAGGCCCGACCGGGCGTTCCCAGGTCAGCCACTCGAACCCCTGAGCCTTCTGATCCGTGGGCAGGGCAGGCTCGGACGGTGATTCTGCACTTCCCAGCCGGAGCCGAGCCTGACCCGCCCGGTGTTGCCGTTGCTCAGGTAGTGGCACATGACGCTGCCCGAGCCGATGCCGAGCGGTCGCCGTGGCCGTTGAGGTGCCGGGGCGAGGACGGCCCGGCCATCGCCCTGCATGCCGGAGCACCGGGGCGCCGTCGAGGGGTCAGGGCCACCACGGCGAATCGGAGGGGTCTTCCGCGATCTCGATCATCTCAGCGGCCGTGAAGAGGCTCTCCACGAAGTCGTCGGGCGGGAGCAGGAGGTGCGCGCCGGGAAGCAGGGCCTCGATCAACGCTTCTTTCCCCAGCTCCACGAGTATCTCCTGCGCGATGTCCAGGGCGCCGGCCACGAGCGGGTGCTGGTCCCGTATCTCAGCCGGGTCGGGCGCGGCGGCGCTCGAATCATTCCGGTAGTTGATGAGCGCGTCCATCATCTGGGTGCGGTGGTGCTCCTCGGTGACCGCGCGAGCGACGATGTCCGCGATGTCTCCGCGGATGTCCCGGGCAGCCTTCTTCTTCGCCGTTTCATCGAGTTCGTCGAAGGCTTCGAGTTTCCTCCTGAGGGCGCGCCCCTCGGGAGTGTCCTTCACCAGGTCCAGCGCGGCTTGACGGAGCGGCAATTCGTCGAGCGGAAGGTCATCGTGCCGGGCGCCGTCCTCATCCGTTTCATCGGTGCTGCTCATTGCACCAGTCTGGCGGCCGCTGTCCAGGCCTGGCCGATCGACGGCGATGGTGTCGCGGCTGCTGGCCCCGACGGGCAGTTCGAGCAACTCGAAGCGCGTCGATTGACGATGGAGATCAAATGGTCCTCGACCGCCGGACGGAATCGGGCAGCCCCGGAGCGCACCGGGCAGGACGAGACGTGGGGATGCCGTCGGAAGAGCACACCGTGCTATGCCCAAGCTGGGGTGTGTAGGCCATTGAGGTAACGCGGCGAGCCGGTCGGCACCAGGCGCAAGCTACCGGAGATCCCGCCATGCCGATCTTCGGCAGACGGGGCGATCACTCCAGTCCGGGCAGCACCAGCCGACTCGACGGGCCCTAGCATCACCGGCATGGCAACGCGGCTCGTTCAGATCAACATGAAGGCTCGGGACGGCTCGGCGCTCGGCGGTTTCTGGGCGGCGGCGCTCGGCTGGGGAGTCTCCAGCGAGGGGCCCGGCGTGACCAACCTCGAACCCGAGGGCTTCGTCTACCCCGACCCAACCGCTGTCTGCATTGACCTCGTCGTCTCCCCGGAACCCAAGACGGTGAAGAACCGCGTGCACGTCGACCTCGCCACCACCTCGGCGGCCCATCAGGCGGAGGTGGTCACGCGCCTGAAGGATCTCGGCGCGAAACCTGCCGACGTGGGCCAGGGCGACGTCCCCTGGACGGTCATGGTCGACCCGGAGGGCAACGAGTTCTGTGTGCTGGACCCCCGACCGTTCTACCGGGACACCGGGCCGATCGCCGCGGTGGTGGTCGACTGCGCGGACCCGCGGGCCATGGCCCGCTTCTGGGGCAAGGCCATGGACTGGACCCTGCACGAGGTGACCGACCAGCGGGCGGTACTGCGCTCCGCCAAGGGCGTCGGCCCCTATCTGCGGTTCCTCCGTACACCGGACGTGAAGACCGGGTGGAACCGCGTCCATCTCGATGTCCGCCCGTACCCAGGTGACGACCTTGAGGCCGAGGCGGCCAGACTGCGGGCTCTCGGCGCCACCGCCGTCGATCTGGGCCAACACGAAGTCCCCTGGACCGTCCTCGCGGACCCGGAAGGCAACGAGTTCTGCCTCCTCACCCCAGCCTGACCAGACCCTCCTCGACCGCTCGCCACGGCCACCAGCCCGGACTTGACGGTGGTGCGCCGTGGTCCGGCTGAGGAGGGAGTGCTGCGCCAGCGGCGGAGCCGATGCGTAGGTGGATGGTCCGCCATACCCTGACCCGGTGCTGGCTGCCGAGGCTCCGAAGATCACCGACTGGATGCAGGCGTGGGGAAGCCTGGCCGGGCTGCTGATGTCGACCCTCGCCGTCATCGTCACCGGCCTGCTGCTTCGTCACGAGATCCGGGTCCGTCGGGAGGAGCAGCGGGCCAGCGAAGCCGCCCAGGCCCGCTTGGTGATTCCTGTCCTGACCTTCGATGACGACTCCGGAACCGAGGGCATCAGGACCTACGGCCCATCGAACCCGGCGTCGGTTACTCTCACCAACCACAGCGCCGCGCCGATCTTCGACGTCCGCGTCGATGTCGTGTGGAAGGGAGCCAACCGCTGGCCGGGCCGCCGCCGGGACTCAGTGGAAACGGTGTCATCAGGCGGGGCCCGGCGCTTCACGGTGGTGGAGAAGACCGTGGCGGTGGACTACGAGCTGCCGGCACTCGCGGCAAGCAGGGGGCAGGCCCGGGTCCAGTTCACGGACGCCGCCGGCCTGGTCTGGGAGCGGGTGGGCCTTCAACCCCCTGCTCGTTACACGCCGTCGGAGAGCCCCATGGGCAGGGCCTTCCGACTGCTTCCCTGGCTGATCTTCGTGATCTACGTCGTTCTGCCTGCGATCCTCGTCACCGCTGTCATCGTCCTGGCCCGGGTCCTGCCGTGGTGACTCTTGACCAGCGGGGCGGGGCTGGACCTACCCCCACATTGGCGGCGGACCACCGTCAGCGACGAAGGGGGTCACGGTGATCGCAGGGGCGCGAGCTGCACGGTCCAGGTCCGGGCTGTCCCGACGGCCGCAATTGCCCGGCAGAGGAGGTCGCAGCCCAGATGTGGGCTTCCTTCTGCGAATCCGCGGTTGATCAAGCTGATCGCTCTGGGGTGGTCACCCGCCGCAAGAGCATCCTCCAGCCCGGCGGCCAAGACCGCGGCGAGCGCGGCGTGGAAACTGTCCACCCCTCGTTCGCGGAGGGTCTTGGCGGGCTCGCGCAACGGTGACGGAAAGACCGGGGGCGGGGCTAACACGAAAGTCATGTCCTTCTCCTGTGGTGTCGGTGTTGCTCGCTCGAGCGAGTCAGGTTGGCGCCCACCTGCCGCAGCCGTGCCGCGACGGCCTCGTCGCACCACCGCGCCGGGGCGATTCGCTGGCTACTACCGGCGAAGTAGGGGCTGATGGCCCGGGCAAGATCGCTGCCGGGACGCGAGTCGTTGTGCCTGGGGCAGACGCTTCCCGAAGGGCGCCTGAAGGGGACGAACAGTCACTGGAGCCAGCCACGCCTCGGATCATGACGGTTTGCCTCACGCGTCGCTGGTCGTCGCCCGTGACGGACGCGGCGTTGTCCGTCAGCACACTGAGATGTCGATGGCGATCGGATGGTCTGCCAGCGCTCGGCCCTCGAAGCTGGGGGTTGTCCTGTGGACACTGCCGAGACCCGGGCAGCACGCCCGGTAGGCGTTTGCCGCCAATGATGTTGACGAACTGATCCGCCACCTACTCTACGCGCACTACCGCAACGGTGCCGCTGCCAGCGCAGGGAGCTGACTCCAGCGATGAATGTGGCTCCCTCTCGGCGAGGATCGACACGACCCGCCCCGTGTCCAGTGTCACGCCCGCCCGGGCGCGGTCGTCGTCCGAGCTTCGCCTGTGTCGGCGACCTGCGACCTACAGCAGCGGTTGCACGTCGGCAGATCTGGCTGCGCGAGTCGACCGAGGAGCCCACGACAGCGCCACCGCACCTGGCACCCCCACTCGACTAGCCTCTACGACATGGCAACTACGGTGCTACGCGTCCGGCTCATCGGCGGCGAACGCATGGATATCACGTACGACAGACCGGACGTCTCCGACGAGGACGAGCTTGTGGACCACGTGATCTCGACACTGGCACAGGATTCGGGAGTGCTGCGCACCAAACACGGTGACCGGCTCGTCGTACTCTACGGCCGAGGCGTCGCAGCGATCGAAGTTGCGCCTCGCGGTGCAGTGCTGTGAGGGAGGCCGTACACATGGCGCCTGGCGGCGGGCGCCGGATTCTGTGCTAGCATCGACCAGTTGCAGTTTTGATTTCCGTAGACGTTTCGGCGCCTGATGGGTTATCTGAAACCCATCCAGGCGCTTTTTCGTTTTCGTGTCGTTCCCGGCGCGGGTGATCAACGCGGTGGCGCGCGAGTCCGCACAGTGCGGTCTCCAACAGCCTGCGAAGGAGCAGACATGACTACTGGTACCGTGAAGTGGTTCAACGGCGACAAGGGCTTTGGCTTCATCAGCCAGGACGGCGGCGGCGCCGACGTCTTCGCCCATTTCTCGGCGATCTCGGCGAGCGGCTTCCGCAGCCTTGAGGAGAACCAACGGGTGGAGTTCGACATCACCCAGGGCCCGAAGGGCCCGCAGGCGTCGGACATCCGCTCGCTCTGATCCACGCTTCGCTACGGCGGCCTGACTGGTTCAGCGGGCCGCCGTTCGGCGTTCTATCTACCATCGTTTGCTCGGGTTTCGTTCTTGCGATTGGTCCAGCCCATGTTGCCGTTGCTGAGGTAGTGGTACATGACGCCGGTCGGGTCGATGCCGAGCAGGTCGCCGCGGCCGTCGCCGTTGAGGTCATCGGCGCCGACGATCCGGGGGTACATGTTCCAGCCGGAGCCGACCTGGACGCGGGGGTTGATGCCGCCGGTGCCGGTGGTGGTGTAGAGCCAGAGTCTGCCCTCGGCGTCGACGCCGAGGATGTCGTCGTGGCCGTCGCTGTTCAGGTCACCGGGGGCGAGGATCGACTTGTACATCTTCCCACCCGCGCCGAGGCCCTTGGTCCTGTTGGCACCGAATTGGAGTTGGCCGATGCCGAGGTGGGCCTTCATGCCGCCGCTGCCGTCGCGGACCAGCAGGTCAGGCAGCGCGTCGCCGTCGAAGTCACCGAACGGCACCAGCGCGGAGGTACGCGCCGACCGGTGCAGGTCAGGCACCAGGTGTCCGACCAGCCGGCGTCGTAGAGCCGGCCAGGGGTAACGCCGTCCTGGCGGGTGCCGTACCAGTGGCCCGCGCCGGTCGACTTGACCCCGAGCAGCCCGGCCCGCCGTAGCAGTCGTAACCCCGGAACGGGAACGTACCGCAGGCCACGGGAAAATTGCCGGAGCCGATCGGCACCGGCGCCGTGCCTCCGTCGGCGGTGGCGGTCAGGGTCCACGGGTGAGGGCCGTTGCGTGCTGGCTCGCCCGGAGTGAGATTGCGGTCCCACTGCACGGCGACGGATTCGCGGGCCGGGCCACCGCTGCGTTGGTGCACCACCCTGCCGGTCCAGCCATGGGTGATCGTCAACTGCCAGCCGCTGACCGACCGACTCAGCCAGAGGTATCCGTGCAGGCCATGGCCGGGTGTGCGATGGCTGGCGACGTCGTTGATCGAGGAGGTGCCCAACTGTGGTGGGGTCGCGGGCACCCCGGTGTCGAACACGCGCGCCGCGTTGTTCGCGTCGACGTACGCGACACCCGGCCGGTGCCGGTCGACAGCCCAGGTCACCCGACGGCCGACGCTTCTACCCGTCCCCACACCAGCACGGCCCTCAAGGGTTCCTGCACCACGGATAGCCGACATGGACGCGCTGCCACCGCCAGCAGTCGCGACGGCAGAACTAACGGTCCGTGCACAGCAAACGGGAGCCCTCACATGGGTTCCTCCCATGCGACGGTTGGACCGAAGGCTGCACCAGTCCCCCACGTACTCAGCCGACGACGCAGGAGGACTACCGCACCGAACCCGCAACCCGCAATCGACACCTGGCGATTGCTTCGGAGCTCATCACCGCTGCGGCCCGCCGGACCAGATCCGACATCCCGCACCCATCAGACAGAGCGGGACGCAGGGGACGCTCGTCGGACAAGCAGCCGAACGTCCACACGGGGCAGACGAGCAAGAGCCTGACCCGTGTTCCGCGGGTCAGGCTCTTGCGATGTTGTGCGCCCGAAGGGACTCGAACCCCTAACCTTCTGATCCGTAGTCTGTAGGTGAGGGTTGCCATGACCTGCAGCTATGCAGGTTTGTCCGGATTCGGTATGTAGCAGTGTCGACGGAACGTAACGCTAGGCGGCGCTTCCGTCCCCCACGGTGCCCCCCGGGGGGCACCGTTCCTGCGGTCCAGGTTGGTCGCCCGCATCTTGATCTGCTGGCGGGCTATCCGCCGCTCCGCGCGCCTGACTCACCAGGTCCTCGATCACCACGGCCGGGTGGACGCCGCGGCGGTCGGCCTCCTTGGCCACCCACATGCCGTCGGCGGGGCCGAGCCGCACCGGGAACACGTTCACCGCCGGGCGGGGCTCGTACTCCACCTCCAGGTTGGGCCAAGCGGTCACCGGCTCATTCGCCAACCGCAGCGCATCCTCACGACTCAGTCTCATGATCCCTCCGAGCATTGTCGGGCCCGCTCACGTCATTCTTGTTCAGCCACCTGTCGAAGACCACCAAGACAAGGTTGCCGCCGCCTGTCAGCGTGGCCGTGCCACCGGTTACGCGACAGACGAGGGGCGTTGCTGAGCGCCCTTCGAGGCGGAAGGATGCGCGCATGGCCAGTTCGCACCTTCCCCCAGACTTCTACGACAACATGGTGATCCCTCGCTCCTGTGGACAGGCGCTCGGCGGTGACTCCGATGAGCTCCCACGGCACCCACGGCCAGCTGGGGTGAACCTGGAGATGTCGGAGCTGTACGCGGTTGACTACGGGGTTGAGAGCCCGGAGCCTGGGCCGCTGCGCCCGATGGACATGCGGCCGCTGCTTGATGCTCTCGCGGCCCGCTGGGACGGCTGCGACGCTTGTCTGGCACACCATCTCAACCTGATCGCCGCCGACCCGCCACTCACTACTCACCTCATCGCCGTGGCGCTGTGCTCCCTGAACATTCGAGAGGCGTCCGCCCGGCTACTCCTGCAGGCGCTTGACCCGGATGCCTGCGCGCTCGCGTTAACGATCCGCAATACCGGCCCGGAGGTTGCCGCCCAGTTAGCCGAGTCGATGGGCCCAGAGCGACGCCAGGTTGCAGCATCCATAGCGCTCAACACCATCTTGCCGACTGGCTGGCTTGATTCGCCGGTCTCGAACCTGACGCCCCCGATGACGAGGGGCAGCGACGCTCGTCTCGGCGACGCGGAGATGTTGTCCGACCTGCGTGCGGACGGGTACTTGTAAGTTCGTCCGACGGGCCGCTTCGCCTTGTCGCCGCTCGAATCGGATCTTCCGCCTGCCGCCGTAGTAGCCGTAGCAATCGCCTACGCACCCCCGGGCACGGGCGGGTCGGCGAGTGTGTCGAGGATGACTTGACACAGATGTGCGCCGCCCGGCCACATGGCAACCGACCAGGGCGGCTGAGTCAGATCGCTGCGATCGGTACAAGGCGTCGGGCAGTGCGCCATGTCGTGCGGCAGCAGCACGCGTTCGGATCCCCAGGCGCGTGCTGCTTGAAGGTGATGATGCCCGCCGAGGATCGGCTACGCCTCGCCGATTTCGGCTCCGATTGGGACGGTGAGTTGTACAGCGATCGGTGTATATAGGTCGACGTCCTGCGCGGCTGTACGCAGCGAGACGATGAGGCTGTAGCGCAGGGGTAGGTTTGCTCGATCCGCGCGACTGCTGTTCTTCCACCAGCCGCCCACCGGATGGACGGCGATGAAATTGCATTCGGCGAGTGCCGCGCCATCTCCTTCCCAGATGTCTTGGTGGAGTGAGCCAAGGTTTCGCTGGTTGCCCCCGACAAGCCAGCGTTCTGACCCGCTGGGTGGTCGGGTGCCTGCTTCCTCGTCCTGCGCTTCGCGATTGATGCGCGCGACGAAGGCGTCAACGGGCTCGAGGGGTGCGTTCAGTTCGAACCTCAAGCCGTGTGAGGCGTAGGCGTAGCGCCGGCGCCAGCCCCGTCGGGATGCCGTCGGTTCGATGAAGTAGGACAAGGTAACGCGGAGTTGGACGGTTGCCTCGGCAAGTTCGCGCAGCGTCTCAGTCGGCCACGGCAGCCGGTGCAGGCGAAAGCGTCGGGCAGCGTGGCCTGGGCCGTCGAACGGAACGAACTCATCCTGCGTCACGAGGGTGACAGCATTGGCGTTGGAGGCGAGGACCGAGGTTTCGGTTGGTACGCCCCAGCCGTAGCGGCGCAGCATCGTCTGCCGTGCAGTTTTCGTTGTTGCGCCGTGTACATCGGCTTTCATAGCCGGCGTCCACTCGGCCGCATGGACCAGCAGCCCTCGGATGGTCTCTGGCCAGTAGGACGGGTATTCCGACATGGCCTTCGCCGCGAGTCGGGCCGCCTGCGCGGTGGCGGCACTCGTGGCGTTAGCCGAGGCGAGGGCGAGGTCGTCCCGAGCTGAGGTGGTGCGGACACACAGAAGCGGATGCCTGTCGTGGAAGTCGATGCCGTCGCTGAGGACATTGCCGCCTTCCATACAGATGTCGGGCTTGATCGGCCAAGCCCGGCTGGCGAACGACACCGACGTGCGGCTGTGCGGGGAGAGCTCACCTTCGCCGGCCAGCGCTGTCCAGTTGTCGAACGTCGGGTCCGTCGGAGGCCCGGCCAAGTCCGTGTATGCGCCCACGGTGAGCGCGTTCCAAGCGTGCGCCGGGTCCTCGATCTCCGAGATGTCGCACAGTTCGCGGTGGTCCAGCCCTGGTAGCCGGTCACGTACATTGCCAGCCGAGATCAGGAAAAGGCGGGCGGCGTTGGGATCGGGCTGGCCGAGGAGCGCGATTCCCGTATCGGACTGGCCGATGTCGGTGCCGACGCTCAGCGCGTCGATCGCTGCCGACCACAGCGAAGGCTCGCCCGCTCGCGCCTCAGGTGGCGCGGTGATCGGCATGCAGAAGGCACGCCGCCGGTCCGGCGCTGACGTCTCTGCGGCCGCTGCGGCCTGTGCCGTGATCAGCCCATAGGCCGCTGGATCGTTCGTGGCCGGCTCGTCGGGCAACATCTTGACCGACTCGAGGCGATGCGTCAGCACAACCGGCCCGTTGCCCAGCAGCAGATGATCGAGAGGACCGTAGAGAGCGAGTCCAGCCATCAAGGTGCCGTGGTCACGCCGATCCTCGCCGCTGTCGCCGACCATCGAATGCAGGTCGCTGGCGTCGATCGACTCCGATAGCAGCACGTGGGAGTGGCGCACACCGCTGTCGAGGTGACACACGACCGGCACCCCGCCCGGGGCAACCGTAGTGCGTTCCACCAGGTCCGTAGTCAGCTCGTCCTGGTCATCCCGGGAATAGTCCTCGACCGTATCGATGAATTCAGGGCGCCGGATTTCGGCGACGGGGACAGCGGTGAACGGCAACGCCTGTAGGTCGTCCCAGCGGGCCTCTAGCCAGACTACGGTGCGGTCGACGAGGTCCATACGCCGCTGGGACATCCGGAAGCGGTTAGCTGCGAACGCGCGGAGGAGGTCTACTCCGGTGTCGGTCCGGGTCAGCCAGATCTCCCACCAGGCCAGTCCCGCCGGCGGGTCGCCGGCGGACTGCCAGAGATCACGGAGCACAGCCCGTCGGATCGAGGAGATGTTCGCGACGAGTGCACCGTTTTGCGGCTTCCCACCGCGTGTGTCGAGTTCGAGGAAATCCTCGAAGATCTTCAGGAACGCTCCGCGGTAGGCATCACTGACCCAAATCACGGCGCTTTCGGGCCGATCGCCGTTGGCTGGGTTGACCGCCAACAGCAGCCACTGCGGACGCTTGATCCGATGGTTCGACATGCGCTCGAGCGAGTCCAGCTTCAGTGGGAAAGCCGGATCCGCTGCATCGAGCACCAGGATGATGCCGAGCGCCTTGAGCTCCTCCAGCGTCAGATCATCGGCTACCGCGGCGCGTTCAGTGTCCGCCTGATGCAGGGAGCGTTCGAGATCTCCGCCCAATTTGGTCCCGTGGGCTCGGCGCTCCACGTCACGGATTCGCGGGTTACCCCCGCCCCTGCGGTTGAAGCTGCGGTCCTCGGCGCGATCGGTGATGGTCAAATGCGCCAACGGTCCAGCCGGGCTACTCACTGCCCGCCGCTCGACGTTCCCGCAATGCTTCAGATAGGTCAGCTACCGTGACCTGCTTCTCACCGCGCAGGATGGCCTGCTTCGCGGCAGTTTCGGCGGCCTTGACCAACTCGGCATGGCTCAGTCCCGACACGTGTGCCTGGACCGCCACCCATCGAATGCCCCGCCCCATAGGCCCAAGCCGGGCCTTCATGACCTCCGCTGCCTGCACGCCGTCCGGCAGCTCGTATCTGATCGCAACGTCGAAGCGGCGGAACAGCGCATGGTCAAGGATCGACCGATGGTTCGTGGCGGCCACGACGATGCTTTCGGCGTTGGCCTGCTCGAGGAAGATCAAAAACGAGTTCAGAATCCGGCGGGCCTCTCCGACGTCATTGCCGCTCCGGTGGCCGCCGAGAGCGTCAAACTCGTCGAACAGGTAGACCGCCCGCTGAGACGCTGCGGCGTCGAACACCGCGCGAAGCTTGCTCGCCGTCTCGCCAAGATACTTGCTGAGCAGGCTGTCCAGGCGAATCGTCAACAACGGCAGAGCCAGCTCGTGAGCGATCACCGCTGCGGTCATCGTCTTGCCGGTCCCCGGGGGGCCCTCCAGGAGAAGTCGATGAGCCGGCGCGAAGCCGTGTTCCGAGAGGGCCTGCCGTTGCCGTTGTTCATGAAGCACGCGAGCAATCGCGTCCTTCAACTGCGGCGGACCTACCAAGTCACGGAGAGACACGTTCGGGAACGCCGCTGCAACCAGATCGGCTAGGTCCCCGCGAGGGCGGGCGATAGCCGTGACCTTGCTTGCGACCGGCTGACTCCGAGAAGCTTCGATCACCCGCTTAAGTTCGTTGGCCAATGTTCCGTGGCCCTGGCGGGCCGCCTTCGCTGCGACCTGCAGCGCGACAGCGTAGAACGCGGCGTCATCACCGGCGGCGTGGTTGCGCACGAGTGCCTTGATGTGCTCACCAGACGCCGTCACGGACTCCCCCTTCCACCAACCCTCAACTTACCCAAGCGGCTCGATCATCTGTAGCGATAAAGTTGGACCGGTCAAAATTTACCACTACGCTGTATGGCGTGCCAGCAGGGCGCGCTCGACGCGAAAACAGCCGATTCCGGGATCAAGCCGAGGTACTCGCCACCCGGCTACGAGCGCTGCGCACCGAGAGAGGGCTGACCCAGGAGCAGCTCGCAGGACGTGCCCAAGTCGCTGTCTCAACCCTGAGAAAGATCGAGTCGGGAAGGGTGATCGAACCCGGCTACTTCACAATGCTGTCCCTTGCCAACGCCCTAGGCATAGAGCTCCGTGAACTTGCCTGGCTGCACGACTCGCCTGCAATCGGCCAACTCCCCGAGTAGAGGCCCCAAGGGCCGCATCGAAGAAGAGGACAAAGCGAGGACGAGCACAGGCACCGGACTGCGGATGGCGCAGGTCTCGCGCGGGCGCAGCCCATTCGCCTACACCGGCTCCGCCGGCACACCACCTCTCTCACACCTAGAGGTATCGGCGATGAGCGCATCGGTGAGGAGGGGCACCCCGACGACGAACCCTACGGCGGCCGATTCTTGCCGCCGAGCACCGCTTGTTGATCACCGCGTGCCCACACTTGAGGTTCGCCGTGCGATTTTAGGCGGGTCCGTCTGCCGTAAGAGGTCGAACCTCGGACTTGAACGAGGGGATCACGGCCAACCATCACCAGAGACAAACCCCTGGTGACTCTTCGTAAGCAACCAGCCAGAGTCGGCGACCCACGTGCCCCCCGGGGGGCACGAAAAACGCCCCTCGGTCGATCATTATCGATCGCCGGAGGGGCGTTTCCGCAGGTGAAACCCTGTGCGCCCGAAGGGACTCGAACCCCTAACCTTCTGATCCGTAGTCAGATGCTCTATCCATTGAGCTACGGGCGCTCGGTGCTCGGCCAGTCTACACACCCGGCTTTCGCGCGGAGACTCCGGGATTCGAACCCGGGAGGGGCTTTAAGACCCCAACCGCATTAGCAGTGCGGCGCCATAGACCAGACTAGGCGAAGTCTCCCTGGTGGCCCTGCAGACCACCGCGCCCGAGAATACAGGTCCCCACCCACCGGGAGCAAAGCGACTTCCCCGGTCCACCCCTGCCGTGGCTCCCGAACCGCCCGCGGCGGCGCCGGCCGGTCGACCCGGCCGAGTGCCCCAGGAGGCCGCGACCCGCCGCGAACAGCGCTCCGCCCGGCTGTGCACGGGCGTGATCGGGACTACGCTCCATCGATATGCAGGAGCAGCCGCCGCGTGAGCCGAACCGCCGAGAGCCTGCTGAGCGAGCGCGCCGGCGCTCCCCGGAGGCGACCTTCACCCCGCCGCCTGCGCCGCCCGAGCCGGCCCGGCCGGAAGAGTCCGGTGAGGGCCCCGGGCGGGTGAGGCCGGCGCCCGCTGTGCTCTTCCAACCTCCGGCGGCCGAGGGGCCAGCGCCTCGCCAGCCCGACCGTTCGAACCCACCTTCGACGCGGGTGTGGCCCGCCCGGACGGAGGAGGAGCAGGGGCGGGCCGACCGGGAGCAGGGGCAGGCGCGGGCCGGCCAGGCGGCGGATCCGCCCGGCCGTGACCTCTCCCACACCCCCGTTGCCGGGCCCGGGGACGCTCGGCCGAGCCGGCGCGCCGACACGCCGGCGGCAAGTTCGGCTGCGGGGAGACCGGGCGGCGGCACACCGGACGACGCAGCGGCCGAGCCGGCCCGGGGCGGGGACGAGGGCGTCGACACGACCATCACCGGGGCGCGTGCGTCCGGTCCGGCGGGGGAAGGACTAGCGGGCACTCCGACCGCCGGGCAACAGGCGAGCCGGTCCGCCCCGAGAAAGCGGACCTCCGCGCGGAGGGGTGCCGCCGGCCAGCCGACCCCACCGGGCGACGCGGTACCCGGTCAGCCCGTGCTGGCCCCCGAGCCCTCCGCCACGAAGGCCGAGACCGCGCGGAAGGCCGCCGCGAGGACCGCCGGCGGGGACGCCGCCACGGCGCGGGAGGCCCCCGCGAAGGCCGCCGCCACGAAGGCCGACACCGCGCGCAAGGCCCCCGGCGGGGACGCCGCCACGGCGCGGAAGGCCCCCGCGAAGAGGGCGTCCGCCAGGAAGGCGACCCCGACCCCGGCGGCTGCGGAAGCGACGGCGGAACCAAGCGCGGCGACGGGACGAAGCGCCGCGCCAGGACCGGCGACGGCCCAAGGCAACCCGACCCAGCCGAGCGCCGCGAGCACACGAAGCGCCGGCACCGGGCAGAGCGCCCCGGCCGCGCGAGACGCCGCGATGACTGCCGCACCCGCCCGGAAGGCGACGACCGCGAGGAAGACCACGCCTGCCCGGAAGGCGACGACGTCGAGGAAGGCCGCCCCGGCGGCCATCACCCCGGCCGCCGACGACGGCTCCGCGGCGGTCTCCCCGGCCGCCGAGGTCGGCTCCGCGACCGCCTCGCCGGCCGCCGAGACCGCTTCCCCGGCCGTCGAGGCCGGCTCCGCCGCGGTCGCACCGGTCACCGGCAGCGGCTCCGCCGCAGGCCCTGCGTCGGGGCGTACGGCGGAACCGGATCTCCGGGTGCTCGCCGCGCGGGTGCTCGATCACCCGGCGTTCGCTCCGGAGCTGCTGGCCCTGGCCGCCGTCGAGGCGGTCGGGCCGCGCGCCCGCGAGTGGGCGCGGCGGCTGCGCGACGCCTACCCCGGCGCGGGTGCGGACGGGCTGGCGCGGCTGGCGACCCGGCGGTTCGTCCGGCAGGCGGGGGCCGGTGGGGCGACCGCCGCGCTGGCCGGGGCCTTCGCGCCGGTGGCCGAACTGGCGGTGCTGCTGTGGGCGCAGGCCAACCTGGTGCTGCACCTCGCGGCGGCGTACGGCCTGGACCCGGCCCATCCGGACCGGGCGGTGGAGCTGCTGGTGCTGACCCGCGTGCACCCGGACGCGGAGAGCGCCCGAGCGGCGCTGGCGGCGGCCCGGGCGGCGGACGCGCCCGACGAGGCGGGCTGGCCCCGGGCGGCGGAGGCGGCGTGGCGACTGGCGGCGCCGTTGGCGGCGCAGGCGGGCGGCTGGCTCGCGCTGCGGCTGGCGTCCCGACTGCTGCCGGGCGCCGCGGTGCTGGCGGCGGCGGCTGGCGACGCGGCGGCGGCGGAGCGGCTCGCCGCCCGCGCGATCGCCGCCTACCGGCGGTCGCCGACCGGCTGAGCCTTCGCCACGGGCGGGCACGGGCGGGGCGGGCACCGCCGGCGCGCCGGGTGGGCGACCCGGCTCACAGCCAGTCGAACCACTCCCGCGGCAGCAGGGCGTAGCCGACGAAGGCCACGACGTCGAGCAGCGTGTGGGCGACGATCAGCGGCATGACCCGGCGGGTGCGCAGGTAGAAGAGGCTGAACACGACGCCCATCACCACGTTGCCGAGGAAGGCGCCGAAGCCCTGGTAGAGGTGGTACGAGCCGCGCAGCAGGGCGCTCGTCGCGACGATCGCGCCGACCCGCCAGTGGAGCTGGCGCAGCCGGGTGACCAGGTAGCCGACGACGATCACCTCCTCCAGCACCGAGTTCTGCACGGCGGCGAGGACCAGCACCGGCACCGTCCACCAGAGCTCGGGCAGTGCGGCCGGCACCAGCGTGGCGTTGACGCCGAGCTGGGCCGCCGCCCAGAACAGCGCGAGGCCGGGCAGGCCGATCAGCGCGGCCAGGCCCGCACCCCGGGCCAGGTCCTGGCCGGGCCGCCGGCCGTCCAGGCCCAGCGCCCGCGCCGGATCGCCGGGGTCCCGCGCCAGCAGGTGTACGGCGAGCAGCACCGGCAGCAGCGCGAAGACGATGCCGAGCAGCTGGTACGTCAGGTCCAGCCACGGCCTGGGTGAGGCGGAGGTGTTGAGCGAGGCGGTCTGCTTCGACAGCGGCCCGTCGGCGGTCAGTTTCGCGATGATCGACACCGTGGCGTAGACGGCGGACTGGCCGAGGGAGAGGCCGAGCACCAGCAGCGTCTCGGTGCCGAGCAGCCGGCGGGTCGCCGGGCGTTCCAGCTCAACGGTCACCGCACCACTCTGCCCGACGCCGACGGTCGGCGGGACCGCCCGAACGAGCCTCACGAGCCGGTCGCACATTCTGTGCGACCGGTCGGCACGCTCCGTGGACATTCTATGGGTGCCCGATCCGCCGTCAGGAGAAGGAGCGCGCCCCGTGGACGACTTCGCAAGGCTGCTGAAGGAGAGCTGGACCCTGGTCGAGGAGCACCGGGAGCGGCTGAGCGGTCACTTCTACGCCCGGCTCTTCCTGCTCGACCCGGAGTTGCGCAAGCTCTTCCCGGTGGAGATGAGCGGGCAGGGCGACCGGCTCCTGGAGGCGATCGTCACCGCCGCCCAGACGGTCGGCGACCCGGAGAGCTTCGACGAGTACCTGCGCTCGCTGGGCCGGGACCACCGCAAGTACCACGCCGAGGCGGCGCACTACGAGACCATGGGCGTCGCGCTGCTGGACGCGCTGCGGAGCATCGCCGGCGACGGCTGGAACCTGGAGTACGACCAGGCGTGGCGGGACGCGTACGCCGCGATCTCGGAGAAGATGCTGGCCGGCGCGGCGGCCGACGACGGCCCGCCGTTCTGGCACGCGGAGGTGCTGACGCACGAGCGGTACGGCGCGGACACGGCGGTGCTGACCTGCCGGGCGTTGCAGCACCCGCTGCCGTGGAGGGCCGGCCAGTACGTGAGCGTGGAGGTTCCCCGCCACCTTCCCCGGGTGTGGCGCACCTACTCGGTGGCGAACGCCCCGAACGACGACGGCGTGCTGGAGTTCCACGTCCGTACGCCTCCCGGCGCCGGCTGGGTCTCCGGGGCGCTGGTCCGCCGGGTCAGGCCCGGCGACCTGCTCCGGGTGGCCGCCCCGATGGGGTCGATGACGCTGGACCGCGCCTCGGAGCGGGACATCCTCTGCGTGGCCGGCGGGGTCGGTCTCGCGCCGATCAAGGCGCTGGTGGAGGAGCTGGCCGGCTTCAACCGCACCCGCTGGGTGCACGTCTTCTACGGCGCCCGGGCCGCGGGCGACCTGTACGGCCTGGCCGGGCTCCAGGAGCTGGTGGCCGCGCACCCGTGGCTGTCGGTCACGCCGGCGTGCAGCGACGATCCCGACTTCGACGGCGAGCTGGGCGAGGTGTCGGACGTGGTCAGCCGGTACGGCCCCTGGACGACGCACGACTGCTACGTCTCCGGCTCGGCCCGGATGGTGCGGGCCACCCTGCGCGTCCTCGCCGAGGACGGCGTCCCGCCGGAGAACACCCGCTACGACACCTTCGGCAACCTCTAGAAGCGTTCCTCCCCCCATACCGGGGCGCGTGCCCCTGCCCCCTGGGGCACGCGCCCCGGTCCCCCTACGGGCGGCCCGGCACCGCCCCGCACGACCACGCCCGCCAGCCGTCCTTCCCACCCGCGCGGGCGTGGTCGTGCCGCCGGCCGGCGGCGTGTTCCCGCGCCGCCGGCCGGCACATGTCGGGTCGGCGCTCAGTACCGCCAGGGACGGCCCGTCTCGCGGTACTCCTCGACCGGGACCAGCGGCACGCCCGGGGCCATCCGGTCCACGTAGAGCCGCCCCTCCAGGTGGTCGATCTCGTGGGCGGCGAGCCGGGCCATGCCGAACTCGAACGAGGTGATGATGCGGCTGCCGTCGTACTGGGCGTGCTCCACGTCGAGCCGGAGCGGCCGGGGCACCAGGCCACGGTGGTCGAAGAAGGAGAGGCACCCCTCGTACTGCTCGTCGCTGTCGGGGGAGGCGTCGACCACCCGGGGGTTGAGCAGCACGACCGGCTCGGCCGACCGGTCGGGGGGACGGACCACCGCCGCCGCCCGGTCGAGGCCGAGTTGCGGGGCGGCGATGCCCACCCCCTTGCTGAACGGGTGCAGCTCGTCGAGGCGGGCCAGGGCCGCCGCGAGACGGTCGGCCACCTCCCGGGCCGCCTGCTCCTCGCGGGGCAGGTCGAACGGGCGCGCCGGCTGCCGGAGCAGGTCGGCGCCGCGCTGCACGATGCCGAGGCCGCGCATCCGGTCGCTGGGCCGCACCCGCCCGGCCTCCTCCGGCTCGGCGTCCGGCTGGCTGCGGAAGCGCCACTGCAACCGGTAGCGGGCGTTGAGCGGCGGGTCGTCGGTCGCCCAGTCGAAGACGATCCGGTCGGCCTCCTCGCGCCGCGTCACCGGCGTGCGCAGGGGGCCCTCCTCCGCCGAGAGCGAGGTCTCCGCGCCCCAGACCTGCGGGTCGAGGCTCGCCGGGAGATCCAGGCGTACGGCCATCTGCCGGGTGGGCAGCCGGACGGCCCGCTGGAACCAGGGGCCCCACTTGTCCTGCCCGACGCTGTACGCGTACTCGATGGTGGCCCGGTCGCCGGGGTAGAGCGGAAAGCGCCGGTCGGCGTTCTCGAAGAGCAGCCAGAGCTCCTTGAAGGCGTCCCGGTCGTGCTTGGCCCGCCAGTGCATCGCCTCCCGCTCGCTGCCGTCCTCCCGGTACGCCTCCAGGCGCAGCTCGGCGAAGGTGAGCGGGTGCTCCCTGTGGTGCAGGTTGGAGCGCCCGGGGTCGTTGGGGTAGCGGTCGACGGCCACCCGCACCAGGTAACGGGTGACCGGCTCGGTGCCGGCGTTGTAGAGCTCCCGCCGGATGACGCAGCGGTACGAGTCGCCCTGGTGGGTGAGGGTGGCGAGTTCCCGCTCGACGATCAGGCCGGTGCCGGGCGGCATCCACTGCCCCGGCAGGGGCGGCTCGCGGTGCGCCCGCTCGGCTCGGGCGTGCCGCAGCTCGTCGTACTCCTTGAAGCGCTGCCAGATCGCGCCGCTGGCCTCCAGCACCGCCTCGGCGCGACGCGCGAAGTCCTCGGTGGGCCGGTGCCGGCGGCTCTCGACGTGGCTGACGTACGACGGGTCGAACCCCATCAGGGTGGCGAGCTGTTTCTTGGACAGCCCCCGACCCGTACGGTGCCGGGCCAGCTCGACGGCGAAGGAGTCGGCAGCCCGATCGAGCGGTGACGTCGTCATCAGCTTCCTCGCGGCCGGGAGTATCATTTTCACGTTCGGTGTCGAGGCGAACACGGATATGACACCTAGCCGACATGAGCCTTGACAGATAACGACGAACGTCGATACTGCTCGCGGCGTTTCCCGGGCGGAACACCGGGTAGAACGCCCACACGGGGCGACGTGGCCCGCGCCTCACGATCCGACAGAGGCGAGGCTTCCCTTAGCGCCGAGCCTGTGGTTAGGCTAGCCTTAGCTCAGTAGGGCGGGAGCCCTGCGGTGACGACGGGGCGGGGGTGGGTCGAGTGACAGCGGTCATGCCGAAGCGGGAGATCGCCGCCGCGCCGCTGGCCCCGGTCACCGCCGCGATGCGCGCGATGTTCGGCACCGACGACGTGCCGGGTCTCGCGCGCGGCCTGCTGGTGCACGACGAGCTGGGCTGGAGCCCGGCCACGACCCTGGTCGACGGCACCCTGCTGCCGCGTTTCCTCCACTCGGCCAGCTCGCGCTGGGGCGGCACCCCGCACGCCTGCGCCGCGCTGGCCTGGAAGTCGTACAGCTACTGGGCGGCGCTTCCCGTGGTGCTCGGCTGGGCCTCGGCCCGGCGGGTGCCGCTGCTCGACCCGGCCGACGTGCTGATCCACTTCGAGGACCACCGCCCGCTGCTCACGATGGGCCTGCGTCGCTCCACCGCGGTCGCCGTGCTGCCGAGCGACCCGCTGGCGCTCGCCGGGCCGCCCGAGGTGCGGGTGGTCGCCGACGAGGCCGAGCTGCTCCGGGTGCTCCGCGCCTCGCTGCTCGACGCCCACCTGGCCCCGATGGTCGCCGCGATCCAGGCCGAGGTCCGGATCGGTGCCCGTACCCTGCTCGGGTCCGTCGCGTCTGGCATCGCCCACGGCGTCCTCCGGGCCGCCGACGGCCTGCCCGGGTCGTCGGTCGAGACGATCGAGACGCTGCTCGGCGCGCTCGACCTCGCCGACCTGGTCGAGCTGGTCCCGGGCCCGAACGGCGAGCCGACCGTGCAGCGCCGCACCTGCTGCCTCGCGTTCACCCTCCCCAGGCCCAAAATCTGCCAGGGCTGCTGCGTCCGCCAGGCCTGACGGGTCACTCGCCGCGCCGCTCCGTCGCGGTCGACCGCGACCTCACCACCGCCGGCCGCACCCGGCACACCGTCGGGCCTCAGTCGGTGAGCGGGCGGACGTCCCAGAGCCAGACCCCCGCGGTGTACGTGGGGCGCACGCCGGTCAGCTCGGTCATGCCCCGGCGCAGCGGGTCGGCCTGCCGGTGCGGCCCGAGCACGACCGCGCCCGCCCGCCAGTACCGCAGGTCGCCGACCGCGTCGACCCGCGCCTGCGGGGTGATCGGCGGCACCGCCCCGGTACGCCGGATCTCGGCGAAGAACTCGCTGGTCGGGCGGGGTGGCGCGGAGAAGAGGGCGACCCGGTCCTGGCCGGGACGGGTGTCCGGGCCGAGGAAGTAGCCGCGGGCGATGGGCATCTCCAGCCCGGTCCGCGCCGACCAGCGCAGCGGGTCGGCGTAGTGGGAGTCGGGCAGCGGCAGGGTCACGACGCTCCGCCCGCCCGCAACGTACGGTCGCCAGGCGCCCGAGGTGACGAAGGCGGGCACGGGGTCGAGGCGGGTGGTGGGCAGCGGGGTCGGCAGGATCGGCAGCAGGGCCATGGCCAGTACCGTCACGGCGGCGAAGCGGAGCTGCCGGCGCGCCCCCGGGTGCCGGGCGGCCAGGGCGCGCACGTGCTCGGCCCCGTACGCGAGCAGCACCCCGACGATCGGGGTGATCGCCAGCGCCCAGCGCGTCGGCACCACCGAGTGCAGGACGGGCAGGTTCTCCAGCGCCGCCCACGGGCCGGGGATCCCGGTCCCCCTGCCGTTCAGCTGGACCTCCCGCCCCAGCGAGAGCAGGCCGAAGAGCAGTGCGAGGGCGGCCAGACCGCGCACCACGACGTGCCGGCGCAGCCACCAGACCAGGGCGACGACGAGCACCACCAGCGGCCAGCCGAAGAAGGCGTTCTCCTCCGTCGGGTTCTTCGCCAGCCCCTGCGCGCTGCGCGCGTCACCCGCCAGGGACTCCCGCGAGTACGCCACGAACGACGCGAGGTCCGTCGAGTAGCCCCGGATCAGCCAGGAAAGCCCGTGGTACGCCCCCGGGCCGAAGAACTGGACGTAGAGCGGGTACGCGAGCAGCAGCAGCGCCATCACGGCGGCCGTCCCCAGGCCGGCGAGGAACGGCCGGGCCCGGCGGCGCAGCTCGGGCCGGCCGAGGGTGAGCGCCCCGACCACCACGCCCAGCCCGATGGCGGTCATCAGCAGCACCTCGAGGTTGATGAAGGCCTGCCAGACGATGACCAACGCGAGCAGCGCCCCGTTGCGCAGCCAGCGCCCCGGCTCCGCGAGCCGCAGGGTACGCCAGATGATCAGCGGCACCACGTACTGCGAGACGATGTTGGGGTGCGCGTTGGCGTGCGAGACCATCGCGGGCGCGTACGCGCAGAACGCCGCGCCGAGCCAGGCGGGCCCGCGGGTGCCGACGACCACCCGGGACAGCAGGAAGTACCAGGCGGTGGCCGTGGCGATCATGCCCAGCGTGAGGAAGAGCAGAAACGACGCCCGCGTACCGAGCAGAAGCGTGACCGGCGTCATTGGCAGGGATACGGATAATACGGACGTATTTGCCATGAGATTGACGCTCTCCGGCACGTTCATCCGGTCCGAGGTGAATGGATCAACAAAATCGGTCAGCACCCGCGCGCCGTGCGCCATCATCCACTCGAACTGGGACTGGTCCGTGCGGTTGTCCCGCACGCCGTGCGAGGGACGCAGCCAGAGCCGCGCGGTCACCCAGAAGCCGAGCGCGACGAAACTCGCCACCGCGGCCGCGTCCGCCCACCGCCCGCCCGGGGACCGTACGCCCCGGTCGTGCCCGCTTTCCGACGCCCCCGGTCCGGGCGTGCCGGTGGGGAGGCCCGGTTCGGGAGTAGTCATAACGATTCGTAGAGTAGTCAGGCTCTGGTGCCGCCGTGACATGTTTCGGGGTACTGCCGTACCATGTGCCGGGTTCGCCGCCCGCCGATCACGTGCCCACCCCCGACCGCATTTCGGCCACCTTCGGTGCCCCGATTCTTCTGCCCCCAGCGCGGATGATTCACTCTGTCGGTCCAGGCGCGGGTCGAGTTTCATATCGTGAGGAATCGACGCATGGCAGAAATCACTGGGGATCAGCGCGTGCAGTCCGAGGTCCTGGAGGGCCTCGCGACGGCGGTGAACCACCGTCGCTGGTTCGTCGAGCTGGCCCTGCCGTACCTCGGTGACAACCCGATCGAGATCGGCAGCGGGCTCGGCGACTACGCCCTGGAGTGGGCCGAGCGGCTGCCCCGGTTCACCGCCACCGAGGCGGACCCGGACCGGCTCGTCCTGCTCAAGGAGCGGCTGGCCGACCAGCCCCACATCGAGGTCCGGCAGATGCTGCTGCCGCACTCCGAGCGGGGTGACTACAGCGCCGCCGTGTCGTACAACGTGCTGGAGCACATCGAGGACCACGTGGGCGCGCTGCGCAGCATGCGCGAGCTGGTCCGCCCCGGTGGCAACATCATCATCATCGTGCCGGCGTTCCAGTTCGCGATGAGCCCGGCGGACATCGCCACCGGGCACGTGCGCCGCTACACGAAGAAGACCCTGGGCGCCGCGATGACCGACGCCGGCCTGACGGTGCAGAAGATCCACTATGCGAACGCGCTCGGCCTGATCGGCTACTTCATGGCGACCAAGGTCTTCCGGCTGATGCCGAAGGAGGGCCCGATGGTCAAGGTCTACGACACCCTCGTCCTGCCCGCCACCAAGGCGGCGGAACAGCGCGTCCTCCCCCCGTTCGGCCAGTCCGTCTTCGCCGTGGCCCGCGTCCCCGCCTGACCCCCGCCCCGCCCGCTCCCGCCCGCTCCCGCCCTCCCTTTCGCGCGATCTTGCACTTTCGGCCGTCCGGCTGGGGCCTTTGCCCCTTGTGCCGGGGCAGTAGGTGCAAGATCGCGAGGGAGAGCGGGAGAGCGGGAGAGCGGGGCGGGAGGGGGAGAGCGGGGCGGGGGTTACTGCTTGAGTTGGTAGGTGGGGCGGATGACGGCTCGGGCCAGGGTGTGGAAGGCCAGGTTGAAGCCGACGTAGGCCGGGGTGGCGTCGGGGGTGACGTCGAGGCTCTCGACGTCGAGGGCGTGCACCGCGAACACGTAGCGGTGCGGACGGTCGCCGGCCGGCGGCGCGGCCCCGCCGTACCCCTGCTCGCCGTAGTCGTTGCGGACCGTGAAGGCGCCGCCGAGGTCGTCCCCGGCCGCGCCGCGCGGCAGCCGCGTCACGTCGGCCGGCAGGTTGACCAGGACCCAGTGCCAGAACCCGCTGCCGGTGGGCGCGTCCGGGTCGAAGCAGGTCACCACGAAGCCCCTCGTCTCGGCGGGAAAGCCGGACCAGGCGAGCTGCGGCGAGATGTTCTCGCCCCCGACGCTGCCGTGCGCGTACGCGGCGTCCATCGGCTCGCCGTTCTGCACGTCGTCACTGGTGAGGGTGAACGACGCGACGGTCGGCAGCAGCTCGTACGGGTCCGGGGCGATCGGTCGGTCCAGGGTCATCGGGACGGTCCTTCCGGTGTGCGGTTCTTTCTCCGCCCCTTCATACCCCGCCGAGGCCCGGGATCGAACCGGAAGCGCCCGCCGTCCCGTCGGGCCGTGTCGCCGCGCGCGACGAGGGCGGGACGCCTGCGCGGCCGGTCCCGGCGGCGGGTCCTCGGGGTCACTCCCGCCAGCCGGCCAGCTCGATTCCCTTGGCGAGTTCGACCCGGAAGCCCATGCTGATCTCGCCGCTCTCCCCCGGCCCGAGCCGCAGCCGCCAGGTCAGCTCGCCCAGTTCGGTCCGCTCGGCCGGCGGCGGGACGAGGGTGGGCTCCCGTACGACCACCCCCTCGTCGCGGGACACCGGCAGCTGGTCGCGTACCTCCACCGCCGCCGGCCGGGGCGTGTGGTTCGCCACGCTGATCCGGTACTCCACGTCCCGGCGGCGGGTCGAGCCGAGCGTGGCCCTGGTGTCGGCGCGCCGGCTGAGTTTCCGCTCCACCCGGATCCGGTCGTCGACCCCGAGCGCCAGTTCGGTCTCCTCGCCGGGCGCCCAGGTCGGCAGCCGGGTGGCCGCGACGAAGTCGGCACCGTGGAAGACCGCCCCGGGGCCGGGAAGCAGCGTGTGCTCCGAGGTGTTGCGGACCGTCGCGCGCAGGTGGGCCTCGGCCGCGCGGACCGGCACGGTCACGTGGTCCAGCCGGGCCGGCAACTCCAGTACGGCGATGGTGGCCCGGTGGGCGCTGCCGTCCGCCGGCACCGCCACCGGGCGGGCCGGCCGGTAGGTGGCGGCGGTGACCCCCTGCTCGACTGCGGCCACGCTCTCCCGCACCTTGGGGCTCCGCGCACCGGAGCGGGACGCCCCTGCCGGCGCCGCGCCGGGCGCCGGTGGCGGCGGCAACGCGCCGAAGCTCGCGGCCGACGCGGCCATCGGTGCCGGCATCGGCCGGACCCGGTCGAGATACCAGGGCGACAGTTCGGCTACGCGGGTCGCCGCCGCCGGGCGGGCGGTCGAGAGCTGGAGTTCGCACTCCGGCCAGTCCTCGCCGGTCTCCTGGCTGACCAGCCCGAACCAGGTGACGGTCATCGTGTCGTCGACCAGCCGCAGGTCGTAGGAGGGCTGCCAGCGGGCCCCGTCGACCAGGTAGCTCAGCTCCAGGTCCAGCTCGGCCTCGTCGGCGTCCACCGACACGGTCACCTCGGCGGCCAGCCTGTCCGGTTCCCGCTTGCCGCTCGCGGCGTCCAGCTCCCGCTCGACGGCGGCCAGCTCCTCGGTCAGGTCGGTACGCCGCCGGGCCAACCCGCGCCGGCGACGGTGCGACTCGGCCAGCTGACCGGCCACCGAGTCGACGAAGGCGGCCACGTCGGTGGGGCCGGCGTCACCGGAGGCCAGCGCCCGGGCGTACGTGCCGCCGGCCCGCTCGGCCAGCCGGGCGAGGAACTGCCCCCGCTGCCCCTCGACCTCGTCGGCGTCGTCCACCTCGGCCAGCTCGTCGGCCAGCTCCCGGCTCCTCCGCTCCAGCTCGCGGACCTGCCCGTCGGCGCTGCGGGCCTGCCGCCACGTCGTGACGTCCACGCCGAGCACGGTGGCCGCGCCCCGGCCGCCGACCCGTAGCGAGTCGCGTCGCAGGCCCATCGGCAGCGGCGCGACGCGTACCCGGTGCTCGCCGGCGGCCAGCCGGGTACCACCGCGACGGGTGACCCGGGCCCGGTCCGGATAGACGGTGACACCGACGACAGGTGCTTCGATCTCCACTGGGTCCACGGCGGCGAGGGTAGTCGGAGCGCGCTCGTGAGGCGATCCGCGGCGGAGTGTCGGAGGGGTCGCACGCCGTTGCGCGGCTACCGTGGGCGCACGTCGTAGATCAGGTGCGTCGCCCGCGACGAGAACTCCGAGCGGACCGGCTCCAGCGCGACCCTGGACGCGTCCACGCCGTCGAACAGGCGGATGCCGGCGCCGAAGAGCACGGGCGAGAGCGTGATCGAGAACTCGTCGACCAGGCCGGCGTTCACGTACTCCACGATCGTCGCGCCGCCGCCCGCGATGCGGACGTCGCGGTCGCCCGCGGCCTCGCGGGCCTGGTCGAGCGCGGACTCGATGCCGTCGTTGACGAAGTGGAAGGTGGTCCCGCCCGGCCGCTCCCACGGGTCACGCCTGGTGTGCGTCACGACGAAGACCGCGGTACGGAAGGGCGCCTCCTCCGGCCACGTCTGCTCCCCGAGGTCGAACATGCGCATGCCCATGACGCTCGCGCCGGTGCGCTCGAACGTCTCCCGCGCGAAGTCGTTGTCGCGCCCCTCCTCGCCGCCCTCGCCCAGGTTCAGGTTCTCCCGGAAGAACCGCAGCGGGAAGATCCACTGCTGGAGTTCCATCCACTGCGCCATCCAGCGCCGCACGTCCGGGTCGTCCTGCTTCTCGGGCGCGAAGTAGTTGTCGACGGGCACGGGCTCGGGCGCGATGAAGCCGTCCAGCGACATCGACATGCTGAAGAACACCTTTCCGGCCATCAGCTCTCCACCCCCTTCCGAACGGTCCCGGTGACGTAGGCCGCCAGGCTGATCGGGGCCCGCTGGCCGCCCTCGAACGCCAGCTCCCGCAGAGCGTCGATCACCCGGAAGACCACGATCTCCCGGTCGGCCGTCGCCGGCTCCGCCCGCGTCTTCTGCCCTACCCCCGCCATCGGTCATTCCTCCTGCCGTGTCTGCTTGAGGTCCTGCGCGTAGGTGTCCAGCCGGTCGGAACTCTCGTTCCAGGACCGCTCGAACCCGCCGACCCGCTCGTGGAGCGGCCGCGGTCCGCGAGCGTCCGGGCCGGGCAGGGCGCCGCTCGCCCATCCCGCGGAACCCACACCAACCGACCTGTACCCGGACAGGTTCAATGCAGGTAACGAGCGGAAGCCCTTCCAGGCAGCGCGGTGGGACGACCGCGGTGCGAAGTCGCGTGTTGCCGCAGTCGGCCCGCCCGCCGACTGCCGGCACGGGGCTGCTCGCGGCAGAGAGCGCCTTGATCCGCACCCTCGCCGCCGTCACGATGCGGTGAGAGGCCGCCGAAAAGGCCGTTCCGAGACACGTTCGCCACCGCGACGCGGCCGAGGAACTGGTTGTGGCACCACGCGGGGGAACGGCGTGCCGCCGAAGCAGCTCGGTCGGGGAGCGCTGCCGTCACGCCGACGGCCCCGTGTCGCTCACGCCCCGGATCGGCATCGGGCTGTTCAGGAGGCTTATCGCTGCCCGGAGGGCGGAGGGTGTGGGATTCGAACCCACGAAGACATCGCTGCCTTACCGGTTTTCAAGACCAGCGCCATCGGCCACTAGGCGAACCCTCCCGGGTCGCGACCCGCGAGGGGGCGACCCTGCCTAGTCTGCCACGACGGAGCGCCGGGCGAGCGGGCACGGCCCCCTCGCTGGAAGGATAGGGGGCGTGTGGGAGCAGCCTTCGGTCGTGCTGGTCAGCGGCATCATGGCCGCCGGCAAGTCCACTGTGGCCGAAGGGCTGGCCCGGCGGCTGACCCGCGCGGTGCACCTGCGGGGCGACGTCTTCCGGCGGATGGTGGTCAGCGGCCGGGCGGAGATGACCGCCGAGCCGTCGGAGGAGGCCTGGCGGCAGCTGCGGCTGCGCTACGACCTCGCCGCGTCGGCCGCGGACCGGTACGCCGCAGCCGGCTTCACCGTCGTGCTCCAGGACGTGATCCTCGGCGCGGAGCTGCCGGCGATGGTCGACCGGATCCGGCACCGGCCGCTGGCGGTCGTGGTGCTCGCGCCGAGCCCGGAGGTCGTCGCGGCCCGCGAGGAGGCGCGGGAGAAGAAAGGATACGGAGACTGGCCGGTCGCCGCGCTGGACGCGGAGTTCCGGGCGGAGACGCCCCGGATCGGGCTCTGGCTGGACAGCTCCGCGCTGACACCGGCGCAGACGGTGGACGAGATCCTGGCACGGGCGTGGGTCGAGGGCCGGGTGGGGTAGACACGGAACATGCGCGCTATGACGATTCCGGAGCCCGGCGGACCCGACGCACTGGTCTGGGCCGAGGTGCCCGATCCCGAGCCGGGCCCGGGCGAGGTGGTCGTCGACGTGCGGGCGAGCGCGGTGAACCGGGCGGACCTGCTGCAACGGCAGGGGCACTACCCGCCGCCGCCGGGCGCGCCCGCGTACCCCGGGCTGGAGTGCTCCGGGGTGATCAGCGCGATCGGTCCCGACGTGGCCGGCTGGGAGGTGGGCCGGGAGGTCTGCGCCCTGCTGGCCGGCGGCGGGTACGCGGAGCGGGTGACGGTGCCGGCCGGGCAGTTGCTGCCGGTGCCGGCGGGCGTCGACCTGGTCGACGCGGCGGCGCTGCCCGAGGCGGCCTGCACCGTCTGGTCGAACGTGGTGCGGGTGGCCGGCCTCGACGCGGGCGAGACCCTGCTGCTGCACGGGGGCGGCAGCGGGATCGGCACGTTCGCGATCCAGCTCGGGGTGGCGCTCGGCGCCAAGGTGGTGGCCACCGCCCGGGCCGCCAAGCACGAGCGGCTGCGCGAGCTGGGCGCGGCGCACACGATCGACTACCGCGAGCAGGACTTCGTCGAGGAGGTTCGGCGGGTCACCGACGGCCGGGGCGCGGACGTCATCCTGGACATCATGGGCGCCGCCTACCTGTCCCGGAACGTGGCGGCGCTGGCCGCCGACGGCCGGCTGGTGGTGATCGGCATGCAGGGCGGCCGGAGGGGCGAGCTGGACCTCGGGGCGCTGCTGGCCAAGCGGGGCACGCTCGCGGCCACCGCGCTGCGGTCCCGCCCGCTGGGTCAGAAGGCGGAGATCGTCCGTGGCGTCCGCGACCAGGTGTGGCCGCTGGTCGAGTCGGGGGCGGTCCGACCGGTCGTGGACCGGCGGCTGCCGCTCACCGAGGCGGCGCGGGCGCACCGGCTGGTCGAGTCGAGCGACCACCTCGGCAAGGTGCTGCTCACCACCGGCTAGGCGCAGCGGGCCGCGCCCCGACCGCGACCCGGGCCACGGCCGGGCGAGCGGGCCACGGCCGGGCGAGCGGGCCACGGCCGGGCGAGCGGGCCACGGCCGGGTGGGACGACTCAGGCGGGGTCGGCTCCTCGGCCGTTCGGGGGAAGCACCAGTCGGGCGCCGGGACCCTCGCCGGCGAGCGAGTCGCCGGGGTTGTAGAGGGTGCAGCGTTGCAGGGACAGGCAGCCGCAGCCGATGCACCCGTCGAGGTCGTCGCGGAGCTTCGTCATCAGCCGGATCTTCTCGTTCAACCGCTCCCGCCAGGTCAGGGAGAGCCGCGCCCAGTCCTCGGTGGTGGGGGTACGCGCCGACGGCAGCGAGTCGAGCGCCTCCCGGATCTCCTCCAGCGAGATCCCGACCTGCTGGGATATCCGGACGAACGCCACCCGGCGCAGCTCGGTGCGGGCGTACCGGCGCTGGTTGCCGCCCGTCCGTTCCGCCCGGATCAGGCCGAGCCGCTCGTAGTAGCGCAGCGCCGAGGGGGCCACGCCGCTGCGCGTGGCGAGCTGGCCGATGGTCAGAGACTCGTGCATCACGTCGCCTTGAGTTGAAGTGGGCTTCAACTTGCAGGCTAGCGGCATGACCACGACGACCGCCAGTACGGCCCTGGCCACCGCGACACCGGCCGACCCGACCGTCCCGCCGCTGCCGGAGCCCGTAGCGCCGCTGTACGAGCGGATCCGCGCGGGCCGGGAGTTCGGCGCGAACGTGCACTCCACCGTCGACGTGCTCTGGGTGCTCTACGACCGGATCCTGCGGATCGCCCCGGAGACCGTCGACGACCCCGGGCGGGACCGGTTCCTGCTCTCCAAGGGGCACGCCGTCGCCGGCTACTACGCCGTGCTCGCCGCGAAGGGCTTCGTCCCCGTCGACTGGCTGGACGACCAGGGCGGGCCCGGGAGCCGGCTCGGCGACCACCCGGACCGGACGCTGGTGCCCGGGGTCGAGATCGGCTCCGGTTCGCTCGGCCACGGGCTCGGGCTCGGCGTGGGCACCGCGCTCGGGCTGCGCGCCCAGGGTCTGCTGACGCCCCGGGTGCACGTGCTGCTCGGCGACGCCGAACTGGACGAGGGCTCCAACCACGAGGCGATCGCGTACGCGGGGGCGACCGGGTTGGGCAGCCTCACCGCGATCGTGGTCGACAACGGCTCGGCCTCCCACGGCTGGCCGGGCGGCATCGCGGCCCGGTTCACCGTGAACGGCTGGACGGCCGCCACCGTCGACGGGCGCGACCACGACGCCCTGCACACCGCCCTGACCGGGCATGACAACCACCGGCCGCACCTCGTCGTCGCGGTCGTCGAGCAGGGAGGATGACCATGCGGGACCGCTTCGTCGACACCACCACCGCGCTGCTGGCGGAGGATCCGCGCACGGCGCTGGTGCTGGCCGACATCTCCGCCGCCTCTTTCGTCCCGGCCGCGCACCTGCACCCGGACCGGGTGATCAACGTCGGGATCCGGGAGCAACTGCTGGTGGGGGTGGCCGGCGGGCTCGCCCTGACCGGGCTCCGGCCGATCGCGCACAGCTACGCCCCCTTCCTGATCGAGCGGGCGTACGAGCAGCTCAAGCTCGACCTGGACCACCAGGGCGTGGGCGCGGTGCTGGTCAGCATCGGCGCGTCGTACGACCGGGCGGAGTCGGGGCGTACCCATCTCTCGCCGGCCGACGTCTCGCTGGTCGACACCCTGCACGGCTGGACGGTGCACGTCCCCGGGCACCCAGAGGAGGTGCCGGCGCTGCTGCGCGGCGCGGTGGCCGGCGACGGCTCGACGTACCTGCGACTGTCCACGCTGCACAACGCCCGGCCGTACGACGGCGACGGCGCGCTGCGGGTGGTCCGGGACGCGGGGCCGGGGGCGCCGCTGCTGGTCGCGGTGGGCCCGGTGCTGGACGCGGCGCTGGCGGCGGTGGCCGACCTGGGGGTGACGGTGGCGTACACCCACCGGCCCCGGCCCTTCGACACCGCGGGGCTGCGGACGCTGGCCGGCGGCGAGGTGATCCTGGTGGAGCCCTACCTGGCCGGGACGTCGGCCCGGGTGGTGTCGGCGGCGCTGGCGGACCGACCGCACCGGCTGCTGGCGCTGGGCGTCGGGCGCGAGGAGCTGCGCCGCTACGGCTCCGCCGAGGACCACACCCGCTGGCACGGGCTGGACGCGGCCGGGCTGCGCCGCTCGGTCGACGGGTTCCTGGACCGGGTGCCGGTGCCGGCCGGCGGCTGAGGCACGCCCGACGGGCACGCGGCGGGACGCCTCGACTTGGCCTGGACGTACCGGAACTCTCCGGCGGCGGGCGCGAGGGGAGCCGCGGAGGGGCGGCGCGGAAGGTCAGCGGGTCGGGGCGCCCAGGGGGCGGCGGCGGGCGCGCTCGCGGCCGAGGATCCAGAGCGCCTCGACGCCGTCCTTCCAGGTGATCTTCTTGCCCTCCTCGCGGCCCCGGGCGCGGTAGCTGATCGGGACCTCGTAGGGGCGGATGCGCTGGCGCAGCAGCTTGCCCGTCACCTCGGCCTCCATGCCGAAGCCGCGCGAGCGGACGTCCAGCGAGCGGTAGAGCGCTACCGGCATCAGCTTGAAGCAGGTCTCCAGGTCGCCGATGTAGGAGTTGAACAGCACGTTCGCGGCCATCGTGACGCCCTTGTTGCCCATCACGTACCAGAAGCTGTAGGCGCTGTGGCTGCCGAAGGTGCGGTTGCCGTAGACGACCGTGGCCCGCCCGTCGAGCACCGGGTTGAGCAGCTTCGGGATGTCCTGCGGGTCGTACTCCAGGTCGGCGTCGAGGATGACCATGTAGTCGCCCTCCGCGTTGTCGACCGCCGTCTTGATGGCCGCGCCCTTGCCGGCGTTGCGCTGGTGGGTGATGACCCGCAGGCGCGCGTCGTCCGCCCGGCCGAGGACCTCGGCGGTGCCGTCCCGGCTGCCGTCGTCGACCACGACCAGCTCGATCTCGCACGGGTAGTCGACTGCCAATGCCTGCTTGAGGGCATCCGCGATGCGTTCTTCCTCGTTGTAGACCGGCATGAGGATCGAGAGCTTCACGGGAATCTCCACGGTGGCGACGATATGTCGGCCCTAGCCTAGCCTGGCAGGTCAGCGGCGCGGTGCTCAGCACCGCGGGCGTCCCGCGCGGCGGCCCCAGGTTCATGGTGTTTACTTCCGCCATGTCGGCAGTCGGCTACCCGCTCGCCCTGGCGCCGGTCGCCGCGATCGGCCTGCTCACCGTCGCCCTCCGGCCGATCGACGCGCAGACCGTGGCCGGGCGGCGCCTCGCGCTGGTCCGGGCGGCCCTCGTGACGGGCGCGTTCGCCGTGCTGACGGTGGAGCTGCTGGGCGCGCTGCGGCTGCTCACCCTTCCGGCCTTCGCCGTGGCCTGGCTGCTCCTTCTCGCCGCCGCGGCCGTCCTCGCCGGCCGGCGTCGCCGGCGCGACGCCGCGCGGCGTGCCGTCGAGGTCGCCGCGCCGCCGCGGCCCGCCCTGGTCGGCGCG
>NZ_JBAKHV010000048.1:0-48418 GCF_036906775.1 Micromonospora sp. CPCC 205561 | reverse complement strand
TTGCCCGGCCCCGGGGGGCGAGCCCGCCGGCGGCCCCCCGCCCCCGGGCGAGGCGGTCGGGGAGGTCGACGGGCTGCCCCGACGGGTGCGCCGGCGGGGGCCGGTGGCCCGGCCCCGGAGACCGGCCGTGGACGCCCCCGGCGCCCGCCCGTCCGCCGGGGACGCCCCGGGACGCCGGTCGGTGCTCGACGGGCCGACGGTGCGGCAACCCGTCATCGACAGCCCCGCCCCGCGGAGCCCGGAGGAGGCGCGGCGGACCATGTCGGCCCTGCAGTCGGGCACCGCCCGAGGCCGGGCCGCGGCCGCCAGGCCGGCGCCGGAGACGGCCGCGGACCCGAGCCCGACGCCGGCCGAGCGGCCGGCGGACCCCGAACCGATGACCGCGACTGAGAGGGACGCCTGATGCATCCGACGAGGCAGAGCGCCGATCTCGACTGGTTGCTCGACGACCTGGTGGAGCGGGTGCCGCCCGCCCGCCAGGCGGTGGTGCTCTCGGCGGACGGGCTGCTGATCGGCTCCTCCGCCGTTCCGGACCGCGCCGACGCCGAGCACCTGGCCGCGCTGGCCTCCGGCTTCTCCAGCCTGGCCCGGGGCGCGAGCCGGCACGTGGCCGGCGGGGCGGTCCGGCAGACCGTGGTGGAGATGGAGTCGGCGTACCTCTTCGTCACCGCCGCCGGCCAGGGCGCCTGTCTGGCGGTGGTCGCCGAGGCGGACGCGGACATCGGCCTGGTGGCGTACGAGATGGCGATGCTCGTCACCCGGGTCGGCGAGAACCTGAGCGCCCCGGCCCGATCCACGGCGGGGGCCGCCGATGCGGGCTGAGTCGCCCGGGCCGCAGCACGAGTGGCTGGACGACGACGCCGGCCCGGTCGTGCGGCCCTACACCCTCACCGGTGGCCGGGTCCGGTCCGCCGGCGACGGCTTCGACCTGGTCGCGTACGTGCTGGCCGAGCCGGGCGCCGACCCGGCGGTCCATCCGGAACTGCACCCCGAGCACCGGCGCCTGGTGGAGCTGGCCGCCCGCCCGGTTCCGGTGGCCGAGCTGGCGGCCGATCTAGACCTCGCGGTGGGCGTGGTCCGCGTGCTCCTCGGCGACCTGCTGGCGCGGGGACTCGTCGCGGTGCACCAGCCGACGGCCGCCGCCTACCTGCCCGACGACGACATCCTCAAGGCGGTGGTCAGTGGACTCCGTGCGCTATGACCGACCCGGATCCGGCTCCCGGATCCCGCTCGCGCTGAAGATCCTGGTCGCCGGGGGGTTCGGCGCCGGCAAGACGACACTGGTGAGCGCGCTGAGCGAGGTGCGCCCGTTGCAGACCGAGGAGGTGCTGACCGGTGCCGGCATCGGCACCGACGACCTCTCCGGCGTCGAGGCGAAGTCGACCACCACGGTGGCGATGGACTTCGGCCGGATCACGATCAACGACGACCTCCAGGTCTATCTCTTCGGCACCCCCGGCCAGGACCGCTTCTGGTTCCTCTGGGACGAGCTGGCGTTCGGGGCGCTCGGCGCGGTGGTGCTCGCCGACACCCGCCGGCTGGCGGACTGCTTCCCCTCGATCGACTACTTCGAGCAGCGGGGCGTCCCCTTCGTGGTGGGGGTGAACTGCTTCGACGACGCCCGCCGGTTCAGCCTGGAGACCGTACGCCAGGCGCTGGACCTCGACCCCGACGTGCCGCTGGTGCTCTGCGACGCGCGCGACCGGCAGTCCGGCAAGGAGGTGCTGATCGCGCTGGTCGAGCACGTGGCGCGGCAGCGCGGCGAGCCGGTGCCGGCGGCCTGAGAGCCGCGCGGTGGTGGTCGCGGCGGTCCCGGCGCGGCGGCGGTCGGGCCGGGAGCGCGTGATCCGGCGCGGTTTTCGGGGCTAAGAAGGTGCCCGACCGGGAAGGCTCTGGTGGGATCGACGGAGGAAGCGGCGAAGGGTGGACCGGTGACAGGTCAGGGCGGGATCGTCCATATCGGCGGCTACACGGCACACAGCGGCGGCCGGGGCACGGGCATCGTCGCCGCCCGGCGCGACCCCGGCTCCGGCGAGCTGTCCCCGCTCGGCACCGTCGCGGTCACACCCTCGCCCTCCTTCCTCGCCCGGCATCCGCGGCTGCCGGTGCTCTACGCCGTTAACGAACTGCCCGACGGGCAGCTCAGCGCGTACCGGATCGGCGCCGACGGCGGCCTGGCCCCGCTCGGCGTCCGGCCCACCGGGGGCGCGGAGCCCTGCCACCTGGCGGTCCTGCCGGACGGCGGTCACCTCGTGGTGGCCAACTACGGCGGCGGCAGCGTGACGGTCTTCCCGCTGGACGCCGACGGGGTGCCCGGCGAGCGCAGCGACCTGGTCGAGCACGAGGGGCACGGGCCGGATCCGGAGCGTCAGGACCACGCCCACGCCCACATGGTCGTCCCCGCCCCGGGACGCGGTCCGCTGCTCGCCGTCGACCTGGGCACCGACTCGATCCACCCGTACGACCTGGACGCCGCCGCCGGCCGGCTGGTGCCCGCGGCGCCCCCGGTGCGCACCGCCCCCGGCGTCGGCCCCCGGCACCTGGCCCGGCACCCGGACGGGCGGCGCTGCTGGGTGGCGGGGGAGCTGGACGGATCGGTCACCGCGTACGAGCTGACCGCCGACGGCGTGCCGCGCGAGCGGGGCCGGGTCGAGGCCAGCGACCGGTCCGGGCACGTCCAGCCGTCGGAGATCGCGGTCGAGCCGGGAGGGCGCTTCCTCTACGTCGCCAACCGCGGGGTGGGCACGATCGCGGTCTTCACCGTCGACGGCGAGCTGCCGGAGCTGGTGGCCGAGGTGGACACGGGCGGGGAGTGGCCCCGGCACTTCGCCCTCGTCGGGGAGCACCTCTACGTCGCGGACGAGCGGGCCGACATGGTCCGGGTCTTCCGGGTGGACCCGGCCACCGGCGTACCGGCCCCGGTGGGGGAGCCGGTCGCGGTGCCGAGCCCCACCTGCGTCCTGCCCTGAGCAGGCACTTTGCCCCGACAGATCAACTAGCAGCGGCGAACCGGTTACCCAGGGTCACGATTTTGTGATCAACTGACTATTCTGCGTAACTTTCGTCCGAACGGTTGTGGCAGTCCCACCTGCGGGTACGCAAGATGGTCAGCGTGTCAGCAGGTCGCCATCGCATGCGTACGAGTCTCCACGCAACCACCGCCGCCGCCGCCGTGGGCGTCCTCGCCGTCACGGCCGGCGGCTGGTTCGGCTACCAGCAGCTGGCGCAACCGGACTGCTCGGGGCGGATCGAGCTCTCCGTCGCCGTCGCCGCGGAGCTGGCCCCGGCCGTCGACGACGCCGCCGCCCAGTGGGTGAGGGATGGCGCCGCCGTCGGTGGCACCTGCATCGCGGTGAACGTCTCGGCGACCAACCCGGTCGACGTCGCCGCCACGGTCGCCGCCAAGCACGGCGTCACCCTGGCCGGCGTCGGGCAGGCCAGCGGCACGTCGGTGAGCCCGGACGTCTGGGTCCCCGACTCCTCCACCTGGCTGCTGCGGCTCAAGACCGGTGGCGCCACCGCCTTCGACCCGGGCAACGGGGCGTCCATCGCGCGCAGCCCCGTGGTGGTGGCGATGCCGGAACCGGTCGCCGCGCGGCTGGGCTGGCCGCAGAAGAAGTTCAGCTGGACCCAGCTGCTGGAGCAGGTGCAGAGCGACAAGCCGCTGCGCACCGGCATCGTCGAGCCCACCCGGGACGCCGCCGGGCTCTCCGGCCTGCTCTCGCTGACCGCCGCCGCCAGCGCCTCCGGCGGCCCCGACGCCGAGAAGGAGAAGGTCGCCGCGCTGCGCGCGCTGGCCACCGGTCGCTCGGCGCTGCGCCAGGACCTGCTCGCCCGCTTCCCGACCGCCTCGGACGCCACGACGATCGCCAGCAGCCTGGGCGCGGCGGCGCTCTCCGAAGAGGACGTGATCCAGTACAACAGCAAGAAGCCGCCGGTGCCGCTGGCCGCGCTCTACCTGGAGCCGGCGCCCGCGCCGCTGGACTACCCGTACGCGGTGCTGCCGGGCATCGAGCCGGCGAAGGCCTCGGCGGCGCGGGTGCTCTACGAGGTGCTCACCGCCGCCGGCTTCCGCGACCGGCTGGCCGCCCGGGCGCTGCGCGCGCCGGACGGCAACTGGGGCGCGGGCTTCGCCGCGCCGCAGGGGGCACCCAGCCCGGCCGGCGGCGCGCCGGCCCCGCCGGCCAACGGCGGCGGCTCGGCTCCCGGCGGGCTCGACCCGCAGGCCATGGACCGCGCGGTCTCCAGCTGGTCGATCGCCACCCAGTCCGGCCGCATGCTCGCCGTCATCGACGTCTCCGGCTCGATGAAGGAGAAGGTCGCCAACGCCGGCGACGCGACCCGGCAGCAGGTCACCGTCGAGGCCGCCCGGCGAGGGCTGAACCTCTTCGACGACTCCTGGTCGATCGGCCTCTGGACCTTCTCCACCGAGCTGGTCGGCCCCCGCGACCACCGGGAGCTCCTCCCCATCGCGCCGCTGTCCCGCCAGCGCGGCAGGCTGGAGCAGTCCCTCGGCTCCATCCGCTCCTCCGACGGCAGCACCGGCCTCTACGACACGGTGCTGGCGGCGTACCAGGAGGTGCAGGAGAACTGGGAGCCGGGCCGGGTCAACTCGATCGTGCTCTTCACCGACGGCAAGAACGAGGACAGCAAGGGCATCACGCAGCAGCGGCTGCTGACCGAGCTCGACAAGATCAAGGATCCGGAACGGCCGGTGCAGGTCGTGATCATCGGCATCGGCGGGGACGTGAGCAAGGCCGAGCTGAAGTCGATCACGGACGTGACCGGTGGCGGCGCCTTCGTCACCGAGGACCCTACGAAGATCGGCGACATCTTCCTCAAGGCGATCGCGCTGCGCAAGGCCCCGGCCTGAGCCGCCGCGCAGGGCGAAACGGGCCCCTCGTACCGTGACCCGGGGCCGCGGCCCCCTTCCGCGCGTGCCGGGGGATCGGGAAAAGTGACGGCAATGTGTCCGAGGCGATGGGCGAGCATGGTTCTCGGGGCACGATGACATGGTGCCCTGACGGTCGGCCCGCGCCACGAACCCGGCGGGCGGGCCGTCGGCGACCGGAGTGGGGAGGGTCGATGACCTCAGCGACGCTGTTGACCCCCGCCAGCACGTCGTCGAGGCCCGACGAGGCACGCTCCGGGCCGGCCCGCGCCCGCGAACGCGCCTACGTACGTTCACTGGTGGTGCTCGACACCACCGTGCTGACCGTCGCCGTGCTGGTCGGCTACGTGGCGCGGTTCGGCGACGAGGCCCCGGGCGGCTCGAAGATCCCCTACATCCTGGTGGCCCCCGGGCTGGTCCTCGTCTGGCTGATCTCGCTGCGGGTGCTGCGCTGCTACGACGACCGTGTCCTCGGCTACGGCGCCGACGAGTACCGCCGGGTCGGCACGGCCAGCGTGCGCCTCGCGGGCGGCATCGCGATCTTCGGTTACATCGCCGACGTCGCCGTCTCCCGGGGGTTCCTCGCCATCTCCCTCGCCGTCGGCATGGTCGGCCTGGAGACGGCCCGGTTCGCCGCCCGCAAGCGGCTGCACCGGGCACGGTCCGTCGGCGCCGGCTGGTCGCGCAAGGTGCTGGTGGTCGGCGACACCGCACACGTCCTGGAGCTGGTGCACACCCTGCGCCGCGAGCCGTACGCGGGTTACCAGGTGGTCGGTGCCTGCATCCCGGACGCGCTGCTCGCCCCCGTCGCGCAGCGGCTGGGCGACGTGCCGGTGGTCGGCTCGTTCCGGGGCATCCCCGAGGCGGCCGCCGCCATCGGCGCGGACACCGTCGCGGTGACGGCCTCCGGTGAGCTGACCGCGACCCGGCTGCGCCGGCTGGGCTGGCAGCTGGAGGGCACCGGCATCGACCTGGTGGTGGCGCCCGCTCTGACGGACGTGGCCGGTCCGCGCATCCACACCCGGCCGGTCGCCGGCCTGCCGCTGATCCACGTCGAGGCCCCCGAGTTCCGGGGGGCCCGCAAGCTGGTCAAGGGCTTCGTCGACCGGGCCGTCTCGTCGGTGGCCCTGACGCTGCTGCTGCCGCTGCTGGCCGCCGTCGCGCTGGCGATCAAGATCGACAGCCGGGGCCCGGTACTGTTCCGTCAGACCCGGGTCGGGCAGGGCGGCCAGGAGTTCGGGGTCTACAAGTTCCGCACCATGGTGGCCAACGCCGACGCCCTGCTGGCCGAGCTGGCCGCCCGCAACGAGACCGACGGCCTGATGTTCAAGATGCGCGACGACCCCCGGGTGACCCGGATCGGGCGGCTGCTGCGCAAGTGGTCGCTGGACGAGCTGCCACAGCTGGTCAACGTCCTGCTCGGGCACATGAGCCTGGTCGGCCCCCGCCCGCCGCTCCCCTCCGAGGTGGCCCGCTACGACGGCGACGTGGCCCGCCGGCTGCTGGTCAAGCCCGGCATGACGGGACTCTGGCAGGTCAGCGGCCGCTCCGACCTGAGCTGGGAGGACGGCATCCGGCTGGATCTCTACTACGTGGAGAACTGGTCGCTCGCGGCCGACCTGACGATCCTCTGGAAGACCTTCGGCGCGGTGCTCAACAGCCGCGGCGCGTACTGAGGGAGTGGCCTCAGTCCTGCGGGCCGGTCCAGTCCAGGCACACCACCACCGCGTCGTCGATCAGGTCGCCGGCGACGAACGCGCGCAGGTCGCCGATCAGTGAACGCACGGCGTCCAGCGGCTCCATCGGCCCGGTCCGGCGCAGGAACCGGTCCAGGGCGGTCTCGCCGTACCGGACGTCCTTGCCGGTCGCGTCGATGACGCCGTCGCTGACCACGAAGAGCCGGTCGTCGCGACACAGCTCGAAGCGCTGCTCCCGGTAGTCGGTGGCCTCGAACATGCCGAGCGGGAACTGCGCCTCCAGCGGCAACTCGCGGCTCTCCCCCTCGCGCAGCAGCATGAGGCGGGGCGACCCGGCGTCGACCACCGTGAGCACCCCCGAGCGCAGGTCGAGTTCCATCAGCAGCGCCGCGAGGTGCCGGTCGCCCCGGTGCAGGTCGTAGATCGCCTGGTCGGCGAGGGCCGCCTGGTCGGCGAGGCCGAGCCCGGACCGGCGGGCGTTGCGCAGCGCGTGGGTGGCGAGCGAGGTGAGCATCGAGGCGGCCACCCCCTCGCCCGTGCCGTTGATGGTCGAGAGCCAGACCCGGGCGCCGTCGTCGGACCAGTCGAAGCTGTCCCCCCGCACGGCGTACGCCGGCTCCAGCTGACCGGCGAGGCGGAACGAAGGGCGGGTGCGGCTGCGGCCGGGGAGCATCTCCCACTGCATCTCGGCGGCGAGGGTGAGCCGCCGGCTGCGCCGGGCGGAGCGGTACACGTCCGTGCCGTCGGTGACGGCGGCGATCTCGTGGGCCAGCGCGGTCGCGACCTCGGTCAGCTCGTCGAGCGCGGTCGGCCGCTCCGGCACGGGGGCCACCACCAGCACGCCGCGGCGTTCCCCGCGCATGGACGCCGGCAGGTATCCGGTGCCGTCGGCGACGACCGGGGTCTGGTGGTCGAAGCACCGCCAGGCGGGATGCCCCGGCCCCGTGACGGGCTCGTCGCCGGTCAGCGGCAGCAGCGCCGCCAGGCGGTAGTCGACCTGGAGCAACTCCACCCGGGTGATCCCGTAGCCCGCGGCCAGGACGTCGGCGATCCGGTCCAGCAGGAGGTCGGCTGGCGCCTCGTTGAGGACCCGCCGTGCCCGGTTGACCGGTTCGCTCATCGTCGCTCCTTGATCACAAGCCCGGGCCAGCGGATTCGGAGGTAGTCTCGGGCCACCATGGCGGAAGTGCACGGTTCCAACGGACCCCAGACGAGTATGGCCGTCGAGCTCGACGCGGTGGCCGGTGCCCTGCTGACCGTCTGGGAAGCGGCGCGGGAGCGGACGACGAGTCGGGTCTCCGGCGCCCAGCTGCGCGCCATCATGCTCGTCGAGCAGGACGAGGGGATCAACCTGCGCCGCCTGGCCACGGGGCTCGACATGCTGCTCTCCTCCGCCAGCCGGCTCTGCGACCGCCTGGTGGCGGCGGGCATGCTCGAACGGGAGCCCGGCCGGTTCGACCGGCGGGAGATCTCGCTGCACCTCACCCCGGAGGCCCGGCGACTCCTGGCCGAGCTGCGCGACGACCGGCGCCAGCAGTTGGCGGCCATCCTGGCCGACATGACCCCCGACGGGCGGCAGTCCCTGCTGCGGGGCATGCGGGAGTTCGACGAGGCGGCGCGGCGACGGGACGCGTCGGTGCAGTCCGTGGGGGCGGCCGGGTCCTGGCCGGGTGCGCCGGTGGAGCCCTCCGTGGGGCTGCCGGAGCAGGGGTGGGCGGACGGGGCACGGGTGGCCAGGACGGCCTGACCTCGGCCGGCGGTCACGCCGCCGCGACCGCGAGCATCGCGATGTCGTCCTGGCTCTGCCCGTCGAGCCACTCGTCGACGTGCCGCAGCAGCCGGTCGACCAGGGCGGCCGGGGGCAGCCCGGCGGCCGAGGCCAGCGCCGCCTGCAGCCGTTCCTCGCCGAACATCTCCTGCCCGCCGGGGCCGCCGCGCGCCTCGACCACCCCGTCGCTGTAGGCGAGCAGCGACTCGCCGGGGGCGAGCCGGAGTTCGGCCCCGGCGAACCGGGCGTCGGCGAGCGCACCCACCGGCATCCCGCCGACCGGGACCGGGGCGACCGCGCCGTCGGGGCGCACCAGCAGCGGGGACGGGTGGCCGCCGCCGGCGATCCGGACGGTCAACCCACCGCCCGGCGCGGGGTCGAGGGTGCCGAGCAGCAGGGTGGTGAACTGGCTGCGGCGGGCCGCGTCGGGGGCGTCGAAGAGGGCCCGGTTCAGCAGCCGCAACAACTCCAGCGGCCGCTGCTCGACCAGGCGCAGTGTCCGCAGGGACTGGCGGACCCGCCCGGTGAGGACCGCCGCGCCGACGCCCTTGCCGGCGATGTCGCCGAGGGCGAACATCGCGCCCCCGGGGAGGGGGAAGACGTCGTAGAAGTCGCCGCCGATGCGCAGCCGGTCCCCGGCCGCCCGGTAGCCGCCGGCGAGGACGGCGCCCGGCACGGCCGGCAGCTCGGGCGGGAGCAGGCTGTTCTGGAGCACCCGGGCGAGGTGGACCTGCTCGCCGTAGAGCTCGACGGCGCCGAGGGCGGCGCCGGCCCGGGCGGCGAACTCCCGGGCCAGCTCGACGTCCCGCCGGTCGAAGCCGACCCGCCCGGGGGTACGGAGCAGCACCAGGGCGCCCGTGCCGCGCCCGACGCCCCGCATGGGACTGACCAAAACGGTGCCGGGCGGGCCCAGGGTCGGCGGGAGCATGGCTGCCAACTCGGCCCGCACCGGGTCCGGCCAGGGGCCGGGGTCGGCGGGCTGGCCGGCGAGCGCCTCGGCCAGGCCGGGCAGCGAGCCGGTCAGCGACCACTCGGCCAGCCCGGTCACCGGTGCGGCGTCGGTGGCGGCGTACCGGACCCAGTGCGGCCGGCCCTCCGCCGGCGGGGGCGGCAGGTGCACCGCCAGGGCCAGGTCGGCGAGGTAGGGGACGGGCAGCGTCACCGCGGCCCGCAGCGTCTGCTCCCGCTGGAGGGAGAGCCCGAGCTGGCTGCCGGCCTGGGCGAGGAACGCCGTGCGGGAACGCTCGACGCGCAACGCCTCGGCGCGCGCGTGCTCGCCGGTGACGTCCCGTACGTACCAGGCGTGCCGGCCGGCGGCCAGGTCGCGCCGCACCCCGCGTAGGCGGCGGCCGCCGTGCTCGGTGTCGAAGCGCTCCGCCCCGTCGGCCGCCGCGCCGGCCAGGGCCGGTACGGGGCAGGCCGCCAGGCCCGTGCCGGGCACGACCTCGGGGAGGAGTTCGACCGCCTTCGCGTTCACCAGCGTCACCACGCCGGCGTCGTCGGTCGTCACGACCGCCTCGGCGAGCCCGTCGAGCAGTTCGAGGGTGAGCCGGGGATCAACCGGCGGCGCGGCGCCCGAGGGCTGGCGGGTGGGCGAGCGGAGAGGCTGCCCGCCACCGGCCGGGCCCGCGACACCGCCCCGGCGGGCGGTGGTCACCGTCGCTCGCCCGGTGCCCCGGTCTGTCGACCTGTCCGCATGCTGGCAGCGCGCTCCTCGGATGGGGGTCCTTGCCTCGGACAAGCGTACCGAGGCGGGACGGCGCCGACAGCGCGGGAAGTCGGCTCAGGCCGGGCGGGCCAGCCAGCCGGCCGGGCGCGCCAGGACCCGGCGTACCACCGAACCGGCCCCGCCGACGGCCGCGGCGGCGGTGCCGAGGGCCGCCGGGCGGACGATCACCGGCGACCACGCCGCGGTGAGCACCCGCCGGGAGATCTCGGCGAGCACCGGCGGGCGCAGCCACGGGGCCAGCGGGGCGTATCCGCCGCCGAGCACCACCGTGTCCAGGTCCAGCAGGTTCACCACGCCGGCGACGGCGACCCCGAGGGCGGTCCCGGCCTCCGCGAGGGCGCGCAGCACGGCGGGCTCGCCGCCCCCGGCCAGCTCGGCCAGCCGGGTCGTCGCGGTGTCCGCGGGAAGGTCCGCGCCGCCCAGGCCGGCCGCCGCGAGGATCGCCTCCTGCCCGGCGTACGTCTCCAGGCAGCCGCGGCCGCCGCACCGGCACGGCGGACCGTCGGGGCGGACCGGGATGTGACCGATCTCGCCGCTCCAGCCGCGCGCGCCCCGGAACAGGGACCCGTCGAGCACGATCCCGGCGCCGATGCCGACCTCGCCGGAGACGTGCAGGAAGCTGGCCGGACCCGCCGGCCCGGCGTGCAGCTCGCCCAGCGCGGCGAGGTTGGCCTCGTTGTCGACCACCAGCGGCGGTACGCCGTCGACGTGGGCGGTCAGCGGCGGCCCGGCGGCGAGCAGCGCGGGAACGGGCACGTCGCGCCAGCCCAGGTTCGGCGCGAGGCGCACCAGGCCGGCGTCGTCGACCAGTCCGGGCACCGCGAGGGCCGCGCCGGCCAGGGTGAGCCCCTCGCGGGCGGCGTCGGCGCGGGCGCGGGCGGCGAGGTCGGCCAGCCGGGCGAGGGTCTCGGCGGGGGAGGCCGGCCGCAGGTCGGCGCGGAGCACGGTGTGGTGGCGGACCCGGCCGGCGAGGTCCACCACGCAGGCGGCCAGATAGTCGACGTTGACCTCCAGGCCGAGCCCGGCCGGGCCGTCGGTGGCGAGCACCAGGCCCCGCGACGGCCGTCCCGCGCCGGTCCGCGGCGTCGGCTCCGCCTCGGCGACCAACCCGCCGGCCAGCAGATCCTCCACCACGGCCGAGACGGTGGCGCGGGTGAGGCCGGTGCCGGCGGCCAGCCCGGCCCGGGAGGGCGGGCGGTCGGCGGCGGCGATCCGGCCGAGCACCACGGCGAGGTTCCACTCGCGCAGGCTGCCCTGCCGTACCGCCCCGGGCGGGGCGTCTGGTCGGGTCACCCCTTGACACTGCCACAGGCCCGCCAAATAATTCAACCACTGAACAAATAGCCGACGACACCCTCGGAGGTCCGCCATGGCACCCCGTCCCACCCCCGCCGACAAGTTCTCCTTCGGCCTCTGGACGGTGGGCTGGCAGGGCCGCGACCCGTTCGGCGACGCCACCCGCCCCGAGCTCGACCCGGTGGAGGCGGTGCACCGGCTCGCCGACCTGGGGGCGTACGGGATCACGTTCCACGACGACGACCTGGTGCCCTTCGGGGCCGACGCCGCCAGCCGGGACCAGCAGGTGGCCCGGTTCCGCAAGGCCCTCGACGAGACCGGCCTGGTGGTGCCGATGGTGACCACCAACCTCTTCACCCACCCCGTGTTCAAGGACGGCGGCTTCACCAGCAACGACCGCGACGTCCGGCGGTACGCGCTGCGCAAGGTGCTGCGCAACGTCGACCTCGCCGCGGAACTCGGCGCCCGCACCTTCGTGATGTGGGGCGGCCGGGAGGGCTCCGAGTACGACCTCGCCAAGGACGTCCAGGCCGCGCTGGAGCGCTACCGGGAGGCCGTCGACCTGCTCTGCCAGTACGTCGTCGACTCCGGCTACGACCTGCGCTTCGCCATCGAGCCCAAGCCGAACGAGCCGCGCGGCGACATCCTGCTGCCCACCGTGGGGCACGCCCTGGCGTTCATCTCCACCCTGGCCCGGCCCGACCTCGTCGGCCTCAACCCGGAGGTGGGGCACGAGCAGATGGCCGGCCTCAACTTCGCCCACGGCATCGCGCAGGCCCTCTGGCAGGGCAAGCTGTTCCACATCGACCTCAACGGCCAGCGTGGCGTCAAGTACGACCAGGACCTCGTCTTCGGCCACGGCGACCTGCTCAACGCGTTCGCCCTGGTCGATCTGCTGGAGCACGGCGCCCCCGGCGGCGGGCCCGCCTACGACGGCCCCCGGCACTTCGACTACAAGCCCTCGCGCACCGAGGACATGACCGGCGTGTGGGCGTCGGCGGAGGCCAACATGCGCACGTACCTCCTGCTCAAGGAGCGGACCGCGGCGTTCCGGGCGGACCCGGAGGTGGCCGAGGCGCTGGCCGCCAGCCGCGTCGCCGAGCTGGGCACGCCGACGCTGGCGCCGGGGGAGGGCCACGCCGAGCTGCTCGCCGACACCTCCGCCTTCGAGGAGTTCGACGTCGACACCGCCGCCGCGAGGGGCTTCGGCTTCGTCCGGCTCAACCAGCTCGCCGTCGAGCACCTGCTCGGCGCCCGCTGAGGCCGGCGCAGATGGCGATCGTCGCGGGGGTCGACTCCTCGACCCAGTCGTGCAAGGTCGTCGTCCGGGACGCGGAGACCGGCGCCCTGCTGCGGCAGGGCCGGGCGCCGCACCCGGACGGCACCGAGGTCGACCCGGCGGCGTGGTGGTCCGCGCTGGGCGCGGCGGTCGACGCCGCGGGCGGGCTGGCCGACGTGGCGGCGGTCTCCGTCGCCGGGCAGCAGCACGGCATGGTCTGCCTCGACGAGGCGGGCAAGGTGGTCCGGCCGGCGCTGCTGTGGAACGACACCCGCTCCGCCGGGGCCGCCGCCGAGCTGGTCGAGGAGGCCGGCGGCGGGGAGCCCGGCCGGCGGTTCTGGGCGGAGGCGGTGGGCAGCGTGCCGGTGGCCAGCTTCACCGTCACGAAGCTGCGCTGGCTGGCCCGGCACGAGCCGGAGCACGCGGCCCGGGTGGCGGCGGTCTGCCTGCCGCACGACTGGCTGACCTGGCGGCTGGCCGGCGCGCCGGGCCTGTCGGCGTTGCGCACCGACCGGGGCGACGCCAGCGGCACCGGCTACTGGTCCCCGTCCACCGGCGACTACCGGCTCGACCTGCTGGAGCGGGCGTTCGGCCGGCGGCCGCACGTGCCGGCCGTGCTGGGGCCGGCGGAGCGGGCCGGCGCCGTGCGCCCCGACGCCCTCCGGGGCCTGCCCGACGGGGCGGCGCTCGGTCCCGGCACGGGGGACAACGCCGCCGCCGCGCTCGGCGTCGGCGCGGGCCCCGGCGACGTGGTCGTGTCGATCGGCACCTCCGGCACCGTGTTCAGCGTCGCAGACGCCCCGGCGGCCGATGCGAGCGGCACGGTCGCCGGCTTCGCCGACGCCACCGGCCGCTTCCTGCCCCTGGTCTGCACGCTCAACGCCGCCCGGGTGCTCGACGCCGCCGCGTCGATGCTCCGGGTCGACCTCGACGAGCTGGCCGGGCTGGCGCTCGCCGCCCCCGCCGGCGCGGACGGGCTGGTCATGGTGCCCTACCTGGAGGGCGAGCGGACGCCCGACCGGCCGCTGGCGTCCGGTGCCGTGCACGGGCTCACCCTGCGCAACTCGACGGCGACCCACCTGGCGCGCGCGGCCGTCGAGGGGCTGCTCTGCGCCCTCGCCGACGGCCTCGACGCGCTCACCGCCCAGGGCGCCACGGTGCGCCGGGTGATCCTGGTCGGCGGGGGCGCGCGCTCGGCGGCGGTGCGGCGGATCGCGCCGCAGGTCCTCGGGGTGCCGGTGGTCGCCCCGCCGCCCGGGGAGTACGTGGCCGACGGCGCCGCGCGCCAGGCCGCCTGGGTCGCCCTGGGCGGGGCGGCGCCCCCCGCGTGGTCCGTGGCGGGCACCGAGGAGTACGACGCCGTCCCCGTCCCCGCCATCCGGGAGCGGTACGCGGCGGCCCGCGGGCACTTCCTCGACCGGCTCGGCGCGGTGGCGGGGTAAAGGACTGTACGGCCCCGCGCCGGCTCGGGATCATCGACGGATGCGAACCACCCCCGAAGCGGACGAGGCGCCCGGCACCGGCATCCCCTCCATGCTCCAGTACGACGACGCGGACACCCCCTGCGACGTCATCGACGCGCTGGTCCTGGCGGACTTCGTCACCGGCCGGCATCCGTGGTCGCACACCGTCCGGCTCTCCCGGGTGCGCCCCGACGCGCCGCTGACCGCCCCGGACGGGCGGCTGCTGCGCACGGCCGTGGAGAACCGGCAGCGGTCCCGCCTGCTGGCGGGTGACGGTTGGACGGCCCGGGTGGTCACCTGGAAGGGGCGCGGCGCGGAGGTGACGGTCACGGCGGTCTCCGAGGAGGTGGGACGCTCGGCCCTCGGCCGGATCGTCGACGACGCCGCCGAACCGGAGGACCCGGGCGCCGGGCGGATCGGCTTCTGGCACCAGAACCCCCGCCGGGGCAGCCAGCGCGACGTACGCGCCATCGCCGCGCCGGAGTGGGCGCGGATCCGGCCGAACTACGCCGCCGCCGCCCGCGGCGGGCTCGACGCGCTGATGGCCACCACCCCGGAGCACCTCTCCGGCCGGCTGGTGCTGCTGCACGGGGCGCCCGGGACGGGGAAGACGACGGCGCTGCGCGCCCTGGCCCGGCAGTGGCGCGACTGGTGCCAGGTCGACGCCGTGCTCGACCCGGACGTCCTCTTCGCGGACACGGCGTACCTGTCCGAGGTGGCGGTCGGGGACGAGGACGGCGAGGAAGGGCCGGGCCGCCGCTGGCGGCTGCTCATCCTGGAGGACTGCGACGAGCTGATCCGGGGCGAGGCGAAGCAGGCCGCCGGCCAGGCCCTGTCCCGGCTGCTCAACCTCACCGACGGGCTGCTCGGGCAGGGGCGTGACGTGCTCGTCGCGATCACCACGAACGAGGACCTGTCCCGGCTGCACCCGGCGGTGGTCCGCCCGGGGCGCTGCCTGGCCCGGATCGAGGTGGGCCCGCTGTCGTACGAGGAGGCGACCGGTTGGCTGGGCACGGCCGCGGGGGTGCCGCCGCAGGGCGCCACCCTCGCCGAGCTGTACGCGCTGCGCGCGGGGGCCCCGGCCACGCCGGCCGTCCCGCCCGCGATCGGCGGCTACCTCTGAGCGGCCCGGCCCGCCCGCGCGTCGTCACCCGCTCGTGACCTGACCCTGGTTGGCTGCCGCACATGACCTTGACCAGGGGCGGGCCCGGGCGGGCGCGGGGCGGGGCGGCCGCGCGCCGGTTCTACAGCGTCGTGGTCTTCGTGCTGCTCGCCTCGCTCGACAACGTGGCGATCGGCCTGGTCCCCCCGCTGTACGGGCCCATCTCCGACGCCTTCGACGTGCCGCGGCGGCTGCTCGGCCTGGTCACCGCCGCGAGCTTCCTGGCCAGCGCGGTGGCCGCGGTCGGCTGGGCGTACGTCGGCGACCGCGCGAACCGCAGGCCGCTGCTGGTGATCGGCACACTGATCTGGGCGCTCGGCACGGGCGGCAGCGCGGTCGCGGCCAACTATCCGGCCTTCCTGGCCGCGCAGATCCTGGCCGCGGTCGGGCTCGGGGCGGTCGGGTCGGTCGGCTTCTCGGTCGTCACCGACCTGATCTCGCCCCGCCGCCGAGGTCTGGTGATGAGCTTCTGGGGGCTCTCGCAGGGCGTCGGCACGCTGGCCGGCACGCTGGTCGGCGGGCTGCTCGGGGCGGCCGACTGGCGGCGGCCGTTCCTGGTGCTGACCGTGGTCGGGCTGGCGGCGACCGTCGCCTACCTCTTCACCTACGACATCCGGCGCGGGCAGAGCGAGCCGGAGCTGGCCGACGCGCTCGCCACCGGCGCCGAGTACGACTACCGGATCAGCCGGGCGGACCTGCCGAGGATCCTGGGCCGGCGGACGAACCGCTGGCTGATCCTCCAGGGCCTCACCGCGCAGGCGGCCTTCGGGTCGCTGGTCTGGCTGCCGGTGCTCTTCGCCGAGCGGGCCGAGGACCAGGGCTACTCCGCCGCCACCGCCGTGGTCGTGGGCAGCGTCTTCGCCACCCTGTTCCAGCTCGGCGGGGTGCTCTCCATCGTGGGCGGGCTGGTCGGCGACGCGCTGCAACGGCGTACGCCCCGGGGCCGGGCGCTGGTCGCGGCGGTGGGCATCCTCGCGGCGCTGCCGTTCTACCTGGTCCTCTTCTTCGTGCCGGTACGCATCGACGTGCCGGACGGCGCCGGCGCCGGGTCGGTGGTGCGGGCGGTGCTGGCGAGCGTGTTCACCGAGCCGACGGTCGGGCTGAGCCTGCTCACCGCCGTGGTGGCGCTGGCGCTCACCTCGGCCAACTCGCCGAACTGGTTCGCCCTGATCGCCGACGTCAACCCGCCCGAGCACCGGGGCACCGTCTACAGCCTCGGCAACCTGGTCAACGGCGTCGGCCGGGCGGCCGGCAACGGACTCGTCGGGGCGGCCTTCCACGCCCTGCGGGGGGCCTTCCCGCCGCCGCTCAACTACGCCGTCGGGCTGGCCGCCTCCCAGCTCTTCTTCATCCCGACCGGCGTCATGTACTGGCTGGCCTCGCGCACCTCCCCGGGGGACATCGCCGCCGTGCGGGACCTGCTGCACGACCGCGCCGACCGGCTGTGAGGTCCCCGGGCCACGCGCCGCGTCGCCCGGGGACCTCAGCCGCGGGGTCAGGCCGGCCGGACCCAGACCGTCACGTCGGTGGGTACGGCGCCGTCGGCGTCCAGCGGGGCGCTGGCGTGCACCAGCTCGGTCCCGGCGGGCAGCGGCACGGCCGCGTCGCCGAAGTTGGTCAGCACGGTCAGCCCGCCGTTGCGGAACGACAGCACCTCGTCGCCCGAGGCGAGCCACTCCAGCGTGCCCTCGCCGAGCCGGTGCTCGCGGCGCAGCCGCAGCGCCGCCCGGTACAGCTCGTACGTCGAGCCGGGCGCGTCGCGCTGCCGGTCCAGGGCGTACTCCGCCCAGAGCGACGGCTGCGGCAGCCAGCTCGCGTCGGTCGGCCCGAAGCCGTACGACGGGGCGTCGGCCTCCCACGGGATCGGCACCCGGCAACCGTCCCGCCCCCGCTCGGTGTGCCCGCTGCGGACCCAGGTCGGGTCCTGCCGGGCCTCGTCGGGCATCGTGGTGTGCTCCGGCAGGCCCAGCTCCTCGCCCTGGTAGAGGTAGGCCGAGCCGGGCAGCGCGAGCATCAGCAGGGTGGCCGCCCGGGCCCGGCGCAGGCCGAGCGCGGCGTCCGGCTGCGGGTCGCCGATGCCGATGCCGTTGGGACGCTTGCTGCCGACGGGGAGCCCCAGCCGGGAGGCGTGCCGGACCACGTCGTGGTTGGAGAGCACCCAGGTGGTCGGGGCGCCGACGGCGTCGGTGGCCTCCAGCGAGCGGGTGATCACGGCGTACTGGGCCGGGGCCGTCCACGCCGCGAGCAGGTACTCGAAGTTGAAGGCCTGGTGCATCTCGTCCGGCCGGACGTAGCGGGCCAGCCGCTCGGCCGGTTCGACCCACGCCTCGGCGACCAGGATCCGCTCGCCCGGGTAGCCGTCCAGCAGCCGCCGCCAGTCCCGGTAGATGTCGTGCACGCCCTCCTGGTCCCACATCGGCGGGCGCGGCTTGTCGATCTCCTGACCGGAGAGAATCTCCTGCGGCTCCTGCCAGTCGGCCAGGTCCGCCTGCTTGATCAGGCCGTGCGCCACGTCGACCCGGAAGCCGTCCACGCCCCGGTCGAGCCAGAACCGCAGCACCCCCAGGAACTCCTCCCGGACCTCGGGGTTGTCCCAGTTCAGGTCGGGCTGGCCCGCGTCGAACAGGTGCAGGTACCACTGGCCGGGGCGGCCGTCGGCCTCGGTGACGCGGGTCCACGCCGGTCCGCCGAAGACGCTGGTCCAGTCGTTCGGGGGCTGCGCGCCGTCGGAGCCCGCTCCGTCGCGGAAGACGTAGCGGTCGCGCTCCGGGCTGCCGGGGGCGGCGGCGAGCGCCGCGGTGAACCACCGGTGCGCCGACGAGGTGTGGTTGGGCACCAGGTCGACGATGACCCGCAGCCCGCGCGCGTGCGCCCCGGCGATCAGCCGGTCGGCGTCGGCGAGGGTGCCGAAGAGCGGGTCCACGTCCCGGTAGTCCGCCACGTCGTACCCGGCGTCCGCCTGCGGGGACGGGTAGAACGGCGAGAGCCAGAGAGCGTCCACCCCGAGTTCGACGAGGTGGTCCAGGCGGGCCGTGATGCCGGGCAGGTCACCGATGCCGTCGCCGTCGGAGTCGGCGAAGGAGCGCGGATAGACCTGGTAGATGGTGGCCCTGGTCCACCAACCGGTGGCCGGGTCGGCGGGGCTTTCCTGCTGGGGCGGGTTGCTGTTCAGGGCCTTCTCCCGTGGGTCGAGCCGGACGGTCGGATGCCGCCCGGGCGTCGGCGGTCCCCGTCAGTGTGCCCGGGGCGGTGCGGTCGATTCACGCACGACAAGTCGAGTGGGCAGGATCACCGGCGAGCCGGGCGTGTCGGGGCGCCAACCGACGGTCGGCGGGAGGGACTTGCCGTGCAGCGGATCGAGCAGGATCCGCGCGGCGAGCCGGCCCTGCTCCGCCGCCGGCTGGGAGATCGTGCTCAACCCGAGGACGCCGGCCAGGTCGTGGTCGTCGACGCCGATCACGCTGACGTCCTGCGGCACCCGCAGGCCGGCGTCGCGCAGCGCGGTCATCGCCCCCATCGCCATCTCGTCGCAGGCCGCGAAGATGGCGGTCGGGGGTTCGCCGCGCCGCAGCAGCTCCTCTGTGGCCCGCGTGCCGCCGCCGATGGTGAACTGCGACTCGACGTCGAGCATCGGCTCCGGTTCGATGCCGGCGGCGCGCAGCGCGTCCCGGTACCCCCGCCGCCGGTCCAGGTGGGTAGTGTGGGCGAGCTCGTCGTCGGGGTCGCCGCTGATGTGCGCGATCCGCCGGTGGCCCAGGTCGAGCAGGTGCCGGGTGGCGCTGCGGGCGACGCCCACGTCGTCGATGCGTACGCAGGGCCAGCCGGGGACCACCGTGCCGGAGCTGATGGTCACCCCGGGCAGGTCGAGCTTCGCCAGGGCGGCGAGGTCGGCGGGGCGCAGCGGGGTGGCGACGAGGATGACCGCGTCCACCCGCTTGTGCAGGTTGGCGGTGCGCAGCACCCGCTGGCGAATCTGCTCCCGGCCGCCGAGGTTGTAGAGCAGCAGGTCGTAGCCCGCCTGCTGGAGGAAGCTCTCGACCGCCTCGACGACGGTGCCGAAGAACCAGCGGGTGATCCGGGGCACCACGATCGCGATCGTGCCGGTGCGCCCGCCGGCCAGCCGCGAGGCGCTCGGCGAGACGGCGTACTCCAGCTGCTCGGCCGCCGCGAGCACGCGGCGCCGGGTCGCGGCCGAGACCGTCGGGAGCCCTCGCAGCGCCCGGGACACGGTGGCGGTGGAGACCCCGGCCAGGCGTGCGACATCATCGATCCTCGTCACCGTATCCCCGCTCCCCGCTCCGCCCGGCTCCGCCGCCGCCGGTGGGCCCGGCGGCGGCGGAGACGCCTCAGCCCTTGACGCTGCCGGCGAGCAGGCCGCGCACGAAGAAGCGCTGGAGGGACAGAAAGACGATCATCGGTACGACGATCGAGACGAACGCGCCGGCGGTGAGCCGCTGCCACTCGTTGCCCCGGGTGCCGGCCATCTCGGCCAGCCGGACGGTGAGCGGAGCGGTCTCGTTGCCGCCACCGGCGAAGATCAGCGCGACCAGCAGGTCGTTCCAGACCCAGAGGAACTGGAAGATGCCGAACGCGGCCAGCGCCGGGGTGATCAGCGGCAGCACGATCGAGCGGAAGATCTTCGGGTGGGTGGCCCCGTCGACCCGGGCCGACTCCATCAGCTCCCCGGGCAGTTGCGAGATGAAGTTGTGCAGCAGGAAGACGGCGAACGGCAGCGCGAAGCAGGTGTGCGCGAACCACACCTGCGCGAACTTCTGTTCGTCGACCAGGTCCCAGGCCGGCATGACGGTGACCCCGCCGATGGTGACGCCGGTCGAGAAGAACTTCAGCAGCGGCACCAGGGCCATCTGAAGCGGCACGATCTGCAGCGCGAAGATCGCGATGTACATCCAGTCCCGGCCCCGGAAGTTGATCCAGGCCAGCGCGTACGCGGCGAGGGCCGCGAAGGCGAGCGGGAAGAGCACCGACGGAATGGTGATCGCCAGCGAGTTGATGAAGTAGCTGGCGAGCTGCCCCGACGACGAGGAGCGCCCGAACAGCACCTCCTGGTAGTTCTCCAGGGTGAACGACGGGTTGGTGAAGAAGTTCCACCACCCGCTGCTCTTGATCTCGTCCTCCGGCCGGACCGAGGAGATGAACAGGCCGAAGGTGGGGATGGTCCAGAGCATCGCGATGACGATCGAGACGAGGGTCGCGGTGCGGCTGTTCAGCCGCCTGCGGACCCGTCCGGCGGTGCTGGTGCCACGGCCGTCGGTCTTCTGGGTGCCGGCGGCGACGGTGGGCGTTGCGGTGGTCATCTCAGCCCTCCCGCTGCTGACGGAGGTTGCGGATCTGGTAGATCACGATCGGGATCACCAGGATGAACAGGAAGACCGCCAGCGCCGAGCCCTGCCCGTTCTGGCCGTACCGGAACGCCTGGTTGTACATCTCGTTGGCGATCACGCTGGTGTCGTAGTTGCCGTTGGTCGACGTCCGGACGATGTCGAAGACCTTGAGGGTGGCGATCGACAGCGTCACCACGACCACGATCAGCGCCGGCCGGATGCTCGGCATGGTGATCTGCCAGAACATCTGCCACGGGGTGACCCCGTCGAGCCGGGCCGCCTCCACGATGTCGGCGGGGATCGCCTTGATCGCGGCGGAGAGCACCACCATCGCGAAGCCGGCCTGGATCCAGACCATGATCACGATCAGCAGCAGCGTGTTCAGCGGCGAGTCCAGCAGCCACTGCCTCGGTTCGCCACCGAGGCTGACCACGATCTGGTTGAGCAGGCCGATCTGCTCCTGTCCCTCGCCCCGGTAGGCGTAGACGAACTTCCAGATGATGCTCGCGCCCACGAAGGAGATCGCCATCGGCAGGAAGATCAGCGACTTGGCCACCGCCTCGAACCGGGCCTTGTCCACCATCACGGCGTAGAGCAGGCCGAACGACGTGGCCACGAGCGGGACGAGGAGCACCCAGACCAGGGTGTTGACGAGCACCCGGACGATCGAGTCCTCGGAGAACATCCAGCCGTAGTTGCGCAGCCCGACCCAGTCGTTGCCGCTCGCGTCCATCAACGAGAGCAGCGTGGTGCGGATGGCCGGGACCACCAGCCCGATGGTGAGCAGCAGCAGCGTCGGCAGCAGGAAGAAGAGCGCGAACAGGCCCTCCCGTGGCTTGCGCCGGCGGGGGAGCGGGGCGCCGCTCGCGGCGGCGGCGATGATCTGCCCCTCCCGTCGGCGGGCGAACCAGGCCGGCACCACGTCGAGGAGCAGGAGCAGACCGCCCACCACCGCGACGAAGGCGACCAGCCCGTACATCAGCATGAGGAACTTCGGCTGTTCCGCAGCGAAGTCGAACTCCATCGACCCTCCCAGGTCTCTGATCAGCCGGGTGGGCCGGCCCGCGTGCGCGGACCGGCCCACCCGGTTCAGATCACTTCCAGCTGCCCTCGATGCCGTCGAGGACCGTCTTGGTGTCCTTGCCGTTGATCCACGCGACCATGCCCTTCCAGAACGTCCCCGCGCCGACGGCCGCCGGCATCAGGTCCGAACCGTCGAAGCGGAAGACGGTGGACTTGTCCTGGAGGATCTGGACGGAGAGCTTGTCGACGGGGTTGGCGACGTTGGCCAGGTCGAGCTTGTTGTTCGCCGACACCCAGTCACCGATCTTGGCCCGGCTGTTGGCGTACTCACCCGAGGCGAGGTAGGTCTGCACGGCCTGGATCTCGGGACGGTCGGCGAAGGCCGCGACGAACTCGCCGCCGCCCAGCACCGGCTTGCCCTTGCTGGCGTCGATGGCCGGGAAGTAGAACGCGAAGACGTCGCCGTCCTCGGCCACCTTGGTGCCCTTCGGCCACTGGTTGGCGTAGAAGGACGCCTGGCGGTGCAGCGCGCACTTGCCGGTGGTCACCGGCACGCCGGCCTCCTGGAAGGAGGTGGTGGCGATGCTCTTCACACCGCCGAAGCCGCCGTTGACGTACTTCTCGTTCTTGAGGATGGTGCCGGCCCGGTCGAGGGCCTCGGCGACCTTCGGGTCGTTGAACGGGATGCCGTGGGAGACCCACTGGTCGTAGACCTCGGGGGTCTGCGTCCGCAGCATGAGGTCCTCGACCCAGTCGGTGGCCGGCCAGCCGGTGCCCTCACCGGACTCGATGCCGGCGCACCACGGCTTGGTGCCGGCCGCCGCGATCTGGTCGCTGAGCTTGATCAGTTCGTCCCAGGTGGTCGGGACCGTCCAGCCCTTCTCCTTGAAGGTCTTCGGCGAGTACCACACGAAGGACTTCACGTTGGAGCCGAGCGGGGCGCCGTAGAACTGGCCGTTGACGGTGCTGTACTTCAGCCAGTCGGCCGGGTAGTTCTCCTCGGCCATCTTCTTGGTGTCGGCGCTGGTGGGCTTGAGCTTGCCCGAGTCGACGAAGCGCTTGAGCAGACCCGGCTGCGGGATGAACGCGAGGTCGGGGGCGTTGCCGCCGTCGACGCGGACCGGGAGCTGGGCCTCGAACTCGCCGCTGCCCTCGTGGTCGATCTCGATGCCGGTGCAGTCCTCGAACTGCTTCCAGGACTCCGCGAGGCGGTCGGCCTCGACGTCCCGGATCGACGAGTAGATCGTGACCTTCTTGCCGTCGTTGTCGCCGTACTTCTCGTATGCGGCGCACTCCGCGGAGCCCCCCGCGGAGTCGCTCTTCTTGTCGTTGCCGGTGCCGCAGGCCGTGGCGCTCAGCGCCAGCCCCAGTACGCCGGCGATCGCGAAAGCCTGGCGTGATCTGGCAAACGCCATGCCGTTCTCCTTCCTTGCCGGCGCGTCAGGGATCGAACCCGCGCCGGTCCGATGGGCGTCACCACATGTAAGCGTTTGCATCTGGTGCGGTCCACCCCTAACCGGACACGAGCGAGTAACAATCCGGAAACCCGTAGGCCCCCTAATGGGCGCGCTCCCACGCGGGAATTCAGCCCTTTCCATCGATGGCATTTTCTGTCACGCTGACACAACCCGATCGAAGGATTTCGACATAGGAGGTGTTGGATGGGCAAGCGGTGGTTCGGCCTGCTGGCGGCTGGTCTGCTGGTGGCGGGCGTGCTGGTGCCGGCGGCCCCGGCGATGGCCGCCCCCACGTTCAAGGTCCCGTTCCCGTGCGGGCAGTCCTGGTCCGGGCAGACCCGGACCAACCACAGCCCGGCGTACTCGCTCGACTTCAACCGCACCGACGACCTCGGCGACCCGGTGGTGGCGAGCGCGCCCGGCACCGTCGACCGGGTCACCGACCTCGGCGGCACCAGTTACGGAAAGTACGTGCGGATCAACCACGGCGGTGGGTACAGCACCTACTACGCCCACCTCAACGGCTTCAACGTCTCGGTGGGGCAGTCGGTCGGCTACGGCAAGGTCATCGGCTGGGTCGGCAGCACCGGTGGCTCCACCGGCCCCCACCTGCACTACGAGCAGCGCCTCAACGGCGCCGACATCCAGGTGCGGTTCAACGGGGCGCTCGCCCTCTACTGGGGCACGAAGAACTACTCCAGCGACAACGGTTGCGGCAGCAGCGGCGGCGCCGGCACGGTCGACACCAGCGGGACGCCGCTGACCGTCCGCTCCGGGCCGGGCACCGGGTACTCCGCCGTGGGCACCGTGGCGGACGGCGCCCGGGTGACCATCCAGTGCCAGACCAGCGGCACCAGCGTCACCGGCACCTACGGCACCAGCACGATCTGGGACCGGATCGGCTCCGGCCGCTTCATCTCCGACGCGTACGTCTACACCGGCCACGACGGGTACATCCCCGGCGTGCCCCGCTGCTGAGCGGGTGACGGGGCTCCGGGCGTGCCCGGGGCCCCGTGCCGTCGCCGCCCGGCCCGCCGCCGGTCAGCCGTTCAGCCGCCAGATCGCGAAGTTCAGCGCGGCGGCGAAGGTGACCCAGGCCCAGTACGGCAGCATCAGCAGCGCCGCCGGGCGGGAGACCCTCCGGAAGAGCGCGGTCGTCACGCCGATCGCCACCCACATCAGCAGGATCTCGGCGAACGCCAGGCCGTAGCGGCCGGCGCCGAAGAAGAGCGGCGTCCAGATCGCGTTGAGCACCAGCTGGACGACCCAGGCCCAGAGGGCCGGGCCGAAGCCGACGCGGCGCCAGACCAGCCACCCGGCCACGGCGATCAGCGCGTAGAGCAGGCTCCAGACCGGGCCGAAGAGCCAGGACGGGGGAGCCCAGGCGGGCTGTTCCAGGCTGGCGTACTCGGCCGAGGTGCCCCGCACGCCGAGCCCGCCGATCGCGGCGGCGACGAAGACGGCCGCCCCGAAGCCGAGCAGGGCCCACCACCGCCGTGCGCCACCCCTACGGTCGGCGCCCGTCCGGCCGGCCCCCCGAGCAAGCTCCATGGTCGAGATGTCTCCGCTGCTGGCGGCGGTAAACCCCGGGGAGCCCTCCAGACACGAACACCGGGGTCGTCATGTCCGGGCGCCCCTGTCGGGAGGACGGAGCTCCGGTCACGACGACCCCGGTGGGTCCTCGATCGGCGGCCTGTAGCCGCCTCGTCAATTGAAGATGCTCACACCACCCGGCCCGACGAGCAGGCCGACCACGATGAGGACCACGCCCCACAGGATCTGCCGCCGGAACAGCGCGAGGATGCCGGCGACCACGAGTACGACTGCGAGAATCCAGAGAATCAGCTCCATGGTTGCTGAATACCCGAGCCGCCGACGCGGGAAACCTGCTCTTGATCGAGGTGCTCGCCCAGGTGGAAGACGCTGTAGGCCTGCTTGATCACGGGGTGGGCGACGTTGCGGACGCGGACCCCGCCGGGCGTGGTGCCCCGCTCGCTGCCGGCGTGCGCGTGCCCGTGCAGGGCCAGCGCGGTCGGCGCCGAGTCGATCGCCTGACCGAGCTGGTACGACCCCAGGAACGGGTAGATCTCCAGCGGTTCACCGGCGAGCGTGTCCGGCACCGGGGAGTAGTGGGTCAGCGCCACCAGCACGTCGCAGTCCAGGCCGCGCAGCGCGGCGGAGAGGGCGTCGGCGCTCTGCGTGGTGGTCCGGACGAACGCCTTCATCTCCGGCTCGCCGAAGTCGCTGGCGCAGCGGCCGGCGAAACCCCCGCCGAACCCCTTCACCCCGGCGACGCCGAGCCGGCCGCCGGCGCACTCCAGCACGACCCCGTCGCCCTCCAGCACCGTGATCCCGGCCTCCTCCAACACCTTCACCACCTGCGGCACCTGGTCGCACTGGTGGTCGTGGTTGCCCAGCACCGTCACCACCGGCACGCCGAGCCCGCCGAACTCGGTGGCCACGCACCGGGCCTCGGCCTCAATGCCGTGCCGGGTGAGGTCGCCGGCGAGCAGCAGCACGTCGGCGTGCTCGGGCAGTTCGTCCAGTGCCGGCCGGAACCGGCCGACCACGTCCTCGTCCAGATGCACGTCGCCCACGGCGGCGATGCGGATCACCATGGAACCCTCCTCAGGGCAGTTGCTCGATCTCCGTGGGCGCCTGCGCGCGGATCACCCCGATGTCGCTGGTGACCGGCACGTCCGGGAAGCGCGCCGCCACCCGGCGCAGGATCTCCTCCCGACGCTGCGGGCTCTCCACCTCGCCGTAGAGCACGAGGCCGCGTTCGCTGCGGACCACGGTGATCCCCTGCTCGGCCACGTCCGGATCCTCGGTGAGCATCCGGTGGACCTCGGCCTCGACGTACTCGTCGGGCGGCCCGGTGGCGACGTCGCGGTGCTCGGTCACGGTGTCCCCTCTCCCTCCGGGGTGCCGGATTGCGGCACCACGTCCAGCCGGTCCAGCAGCACCAGGAACGCCTCCGCGTACGGCGAGTGCTGCGTCTCCTTGCGTACCCGTTCCCAGTCGATCTGCTCCCGCAGCGAGCGGGCCAACGGCAGCCCGCGGGCGAAGTCGCAGTAGTGCTGCGAGAAGCTGAGCAGCTTGTGCACCATCAGCTGGGAGGCGGAGAGGACCGGCATGTGGATCGCGTCGACCGGCCGGACGACCGTGTCGGCGAACGTCTCCTCGGTGACCGGGGTCTCGATGGGCCGGTGGATCAGGTCCACCATGCGGCCGTCGTCGAAGACCTTGACCAGCCAGTCCTCCGGCGGCCGCTCGGCGGTGAAGCCCGCCGCGACCAGGGCCTCCAGGGAGCGTTCCACGTCGACCTCGCGGATCAGGAAGTCGACGTCGTGCTCACTGGAGTGACCCCCGTGGGCGTACACGGCGAAGCTGCCTCCGAGCGCGAAGGGAATCTCTTCCTGCTTGAGCACGGCGGCGACCTTCTTCAACGTGTGCACCAGGCTCTCGTCCCCGCGCTCTGCCATTGGCGTCTCCCGTCGACGGTCGTGGGCGGCTGATCCAACTTCGGTACCCGGCTTGCCGGTGGGCCACACCTGGCAGGAGGCACGGGTGGTCACAACCGGGAGGAGGCGGCACAAATCTCCGGGGACGCGAGCGCGGGTCGGATAGCCTGTGCAGAGTGTCCAGATCACCGCAGGCGCGGCGCGGCAGGGCCCGATTGCGTGCCGTCGCCCTGATCGGCATCGACGGCTCGGGCAAGACCACCCAGGCGCGCCAGCTCGCCGACGCGCTGACCGCGGCGGGACGCCCCGCCACCTACCACCGCAACGCCGGCGGCCGGCGCTGGCTGGGCCGGCTGGCGCACCGACTCGGCCGGCCGGACGCGCAGCGGCTCGTCGGGCGCGGCGGCCTGCTGGCGGTGGAGTCCGTGCTGCGCTGGCTCGCCATCGCCGCCGCACTGCTCGCCTGCCTGGCCACCGGCCGGGTCGCCGTGATGGACCGCTACTCCGCCTGCCAGTACGCGAGCATCCGCGCGCACGGGGGGCAGCGCTGGGAGCGGCTGGCCCGGGTCGGCTACCGGATGTTCCCGCGACCGCAGGTGACGTTCCTGCTCGCCGTCGACCCCGCCGAGGCGTACCGGCGGATCGAGCAGCGCGGCACCGACCACGAGAGCATGGGATATCTGGCCGCGGCGGACGCGGCGTACCGGAGCCTGCCGGAGTACCCCACCTTCGTGGTGGTCGACGCCGGGCGTCCGCCCGAGGAGGTCTCCCGGCAGATCCGGGACCATCTCGCGGACTGGATGGTCGACGGCCGCGCCGAGCCGGTCCGGTTCCCGGCCGCCGACGGGCGCGGATCCGCTCGGCCGGGCCTCGCGCCCGCGCCGACGGGCGTGGAACCGGTCGCGGCGGGAGGGCTGACCGCCTGAGCCGCCGCGACCCGGCGGGGGGAGACGGCGGCGGCTCGGGGTGGCACGCTGGACCCGACGGCGGGCCCGGGCGGGCAGTACTTTCCCGAATACGGGGAGTCATGGTTGACGCTCACGCTTCGTGAAAGTAAGTTTCATCCGTGGCGAAGAGTCCGAAGATTTCTGCGAGTCACGAGCCGGGTGGGCTGATCGTCCACGTCAGCGGCCTGCTCCCGTCGTTGTCGCCGGCCGAGCAGCGGGTCGCCCGGCTGGTGGTCGCCGACCCGGCGGACGCCGCGCGTCGGACCATCACCGACCTCGCCACCGCCGCCGAGACGTCCGAGGCGACCGTCATCCGGTTCTGCCGCTCGGTCGGCATGAACGGCTACCCGCAGCTGCGGATCCGGCTCGCGGCCGAGGCCGCCCGCCGGATCGAACCGCCGGACGCCCGGGTCGTCGGCGGCGACATCCCGCCCGGGGCCGACCTCGCCCAGATCATCGCGACCATCGCCTTCAACGACGCGCGGGCCGTCGAGGAGACGGCGGAGCAGCTCGATCCGGCGATCTGCGAGCAGGTCGTCGACGCCATCGCGGGGGCCGGCCGGATCGACGTCTACGGCGCGGGCGCCAGCGGCTTCGTCGCCTCCGACTTCCAGCAGAAGCTGCACCGCATCGGGCGCACCGCCTTCTACTTCCCCGACGTGCACACCGCCCTGACGTCGGCCGCGCTGCTCGGGCGGGGAGACGTCGCGGTCGGCATCTCGCACACCGGCACCACCTCCGACGTGGTCGAGGTGCTCGAGCAGGCGCGGGCCCGCGGCGCCGCCACGGTGGCGCTGACCAACTTCCCCCGGTCGCCGATCACCGAGGTGGCCGACTTCGTGCTCACCACGGCCGCCCGCGAGACCACCTACCGCTCCGGCGCGATGGCGAGCCGGCTGGCCCAGCTCACGGTCGTCGACTGCCTCTTCGTCGGGGTGGCCGCACGCAACCGGTCCCGGGCCAGGAAGGCGCTCGAGGCGACAGCCGAGGCGGTCCGGTCGCGCCGGGTCGGCCCGGGACGGAGGCGGTCATGACGGCGGGTGCGGTGGAACCCCACGGGACGACGACCCCGGTGGCGGCCCGGCCGGTGATCCGGGTCGGCGCGCCGACGGAGCGGCGCAACCCGCTCAGCGCCGACCTCGACCTGATGTCGACCCGGGACGTGCTCTCGGTGATCAACGAGGCGGACCGCCGGGTGCCCGCGGCGGTCGCGGCCGTCCTCGACGAGATCGCCGCGACGGTGGACCTGGCGGTGACCGCCCTGCGCGGCGGGCACCGGGTGCACTACTTCGGGGCGGGCACCTCCGGCCGCCTCGGCGTGCTCGACGCGGCCGAGCTCGCCCCCACCTTCAACTCCCCCCGGCACTGGTTCTGCGCCCACATCGCCGGCGGGCCGGCGGCCATGTGGCGGGCGGTCGAGGACGCCGAGGACGACGACCGGGGCGGCGCGGCCGAGGCCGCGGAGTGCGTCCGGGCCGGCGACCTGGTGGTCGGACTCGCCGCCAGCGGGCGCACGCCGTACGTCCTGGGGGCGCTCGCCGCTTCGCGGGCCAAGGAGGCCGCGACCGTGCTGCTCTGCGCCAACCCGGAGGCGAAGGCCGCGGGGTCGGTGGACGTCTTCATCGGCGTGGACACCGGGCCGGAGGTCGTCACCGGATCGACCCGGATGAAGGCGGGCACCGCGCAGAAGCTGGTGCTGAACACCTTCTCCACGGCCGTGATGGTCCGGCTGGGCCGGGTCTACTCGAATCTCATGATCGACATGGTGGCCACCAACGCCAAGCTCCGGGGCCGGATGATCTCGATCCTGATCGAGGCCACGGGCTGCTCGGAGGAGATCTGCCGGCGGGCGCTCAACGAGGCCGACGGCGACATGAAGGCCGCGCTGGTCTCGCTCGTCTCCGGGGTCGAGGTATCCGCCGCGCGGGCCGCCCTGGCGCGCGCGGCCGACCAGGTCCGCGGCGCCCTGGCCCTGCTCGCCTCCTGAATCGGCCCGGCCCCGCCGGCCGCCTCCCGGCCACCCCTGCGAGCCCCGTCACGTACCGGCATGGATCCGCGGCGCGGATTGTTCCCCCAGGGGCGGGGTATTACCAAGGGCGTGGATGAACCGACCGGTCCGTCGACGGGTGTTCGACAGTGACCGGCATCGCAGCGCGGCGGTGACCCGGGTCGCTGCGGCCGTGGGGCGGACGGTGTTGCCATGTTCCGGCAAGCGGCGACGCGGGTGTCCGCCGCCCCCGTGGGGTGCCCGCCGAAGAGCCGCCACCTGGGGTGCTGACAGCAAACATGGACCGCGCTCTCAGCGGATTATCAGGCATTCGTGACAACTTCGACTCACGACATGGAATCCCCGACGCGTCTCAACTGTTGTGTAGGTGTCAGCACCGGTGGGCACAGCGGAAGTTACGGGGGAGGGCTGATGGACGTGGGGATGGCAAGGAACCGGGCAACCGGCGCTAGCGAGGGGACCGTGGGCAACGTGGACAAGAACATCGGCATGCGAACCGACGAGGTTGCCGAGGAGCGCGACCTGGTCGGCGTCTACCTTCACGAGATCTCCCGGACGCCGCTGCTGGACGCCGCCAAGGAGGTCGATCTCTCCAAGGCGATCGAGGCCGGCCTCTACGCGGAGCACCTGCTGGGCGAGGAGCGCGTACCCGCCGGGTTCGAGCGGGACGACCTGGAGCGGCTGGTGGCCGAGGGCGAGCGGGCCAAGGACCTGTTCATCCGGGCCAACCTGCGGCTGGTCGTGTCGATCGCCCGCCGCTACGTCCGCTCGGGCATGCCCATGCTCGACCTGATCCAGGAGGGCAACACCGGCCTGGTGCGGGCGGTCGAGAAGTTCGACTACGTGCGCGGCTACAAGTTCTCCACCTACGCGACCTGGTGGATCCGCCAGGCGATCAGCCGGGCGATCGCCCAACAGGAGCGCACCGTGCGACTGCCGGTGCACCTGGTCGAGGACGTCAACCGGATGCGCAACGTGGCGCGTCAGCTGACCCGCGAGCTGGGCGGCGACCCGGAGCCGGAGCAGATCGCGGCGTCCCTCGGGGTCACCGTCGAGCGGGTCAACGAGCTGGTCCGCTGGTCGCAGGACACCGTCTCGCTGGACACCCCGGTGGGCGACGACGGCGACACCAACCTGGGTGACCTGGTCGCCGACAGCGACGCGCCGTCGCCGGAGGAGATCGTGCTCACCGGGCTGGAGCGGCAGCGGATCGAGGGGCTGCTCAACCACCTCGACGACCGTTCGGCCGGCATCATGCGGGCCCGCTACGGGCTGGAGGACGGCCGTGAGCACTCCCTGACCGAGGTGGCCTCGCGCTTCTCGCTCTCCCGGGAGCGGATCCGGCAGCTGGAGATCCAGGCGCTCGGCCGGCTCCGCGAGCTGGCCCGGGCCGAAGGCCTCCAGGCGGCCTGAGCAGGGTAGGAAAGCGGCGAACGGCCGGCGTCCGATTGGGGGCGCCGGCCGTTCGCCGTCGTGACCGTGCTCGGCTCAGCGGACCCGGCCGTAGCCCTGGATGGGCATCAGGTTCATGCCCCGTTTGAGCACGTTGCGCCCGGCGCTCGGCGCGTCGATCACCTGGCCGCCGCCCACGTAGAGGGCGACGTGCCCGAGCCCGCTGTAGAAGACGAGGTCGCCGGGGCGCAGCTCGCCCCGGCCGATGTGGGCGACCGCGCCCCACTGCATCCGGGTGTTGTGCGGCAGGGACTTGCCGGCCGCCCGCCAGGCCGCCGAGGTCAGGCCCGAGCAGTCGTAGCCGTTCGGCCCGTCGGCGGCCCAGACGTACGGCTTGCCGATCGCGCCGTACGCGTACCGCACCGCGACGCCGGCCCGGCCGGAGATCGCCGGCGCGTCGTTCGCCGCGTCGGGTCGGGGGGCGGGCTTCTCGGTGGCGCTCCCGTACGCCTGGCGGCGCAGCTCGTAGAGCCCGGCCAGGTCCCGCTCGATCCGCTTCTTCGCGGCGGTCATCTCGCGCGCCTGGACCGCCTGCCGGCCCAGCGTGACCTCCAGCTGGGTCTTCTGGCCGATCAGCTTGCGCTGGTTGCCGGTGAAGGTCGAGATCTTCTCCTGCCGCTGCCGGGTGAGCTGGTCGAGCATGCCGATGCGCTCCAGCAGGGTGTCGGCGCCACCCGGGCGCAGCAACGCGTCCGCGGCGGTCAGGTTGCTGCCGGTCTTGTAGGCCGTGACGGCCAGCTCGCCGACGTCCGCCCGGCTGCGCTCGGTCTCCTGCTCCAGCGGGCCGATCCGGGTCTGCAGCCGCGCCACGGCGGCCTGGTTGGTCTTGATCTCCTCGCGGAGCTTGTTGTACGCCTCGACCACCTTCTCCAGCTCGGTGGAGGACTTCTCGATGCGCCGGGTCAGCTCGGCGGGGGACGGTTCGGCCCGGGCCGGCACCGCCGGCGCGAGCAGCGTGGCCGACACCACGGCGACCGCCACGGCGCGCAGCGTTTTCCTGAGGGACGACAAGAGCGGAAGGCTCCTCTCCCACCGGCCGCCGCGGGCTGCTGACGCCCTCGGCGACACCGGGCCGGTGCGTCCTGGTGGACGGCGATAGACCGGGTCCGGCCCGGACAACCTATCCCGGGGCAGGAGTGATGCGCAGTTGAAGCAGGGGCGAATGTTGGCCGAGTGGCGGAACCCGCCGACCGGCGCGGACACGCGAGCACGCTTCGCGGACGCGCTTCTCGTCGCGTTCGGGGCGGTACGCGGCATTCGTCGTTGTCGGCGGATGTCGGCGGAGGCTGGGTGGTTATGACCGACAAGCCCGACTCGGGCGGCCTTACCGGGCGGACACCCGCCCGAGCACGCGGACCTCGGGCGGTGAATCCCCACCCCTCCTGGCGCCTGGGTCACAGAATGAACCGCGGAGCCGGGAATCCCGTCGGCCAGCACCGATGCGCGACCGTCGGCGAGGGCGCCCCCGGCACACCAGCCGCGGGAGGTGCAGCCGTGAACCCTCAGGGCACCACACGACGGACGTGGCCACCCCGGGTGGCCCCGGGGAGGAACACGCTCCTCTACGCCCGGCCCGGGATCATCGTGACGGTCGACCGGTTCACCGTCGGACGCAACAGCTGGCAGGTGACCGAGCTGACCGACCTGCAGACGGGGCGCGGCCCGCACGACCCGGTGGCGATGCGGGCCGTCGCCGTGACCGGGGCGATGATCGGCGGGGTCGGGCTCCTGCTCGGCTTCAGCGGAGGGTTGCAGCGGCTCACCGCCGGCGCGTACCTCCTCCTCGGCGCGGTCTTCCTGCTGCCGGTGCTGGTCGCGGTGGCGGGGGACCGGTGGCGACCGCCGGCGTACGAGCTGTGGGGCCGGCGCCGGGGCGAGCGGGTGCTGCTGTTCAGCAGCGACGACGAGCGGCAGTTCGGCCAGGTCGCCCGGGCCCTGCGCCGGGCCCGCGAGATGCACCGGTACGGCGGCTGGGAGGACCCGCTCGCCACGGTCGACCCGTGGCGGCCGAACCGGTGACCCCCCCGGGCGCCCGGCGCCGCCCGGGGCGGCCGTCCGGTCGGGCCCGGTCAGCCGGCGACCGGCTCCGGGGTGCGCTCGGCCCGCTCGGCGGTCAGCCAGCCGCTGACCCGGCGTTCGGCGTAGAAGGAGACGAACGGCACGGTGCCGGCCAGCATCACCAGGACCATCCGCTTCAGCGCCCAGCCCGCCCGGCGGGACAGGTCGAAGGCGGCGACCAGGTAGACCATGTAGAGGAAGCCGTGCGCCTGCCCCACGGTCTCCACCAGGATCGGGTTGTCGAAGCCGTACTTCATCGGCATGCCGATCACGACCAGCAGGATCAGCGCCACGCCCACGATCCAGGCGATCACGCGGTACCGGGTCAGCGCTGCGCCCACCGTCGTCCGTCCCTTCGTCCCCGGTCTCAGCCGGGGTAGTCGCCGGGCTTGGCGCCCGGATTGTCGTTCAACCATTGCAAATAGCGGTTGTACGCGGCCAGGTCGGCGTCCTCGCCGACGGCGGCGGTGCCGGCCGCGCGCGCGACCCGCACCGGCCGGCGTACGACCGGGCGCGTCGCGGTGCCCGCCGGAGCCTCGGCCGTGCGCGTCGCGGCGGCGGCCGACGCCTGGTCGGGAGACGTAGCCGGCCCGCGCAGCGTGTGCCGGACCTCGCGCCACCACACGAAGACCACGAAGCCCGCGAAGATCGGCCACTCGACGGCGTAACCCCAGCTGATCGCGTTGCCGGCGGCGGCCCGGCTGACCTGCCACCAGCCCAGCCCCAGGAAGGCGGTGACCAGCACGACCATGGCCACGTGGCGCGCGATCCACGCCGGGGTCCAGAGCCGTTTCATGGCATCGAGAGTACCGGGGGGCGCGGGAGTCTCCGACGGGGTGTCGTAGTCACGGATGGTTTGGTGCCATCCGGTGTGGGCATCCGTCTAGACGCGAGGCCAAACCAGACCAGGGGGTCGATCATGACGGGATCGGTACGGCAGGACGACTTCGGCAGCCCGGAGCAGCGGATGCCCGAGTGGGACGGCGACAACGTCCACGACAGGGCCTCGGGCGAGGCGGACTCGCCCGGCGAGCTGCTCGGCGTGGACCCGGCCGAGCTGGACGACGAGGACCTGATCCGGGAGATGCAGAGCCTGCACCGCACCCGCCTGGACACCCTCCGGCACGCTTCGGACTCCGCGCTCGCCAACCACCTGCGGCGCACTGCGGAGCTGGAGACCGAGTACCTCGCCCGCCACCCCGGGCGCGAGGTCGACCCGCACCGGCTGCGGGACGCGTGATGGCGTCCGCCGAGCGCGGCATGTCCGCGCCGCCGGAGGTGGTGTTCAGCACCGCCACCGATCCGGCCCGGGCGTCGGCGTGGCTGCCCGAGCCGCTGCGGGTCGACGGCAGCCCGGCGGAGGAGGTCAGCGCCGAGGAGCTACGGGCCCGGTGGAGCGCGGCCGACGATTGGTCGGCCGAGATCCGGGTGGAGCCCGCCCAGGCCGGTGGCGCCCGGGCGCGCCTCGACCTGACCGGCGGGCCGGACGCCGTGGGGCTCGCCGACCAGGCGTTGGACAGCCTGGCCCGCGAGGTGGCCGACAACCTGCAGGCCGGCTGAGGCCGGACCGCACGAACCAGACATCGAGGAGACCGGGTGACCGCCCTGAAGGAAAAGGTGGCGCGACTGCGCCAGGCGTACGCGCCCCACGAGCATCGCCCGCTCGGCGGGTATCTGGTGTCGATGGGCACCTACACGGGAGTGGCCGCCGGGATCGCCGGGCTGGTGAAGGTGACCGGCCGACCGGTGCCGGAGCGGCCCGCGCCGGCCGACGTGGTGCTGCTCGGCATCGCCACCCACAAGCTGAGCCGGCTGCTCACCAAGGACGCGGTTACCAGCCCGCTGCGCGCGCCCTTCACCCGGTACGACAAGCCGATCGGCAGCGGCGAGGTGATGGAACAGGTCCGGGACCAGGGCAGCTCCACCCGGCACGCGATCGGGGAGCTGCTGAGCTGCCCGTTCTGCCTGGCCGTCTGGGTCGCCACCGGGCTGACCGGCGGGCTGGTGCTCGCCCCCCGGCTGACCCGGCTGGTGGCCACCGCGCTGACCGCCGTGGCCGTCTCCGACTTCCTCCAGATGGCGTACGCGGTGGCCCAGCGGGCCGCCGAGGGCGACGGGCACGACGAGGACTGAGCGCGCGACGGGAGGGGGGCCGGCGGTTCGCCGGCCCCCCTCGTCGTGTCGGTGCGGCGATCAGGTCGGGGTCGTGCCGTGGTCCTCGCCGGCCCAGCCGCGGGACGTCTCCGGCTCGCGCTCGTCGGCGTCGGCGCCGGTGATGATGTCCCGGTCGACGGCGGTGCGGTCGTGTTCGTTGGCGAAGTCCGGCTCGGGCAGGGTGTCCTGGCCCTCCGGGGGTTGACCGAGCGCCGGCAGCTCCTCGTGCCGCTCCTCGTGATGGGGCATCTCGCTCTCCTTCTTCTCGTCGGCGCCGTCCTCCCGGGGCGGGTGGGCCGGCGGCCGGCGCTGCGGGGGTCAGGTCACCGATCCGCCGAGCAGGTCGGCCGCCTCGTCCACGGCGTACTCGCCCTCGGGCAGCGCGGAGATCCGGGTGAGCAGCCGCGCGGGAAGCTCCGCGGCGACCGCCCGGCGGTAGATGTCCGCCTGGCTGATCCGCTCCTGGCCGTGGTAGAGGTCCTCGAGCAGGTCGTCGAGGCGTCGGGCGTCCGGTTCCTCGGTCGCGGAGCCCTCTTCCTCGGTCGCGGGTACGTCGGTCACGGGTGCGTCGTCGGTCACGTCGGCTCAGCTACCCGAGTCCGAATCGGTCAAACTTCGCCCCCGCGCGGGCGGCGCCCTCGGCCGGCGCCGCCGTGCCCCGCACCGGCCCGGCTCCGGTCCGCGCCCCGGCGCGGGGGCGGGGCGTGACGGCGCTCACGGTCGGGGCCGGAACACCGGCGGGGGGTCGCCCGTTGAGTCAGGTGTCGGTGTGTCCAGTGTCCCCGGGCCTCACCAAATTGCCTTCGCGGAATACCGTCCGGCTGGAGCCGCGTCGTGCCACTCGCCGAGAGGCGACCTGCACACCGACACCGGCGCCGCCCCCGAGCCCACCAGGGCCCGGGGGCGGCGCTGTGCTGTCCGTGCCTCCCAGGGACCGGCCGGCTGGGCGCGGCCCGGTCGGGCGAAGCGCGTCCCGCCCGCCGCCGGCGTCTCAGGCGGGGGCGGGGGCCGGGGTGCGGCGGCGGGAGCGGACCGCGGCCGCCAGGTGGGTGAGGACCTCCTCGGTGCTGTCCCAGCCGATGCAGGCGTCGGTGACCGACTGGCCGTAGGTCAGCTCGCGGGTCGGGTCGAGGTCCTGGCGGCCGGGAAGCAGGAAGCTCTCCAGCATGATCCCGACGATCCCGCGCTGCCCGGCGTCGAGCTGCGCGGCCACGTCGGCCGCCACCCGCGGCTGGTTGCGGTGGTCCTTGCCGCTGTTGGCGTGGCTCGCGTCGATCACCACGCGCTCGGGGAGGCCGGCCGCCCGCAGCAGCGTCAGGGCGCCGGCCACCGACTCGGCGTCGTAGTTGGGCCGGCCGCCGCCGCCGCGCAGCACCAGGTGCCCGTCGGCGTTGCCCCTGGTGTGCAGGATCGCCGGGGTGCCCGAGACGTCGATGCCGGGGAAGACGTGCGGCACGCCGGCGGCCCGGATGGCGTCCACGGCGGTGCCGATGCTGCCGTCGGGGCGGTTCTTCATGCCGATCGGCATGGACAGCCCGGAGGCGAGCTGCCGGTGCACCTGGCTCTCCACCGTCCGCGCGCCGATCGCGCCCCACGCCACCGTGTCGGCGATGTACTGCGGGGTGATCGGGTCGAGGAACTCGCAGCCCACCGGGAGCCCCAGGCGGATCACGTCGAGCAGGAGCGCCCGGGCGGTACGCAGTCCGGTGTTGACGTCACCGGAACCGTCCAGCCCGGGATCGTTGATCAGGCCCTTCCAGCCGACCGTGGAGCGCGGCTTCTCGAAGTAGACCCGCATCACCACCAGCAGGTCGTCGGCCACCCGCTCGGCGGCGGCGGCGAGCCGGCGGGCGTATTCCAGGGCGGCGGCCGGGTCGTGCACCGAGCACGGGCCGACCACCACCAGGAGCCGGTCGTCGGCGCGGTCCAGCACCCGGCCGACCGCGCGCCGCCCGGCCAGCACGGCCGAGGCGAGGGTGTCGTCGAGGGGCAGTTCGTGGTGCAGCAGGGCGGGGGTGGTCAGCGGCACGACGCGGTCGATCCGCTGGTCGATGACCCGATGGGTTTCCGGGGTCGTCACGGTGGAAGTCCTTCCGCCGACCGTGCCCCGGGGCCGGTGCCCGGGTCGAGCCGGCTGCTCGTACGCAAAAGGCAGGAGCGAGAGCTCCTGCCCGGCCGGCTCGAATGTGGTGACGTCAGATCATGGAGAAGTCACCGGCGTGCGAGCCGGCTGCCTAAACCATCGATACGAACGCGTCACGCGGACCAGCGTACCCGACGGTGCGGGAAGGTCCACCCGGTCGTCGTAAAGCTCTCGGTCCGATTTTATCGCCGTCGATGAGCCCGGCGATAACTTCGGTGATGCTGACCGTGGCCCGCCGGGAGACGGCGCGAGGGGGCGGCGCCGGCCGCGTGGCGGAGCCGTCGGCGGGGTATGTGTGCGGTCATGAGTCACGAACAGAGCGACCAGGAACGGGTGGAGTCCCGCGCCCACCTGCTGCCCGAGGAGGCGGCGGTCGGCAGCGACGACCCCCAGGCGCAGGCGGAGGCCATCCTCGCCGAGTCCGACATCCGGGAGGAGGACCGCAACGCCGCGCCGGACACCGTGCTGGAGCAGCGCACCTCCGATCAGACGGTGACCCCCATCGAACCCCCCGACTGAGGCACGGCGCCCCGGGCCCGTCGCGAGCCCCGGTAGGTCTGCTCCCGCAGCCAGGCGATCGGGCCCACCGCCCGCAGCCCCGGCGGCAGGTTGCCGATCGGGTCGAAGGCCAGCGCGGCGTCCTCCCGGGCGCTGAGCTGGGCACCGAAGCCGACCTCTCCGAACGGCCGCCAGGGCCCGACGGCGGACGCGACCGCGAGCACCAGGCGCGGCGCGTCCGCCCGGGCCGCGGTGGCCACCTCGGCGAGGCTGCGTCCCAGGTCGGGGGAGTCCGGGTCGGCCAGCGCGGCCAGGAAGAGCCGCCGCCGCCCCGCCCGCAACGGCATGATCGTGCTGTACGTCCCGGCGAAGCGCCGCCGCGGCAGCGGCAGGTTCCGCAGCACGGGCGCCGCCCCGCTGGAGCTGACCAGGAGGTCGAAGGGGCGGCCGGAGTCCCGGTGCAGCCGCACGGCGAGCCCGAGCACGTCCGGCCAGCCCTCCGGCGTGGGCACCCCCCTGGAGAGCCGGACGGTCGCCGGGAAGCGCCCCGGGTCGTCCAGCAGCGGCACCCCGGTCGGCGGGCCGGGCGTGCCCCAGACGGTGACCTCGCCCACGAAGGAGCGGCCCGCGGGGTGCAGCAGGCGCGCCCGGCGGAGCCGGGTCAGGGCGGCGGTCGCGTGCTCGACCGCGACGGCGGCGCGGTCGGTCAGGCTGGCGGCAGGCGGCATCCCTCCCCGGTACCCGGCCACCGGCCGTCGATGCCTCGCCGCGTGCGGTGTGTCCCCTTCCGGCGCGCGTGATCGGATAGCGTCGTGCCATGCCCGACAGCGGTTACCCCTGGCCCATCGAGACGACCCGACTGGACAACGGCCTGCGTGTGGTGGTGAGTGAGGACCGCACCGCCCCCGCGGTGGCCGTCAACCTCTGGTACGACGTCGGCTCCCGGCACGAGCCCGAGGGGCAGACGGGCTTCGCCCACCTCTTCGAGCACCTGATGTTCGAGGGCTCGGTCAACGTGGCCAAGACCGAGCACATGAAGCTGGTGCAGGGCTCGGGCGGCTCGCTCAACGCCACCACCAACCCGGACCGCACCAACTACTTCGAGACCGTCCCGGCCGAGCACCTGGAACTGGCGCTGTGGCTGGAGGCGGACCGGATGGGCGGCCTCGTCCCCGCGCTGACCCAGGAGACGCTGGACAACCAGCGGGACGTGGTCAAGAACGAGCGGCGCCAGCGCTACGACAACGTGCCCTACGGCGACGCCTGGCTGCGGCTGCTGCCGCTGCTCTTCCCGCCCGGGCACCCCTACCACCATGCCACAATCGGCTCGATGGCCGACCTGAACGCCGCCGACCTGGCGACCTTCCAGGCGTTCCACGAGACGTACTACGCGCCGAACAACGCGGTCCTGACGGTGGTGGGCGACGCCTCGGCCGCCGAGGTGTTCGCGCTGGCCGACAAGTACTTCGGCGCGATCCCGCCCCGGGCGGACATCCCGCCGGCGCCGGACGGTCGGCACGTCCCGGCCACCGGCCGACCCGCCGTGGAGACGGTCACCGCCGAGGTGCCGGCGCCCCGCGTCTACGTGGCGCACCGCACCCACCCCTTCGGCAGCCCCGGCTACGACGTGGTGACCGTGCTCGCCACCGTGCTGGGCAGCGGCCGGGGCAGCCGCCTCTACCAGCGCCTCGCCGACGGCGAGCGGATCGCCCAGCCCGATCTCGTCGGTGCGTACGGGGTGGACCTGGCGCACGCCCCCGCGCCGCTGATCGCCACCGCCACGGCCCGCCCCGGCATCAGCGCCGATCGGCTGGCCGCCGGGCTGGCCGAGGTGGTCGACGAGCTGGCCACCGTCCCGGTCACCGCCGCCGAGCTGGACCGGGCCAAGTCACTGCTGAGCACCTCGTGGTGGCGGCAGATGTCCACGGTGGACGGCCGGGCGGACACGCTCGGGCGCTACGCCACCCAGTTCGGTGACCCGGCGAGGGCCGCCGGACGGCTGCCGGCCTGGCTCGCGGTGACCGCCGAGCAGATCGCCGAGGCCGCCGCCGAGGTGCTCGCCGCCGACGACCGGGTGACCCTGACCTACCTGCCCGAGGAGAAGCCCTGATGACGCTGATCACCGACCGTCCCGGGCCGGGCGTCGCCCGCCCCTACCGGTTCCCGCAGGTCGTCCGCCGCACGGTGGCCGGCGGTCAGGTGGTCGCCGCGCACCTGCCCGGGCAGAACCTGGCCATGGCGCTGCTGCTGCTCGACGCGGGCGCCGGCCGCGAGTCGACCGGCAAGGAGGGGCTCGGCGCGGTACTCGCCAAGGCGCTGGAGGAGGGGACCGCGCAGCGCGACGCGACGGCGTACGCGCTGGCGATCGAGGGGCTCGGCACCGAGCTGGTGACCGGGCTGGACTGGGATTCCTTCCAGGTCAGCGTGCAGGTGCCGGTGGAGCGGCTGAGCGCCGCCGTGGGGCTGCTCGCCGAGGCGGTACGCACCCCGAAGCTCGATCCGGACGACGTGCGGCGGGTCCGCGACGACGAGGCGACCGCGCTGCGGATGGACTGGGCCAATCCCGGCCCGCGCGCGGACGCGGCCCTGCGCGCCGACCTGTTCGGCGCGGAGAACCGCTGGGGCCGCCCCCTGTACGGCGACCCGGACTCGGTGGCCGCACTTGACGTGGAGGACGTCACCGTCTTCCACTCCGAGTGGTTCCTCCGCCCGGGCACCCTCGTCGTCGCCGGCGACCTGGACCGGCTCGACCTCGACGCCCTCGCCGCGACCGCGTTCGCCGGCACCGGCGGCGGGCCGGCCGACAAGGGCGGCCCGATCGAGGTGCCGACCCGCCCCGGCCGGCGGGTCATCCTGGTGGACCGTCCCGGCTCGGTGCAGTCCACGCTGCGGCTCGGCCACCCGTCGCCGCACCGCGCCCACCCCGACCACGTGCCGATGACGCTCGCCGGAACGGTGCTCGGCGGGGCGTTCACCTCCCGGCTCAACCACCTCATCCGCGAGGTGCGCGGCTACACGTACGGCATCCGCGGGGACTTCGCCTCGTCCCGCCGGTTCGGCCGGTTCGGGGTCAGCTCCGGGGTGCAGACGGCGGTCACCGTGCCGGCCCTGGTCGAGGCGGTCGGCGAGATCACCCGTACCCGCGACACGGGGGTGACCGAGGACGAGCTTGCGGTGGCGCGCTCCTGGCGTGCCGGGCAGCTCTCGGTGGAGTTGCAGAGCCCCCGGGCGATCGCCTCCGCGCTGACCACCCTTGTCGTGTACGACCTGCCGGACGACTACCACGCCCGGCTGCGGGAGTCGCTGCTCGCCGCCGAGGTCGCGGAGGTCTCCGCGGCGGCCGCCGCGCACCTGCGCCCGGAGGAACTGACCCTCGTGGTGGAGGGTGACGCCGCGGTGATCCGCGACGAGCTCGCCGCCGCCGGCCTGGGCGAGCTGGTCGAGCACGACTCCTGACCGGCCGGGGCGGTGTGATCTGGGTCGCGCCGCCCCCGCCCGGCGACGCCGCCGCGACGGGGCGACCGGCGTGGATGCTCCGGTGGGCCGCCCCGCCGGCCCGCGATTCTTGCGGAGAGGCGGGCCGTCCGGCGGTGTCGTTCCGTCCCGCACCGTGGCCCGGCCCGTCGGGGCCGCGGCCGGGCGGGCCCCGGCCGGTGGGAAAGCGTTCCCGCCGGGCCCCCGGCTCTGGGTAGCCTCGCGGGCATGAGGATCGGCATTGTGGGGGCCACCGGCCAGGTCGGTGGCGTGATGCGGCAGGTGCTGGCGGAGCGGGAGTTCCCGGCGGAGCAGGTGCGGTTGTTCGCCTCGGCCCGGTCGGCCGGGCGCACCCTGCCCTGGCGCGACGGCGAGGTGACCGTGGAGGACGCGGCCACCGCCGACTACTCCGGGCTCGACATCGTGCTCTTCTCCGCCGGCAAGGGCACCGCGAAGGAGCTCGCGCCCCGGGTCGCCGCCGCCGGTGCCGTCGTCATCGACAACTCCTCGGCGTTCCGGATGGACCCGCAGGTGCCGCTGGTCGTCGCCGAGGTCAACCCGCACGCCGCCGCCGTACGCCCCAAGGGGATCATCGCCAACCCGAACTGCACGACGATGGCCGCGATGCCCGTACTGCGCCCGCTGCACGCGGAGGCGGAACTGGTCAGCCTGGTCGTCTCGACCTACCAGGCGGTCTCCGGCGCCGGCCTGGCCGGCGTCGCCGAGCTGGACGAGCAGGTCCGCAAGGTCGCCGAGCACGCCACCGGTCTCGCCTTCGACGGCGCGGCGGTGGAGTTCCCGGCGCCCCGCGCGTTCGCCCAGCCGATCGCGTTCAACGTGCTCCCGCTCGCCGGCTCGATCGTCGACGACGGCAGCTTCGAGACGGACGAGGAGCAGAAGCTGCGCAACGAGAGCCGCAGGATCCTGGAGCTCCCCGGGCTGCGGGTCTCCGGCACCTGCGTCCGAGTGCCCGTCTTCACCGGCCACTCCCTCCAGATCAACGCCCGGTTCGCCCGCCCGATCACGCCGCAGCGGGCCCGCGAGCTGCTCGACGGCGCGCCCGGCGTGGCGCTCGCCGACGTGCCGACCCCCCTGCGGGCCGCCGGTCAGGACCCGACCTTCGTCGGCCGGCTCCGCGCCGACGAGACGGTCGACCACGGCCTCGCGCTGTTCTGCTCCAACGACAACCTGCGCAAGGGCGCCGCGCTCAACGCGGTGCAGCTCGCCGAGCTGGTCGCCGCCGAGCGCCGCTGACCGACGCGTCCGCCGGGCCCCCGCCGACCGCGGCGGGGGCCCGGCGCGTCGGCGTACGGGGCGGATGGGCACCCGCCGTGGTTCGATGGGAACGCGTGACCGGTCGAGCGGAGGTTGCCGTGGCGGACGACGAGACCCAGCGGGCGTTGACGGAGCTGATCGCCGGCCGCCGGTTGGGGGTGCTGGCCACGCTCCGGCGCGACGGGCGCCCGCAGCTCTCCACCGTGGTCTACGCCTTCGACCGCGGGTCGGCGCTGATCCGGGTCTCGGTGACCGACGGCCGGGCCAAGACCGCGAACCTGCGCCGGGACCCGCGCGCCTCCTTCCACGTGAGCAGTGCCGACGGCTGGGCGTACGCGGTGGCGGAGGCGCGCGCCGAGCTGACGCCCGTGGCCGCCGACCCGGACGACGCGACCGTGGCGGAACTCGTCGACCTCTACCGGGCGATCCAGGGCGAGCACCCCGACTGGGCCGACTACCGGCGGGCGATGGTCGCCGAGGGGCGCCTCGTGCTCCGGCTGCGCGTCGAGCGCCTCTACGGCATCCCGCCGCGCGGCTGACGCCGGCCACCCCGCGGCGCTCGACAGCCCGGGCGGCCCTCGCGCGGGCGACGCGAGCCCGCGTTACCCCGTCCGGTCGGCGGGTAGACGGGGCGTGCCGACACCGAGAGGGGAGCACCATGACAACGGTCGGAGAGTTCATGACGACCCGGTTGGTGACGATGGACGGCAACGACACGCTGATCGCCGCCGCCCAGGAGATGCGGGACAGCGCCATCGGCGACGTGGTGGTGACCGACGGCGACGACGTCGTCGGCATCGTGACGGACCGGGACATCACGGTCCGGGGCGTGGCAGAGAACATGGATCCGAACTCGACCCCGCTCCACCAGATCACCAGCAAGGACGTCATCACCGTGAGCCAGTACGACGACGCGGTGGCCGCCGCGGACCTGATGCGGACCTACGCCGTGCGCCGGCTGCCGGTGATCGACGACGGGCGCCTGGTCGGCCTGGTCTCGATGGGCGACCTCGCCGTGGAGCGGGAGCCGCAGTCCGTGCTCGCGGACATCAGCGCCGACGATCCGAACAACTGACCCGTCCGCCGCGGCGCGCCGGCTCCCCGCGCGGGCGGGAGCCGGCGTGGCGGGCCGCCGGGTGCCGGGGGCGACCCGGCACGCGGTCAGTCCGCCGACACGGTGACCCGGACGTCGCCGGCGCCCCGGGCGACCGCCACCCCGGCGGCCTCCGCCTCGACCTCCCGGCGCGCCCGGCCCGACAGCGCGCCCCACGGCGTGACGCTCACCTCCAGCACGCCCCGGCCGCCCTGCTTCGCGCGCCAGGTGCCGGCCACGTCGCCGTCCACGAGCAGCGCCCCGGGTCTGCCGATCACCCGCCAGAGCTGGGGCTGGCGCGCCCGCTGCGGAACCAGCACGTCGCGGTCGCGGGCCTGGAGGAACGGGTCGCCGGGCGGCAGCAGCCGGACCCCCGGCAGGGGCCGGGCCTCGCGCAGCGCGTCGAGCCGCTCCGCCGGCAGCCACGCCCGCCGGCCGTCCACCCGCACCTCGACCAGCCCCTGCGGCCACACGGGCCGCAGCGCCGTGGCGGTGGTGCCGAGGAAACCCGCGACGTCCGCCGTCGACGCCGGCCCGAGCAGCCGCAGGCAGGTCAGCACCAGGGCGCCGGTGCCCGCCGCCTCGGCCGGCGGACCGGGCCAGCCCGGCAGCGGCGCGAGCGTCGTCGCCCGCCCGGAGACCTCCAGGCGTACGCCTCCGGCGAGGCCGGCCTGCTGGAAGAGCGCGCCGGAGACGTGCCGCGAGCCGCACGGACCGCAGTCGTAGGTCAGCTCCGCCGGCACCCGGTCGCTCACCGCGCGGCTCGCCTCGCCGCGCGCCGTGGGCGCGGTCACCACGGCGGAGAAGGCGCGCGCCGCGGCCCGGAACGCGGCCAGCCCCTGCTTCGCGCCGTCGCGGATCTGCCCGGCGATGCGGCGGGTGGCGTCGGCGTCGCTGAGCGGCCAGAGGGCGGCGGCCAGCGTGGGCAGCGCGGCCCGTCGGTGCAGGTGCGGCGCGCCGCGCATCGACCAGACCAGCTCCAGCCGGTCGTCGTCGACGTCGGTCACGCCCCGCGCCGCGAGCGCCAGCCGCGCGGAACCGTGCGGCGTGTCCTGCACGCCCAGCTCCGCCACGGCCAGTTCCGCCGGCCGCAACGCCGGACGGTGCAGCTCCTGCGCGGCCGCCCGGTAGGCGAGGACCCGCCCCCGGTCGACCCGCGGTCCGTCGCCCGCCATGCCACTCCCGTCGTAGAACGATCCGTCCGGAGGCTACCGCCGGGGTGCGACGCGCCGGGCGGGCGACTCACCCGATCCGGGCGAGATTGGCCCGGCGCCGGCGGGGGACCCCGGTCGGGACCCAACCGACGGGAGGAGTGGACCCGATGGCGGACGCGACCACGAGGTTCTTCGAGGGCCTCGACCGGCGGGGGTACGACCCACTGCTGGCGAAGTCCTCCGGGACCCTGCGCCTGGACCTGCACGAGGGCGCGCAGACGACGCACTGGCTGCTGCGCATCGACCAGGGCCGGCTCCAGGTGAGCCAGGAGGACCAGGAGGCCGACACCGTGGTGGGCACCAGCCCCGGCCTCTTCGAGGACCTCGCCGCCGGCCGGGAGCACGGGGTGGCGGCGCTGCTGCGGGGGGACATGACGGTGACCGGTGACCTCCGGCTGGTGGTGCAGTTGGAGCGGCTCTTCCCGAGCCACCCCGACGCCCGGGGACCGCGCCGCCACTTCGAGGCGCAGCAGGAGGTGCGGTGATGGCGCAGAGCAACACGATCCGGATCCTGGACGGCAGCACCTTCGTCGTGTCGCAGGACACCGGCGACATCGAGGGGACGCCCAGCGAGCCGACCGGCTTCTTCTCCCTGGACACCCGGTACCTGTCGACCTGGGTGCTGACCGTCGACGGAGAGCGGCTCACCCCGCTCTCGTACGACGACCTCCAGTACTACGAGGCCCGCTTCTTCCTGGTGCCGGGCATGGCGACGCACTACGTCGACGCGAAGCTGTCGATCGTCCGGGAGCGGGCGGTGGGGGGCAGCTTCCGGGAGACGATCACCATCCTGAACCACGACGAGAAGCCGGTCGACCTGGAGATCAGGATGGCCGCGGGCGCCGACTTCGCCGACCTGTTCCAGATCAAGGACGAGATCCTGAACAAGAAGGGCGAGCTCTACACCGAGGTGGAGGCCGACCGGCTACGGCTGGGCTACCGGCGGGGCAACTTCATCCGGGAGACGGCCATCTGCGCGTCCCCGCCGGCCCGGTACGACCGCGACGGCTTCTCCTACACCATCCACCTCGAACCCAACGAGCGGTGGGAGACCCAGATCGACGTCAAGACCCTGGCGCTCTCCCCGGGTGGCCGGGACCTGCGGATGGGGCTGCGGGCGCACAGCACCGAGCGGCTCGCCCTCAAGCACGACCTGGACGAGTGGATGGCCCGGGCCCCCAAGGTGAACAGCCAGCACGAGGACCTGGCGAGGACGTACCGGCGCAGCATGATCGACCTGGCCGCGCTGCGCTTCTCGCCGCTCTCCCTCGGCGGGGCGTCGCTGCCGGCCGCCGGGCTGCCCTGGTTCATGACCATGTTCGGTCGGGACAGCCTCCTGACCTGCCTGCAGACGCTGCCGTTCACCCCGGAGCTGTCGAAGACCACGCTGCGGATCCTGGCCTCGCTCCAGGGCACCCGGTTCGACGACTTCCGGGACGAGGACCCCGGCCGGATCCTGCACGAGATGCGCTACGGCGAGACCGCCGCCTTCGAGGAGCAGCCGCACTCGCCGTACTACGGGTCGGTGGACGCCACCCCGCTGTTCATCGTCCTGCTCGACGAGTACGAGCGGTGGAGCGGCGACTCGGCTCTGGTCAAGGAGCTGGAACGGGAGTGCCGGGCCGCGCTGGCGTGGATCGACGGCTACGCCGACCTGGTCGGCACCGGCTACATCTGGTACGAGCGGCGCAACTCCGACACGGGCCTGGAGAACCAGTGCTGGAAGGACTCCTGGGACTCCATCTCCTACCGCGACGGCAAGCTGCCGCCGTTCCCCCGGGCCAGCTGCGAGGTGCAGGGGTACGCGTACGACGCGAAGGTGCGCGCCGCCCGGCTGGCCCGCGAGTTCTGGGGCGACCCGGACTTCGCCGACCGGCTGGAGCGGGAGGCGGCGGCGCTCAAGGAGCGGTTCAACCGGGACTTCTGGGTGCGCGACGGCGAGTACTACGCCCTGGCCCTGGACCCGGAGGGCCGCCAGTGCGACGTCCTGAGCTCCAACATCGGCCACCTGCTCTGGAGCGGGATCGTCGACCCCGACCGGGCCGAGAAGATCGCGCAGCACCTGGTCGGGCCCCGGCTCTTCACCGGCTGGGGGGTGCGGACGCTGGCCGAGGGCGAGGTCCGCTACAACCCGATCGGCTACCACAACGGCACGATCTGGCCGTTCGACAACTCGTTCATCGCCTGGGGGCTGCGCCGGTACGGCTTCGCCGAGGAGGCGGCGGCCGTCGCCAGCGGCATCCTCGACGCGGCCAGCTACTTCCAGGGACGACTGCCGGAGGCGTTCGGGGGTTACCCCCGCGAGCTGACCAAGTTCCCGGTGGAGTACCCGACGGCGTGCAGCCCGCAGGCCTGGTCGACCGGGACGCCGCTGCTGCTGCTGCGTACGATGCTCGGCCTGGAGCCGCACGAGGGGCACCTCGCGGTGGAGCCACGGCTGCCGATCGGGATGGGTCGGATCGAGGTGCTGGACATCCCGGGCCGGTGGGGCCGGGTCGACGCGTTCGCGCGCGGCCGGCTCGACATGGACCGGCTCACCGACTGACCGCGGGCGCGCCCGTCCGCGCGGCACGGGCCGGGGTCGGCCGCACGGTCCCCGCGGCCACGGGGAGCGTGCCGGGCCCCGGCCCGTACCGGGCGTGGCGGGCAGGGATGGAGTCCAGGCTGGCAGGGTAAGTTCGCGCCATGCCGGAACTCGTGTACCCGCCCGTCATCGCCGCCGCCAAGACGATGTTCCGGGTCCTGGACCTGAAGATCACCGTCGAGGGTGCCCACCACGTGCCGCGTACCGGCGGGGCGGTGCTGGCCAGCAACCACGTCAGCTACCTCGACTTCATCTTCTGCGGCCTGGGCGCCGACCCGGCGAAGCGGCTGGTGCGTTTCATGGCCAAGAAGTCGGTCTTCACGCACAAGGTGTCCGGCCCGTTGATGCGCGGCATGCGACACATCCCGGTGGACCGCCGGGCCGGCGCCGGGTCCTACGCGACGGCGGTCAGCGCGCTGCGGCGCGGCGAGGTGGTCGGCGTCTTTCCCGAGGCGACGATCAGCCGCTCGTTCACGGTGAAGGAGCTGAAGAGCGGGACCACCCGGATGGCGGCCGAGGCCGGCGTGCCGGTGCTGCCGGTGGCGCTATGGGGCACCCAGCGGCTCTGGACGAAGGGCCGGCCGCGCACCCTGAACCGCCGGCACACCCCGATCACCATCCTGGTGGGGGAGCCGATGGACCCGGCCTCCTACCCGGACGCCAACGCGATGACCGCCGACCTCAAGACGCGGCTCACCGCCCTGGTCGAGAGGGCCCAGCGCGAGTACCCGGACAAGCCTGCCGGCCCCGACGACAGCTGGTGGCTCCCGGCGCACCTGGGCGGCACCGCCCCCACGCTGGAGGAGGCCGCCGAACTGGAGGTACGCCGCCGGGCCGCGACGGTCAACCCCGACGCCTGACGGGCGGCCCCGGGCGACCCCGGCGCCCGCCGGCCCTGGCGGCCACGGGCCGCGGCGGCCACGGGCCGCGGGCCGGCGCCGGGGGCG
>NZ_JBAKHV010000047.1:0-50322 GCF_036906775.1 Micromonospora sp. CPCC 205561 | reverse complement strand
GGGCCATGAGCGCCGGGTGAGCTGATCACCGATGACCGCGGTGATCAGCGAGCGGGACACCCGTGACCCGCTGTGCCGGCTGCCCCGGCTGCTGGACCACGACTCCCTGACCCTGCTGCACGAACCGGACGGCGTCGCCGCCACCGTGGCCCGTGGCCGGATCGCCGGCGAGAAGGTGGTCGCCTTCTGCACGGACGCGACCGTCAAGGGCGGGGCGCTGGGCCTGCCGGAGTGCCTGCGCATCCGTGACGCCGTCGAGCTCGCGCTCGCCGAGGGCGTGCCGGTGATCGGCCTGTGGCACTCCGGCGGGGCGAAGCTCGCGGGCGGCGTCGAGTCGATGCACGGCATCGGCGCGATCTTCGCGGCCATGGTGCGGGCGTCGGGGCGGATACCCCAGATCTCGGTCGTGCTGGGTCCGGCGGCGGGCGGCGCCGCGTACGGTCCGGCGCTCACCGACATCGTCGTCCAGGCGCCCGCCGGCCGGATCTTCATCACCGGGCCGGACGTGGTGCGCAGCGTCACCGGCGAGCAGATCGACATGGCCGGGCTGGGCGGGCCGGAGGCGCACTCCCGCCGGTCGGGCGTGACGCACGTGCCCGCCGACTCGGAGGAGGACGCCTACCACCAGGCGCGGCGACTGGTGGCACTGCTGTCCCGGCCCGGCACGTTCGACCCGGCCCGGGCCGGCGCGCCGCGCGACCTGCGGGCGCTGCTGCCGGACTCGCCGGTGCGCGCCTACCCCGTCCGGCCGCTGCTGACCGCGCTGCTCGACGACGCGGACCTGCTGGAACTCCAGCCGAAGTGGGCACCCAACATGGTCGTCGGCCTCGGCCGGCTGGGCGGCGGCACAGTCGGCGTCGTGGCGAACAACCCGCTGCGCAAGGGCGGCTGCCTCGACTCGCTCGCGGCCGAGAAGGCGTCCCGCTTCGTGCGGATGTGCGACGGTCTCGGCGTACCGCTGCTCGTGGTGGTCGACGTCCCCGGCTACCTGCCCGGTGTCGCGCAGGAGTGGGGCGGGGTGGTGCGGCGCGGGGCCAAGCTGCTGTACGCCTTCGCCGAGGCCACCGTCGCGCGCGTCACGTTGATCACCCGCAAGTCGTACGGCGGCGCCTACATCGCGATGAACTCGCGGGCGCTCGGCGCGACGTCGGTGCTGGCCTGGCCGGACGCCGAGGTCGCCGTGATGGGCGCCGAGGCGGCCGTCGGCGTCCTGCACCGCAGGACGATCGCCGCGACCGAGGAGACCGGCCGGCCCGAACTCGTCGCGCGACTCGTCGAGGAGCACCGGCGGGTCGCCGGTGGCCTCGGCCGGGCGCTGGACCTCGGCGTGGTCGACGAGGTCGTCCGCCCGGAGCACACCCGCGCCCGCCTCGTCTCCGTCTTCGCCGACGCCGCCGGCCCAGCCCGGCGGCGCGGCACGCACGGGAACATCCCGCTCTAGCACCCCGATCCCCTGACCGGTCCGCCCCTGGAGTGACGTCGATGCCCGACAACGAGGAAAAGCTGCTCGACTACCTCAAGCGGACGACAGCCGAGCTGCGCGATACGCGGCGGAAGCTGCGTGACGCCGAGGAGGCGGCGCACGAGCCCATCGCCATCGTCGGCATGGCCTGCCGGTACCCGGGCGGGGTGCGCACCCCGGAGGACCTGTGGGAGCTGGTCGCCGCCGGACGCGACGGAATCGGCCCCTTTCCCACCGACCGTGGCTGGAACGTGGCCGAGCTGTATGACCCGACGCCGGGCGTGGCCGGAAAGTCCTACACCCGCGAGGGCGGCTTCCTGCCGGACGCGGGGGACTTCGACGCGGAGTTCTTCGAGATCAGCCCGCGCGAGGCGCTGACCATGGACCCGCAGCAGCGGCTGCTGCTGGAGACGTCGTGGGAGGCGCTGGAGCGCGCCGGCGTCGATCCGGTGTCCCTGCGGGGCAGCGCCACCGGTGTCTTCGCCGGGATGATGTACCACGACTACGCGGGCAACAGCTCCACGGGCGCGATCGCCTCCGGCCGGGTGGCGTACGCGTTGGGGCTGCAGGGCCCCGCGGTCACCCTCGACACGGCGTGCTCGTCGTCGCTGGTCGCCCTGCACCTCGCCGCCCAGGCGCTGCGCGGCGGCGAGTGCTCGCTGGCGTTGGCCGGCGGGGTGACGGTCATGGCGACCCCCGAGACGTTCGTGGAGTTCTCCCGGCAGCGGGGCCTGTCGCCGGACGGCCGGTGCAAGTCCTTCGCCGCCGCCGCCGACGGCACCGGCTGGTCCGAGGGGGTCGGCATGCTGGTGGTGGAGCGGCTCTCCGACGCGCGCCGCAACGGCCACCGGGTGCTCGCCGTCGTCCGCGGCACGGCCGTCAACCAGGACGGCGCCTCCAACGGCCTGACCGCCCCCAGCGGGCCGGCGCAGCAGCGGGTGATCCGGGCGGCGCTGGCCAACGCGCGGTTGTCGGCCCAACAGGTCGACGTGGTCGAGGCGCACGGCACCGGCACCACCCTGGGCGACCCGATCGAGGCCCAGGCCATCCTCGCCACCTACGGCCAGGAACGGGAGCGCCCGCTCTGGCTCGGCTCGATCAAGTCCAACATCGGCCACACCCAGGCCGCCGCCGGCGTCGGCGGGGTCATCAAGATGGTGCTCGCCCTGCGGCACCGGATACTGCCGAAGACGCTGCACGTGGACGCGCCGAGCGCGCAGGTCGACTGGAGCAGGGGCGCGGTCTCCCTGCTGACCGAGGCGGTCGACTGGCCCCGCGGCGGTGAGCCGTCCCGCGCCGCCGTCTCGTCGTTCGGCGTGAGTGGCACCAACGCCCACGTGATCCTGGAGGAGCCGCCCGCCTCCGACGACGTACCGGACGCCGCGCAGCCCGACACCGGGGCGACCGGGCCGGTGCCCTGGGTGCTCTCCGGGCGTACCCCCGACGCCCGGCGCGAGCAGGCCGCCCGGCTGGCGACCCACCTCGACCGGCATTCCGCCGCCCTGGCGGAGGTCGCCGCCGCCCTGGCGGCGCGCAGCCGGTTCGAGCACCGGGCGGTCGTGGTCGGCGCGGACCCGGCCGAGCTGCGGGCCGGCCTGGCCGCCGTCGCGGCGGGCGAACCCGCGCCCACCGTCGCCGCCGGCACCGCGCTCGGGGACGAGCCGCGGGTCGCCTTCATGTTCCCCGGCCAGGGCTCGCAGTGGGTGGGCATGGCCGTCGAGCTGATGGAGACCGCCGAGGTGTTCGCCGCCCGGATGGACGAGTGCGCGAAGGCCGTGGACGCGTTCACCGACTGGTCGCTGCTCGACGTCGTCCGGGGGGTGCCCGGCGCGCCGTCGCTCGACCGGGTGGACGTGGTGCAGCCCGTGCTGTTCGCCGTGATGGTGTCGCTGGCGGCGCTGTGGCGGTCGTACGGCGTCGAGCCCGCCGCCGTGGTGGGGCACTCGCAGGGCGAGATCGCGGCCGCCGTCGTCGCCGGCGCGCTCTCCCTCGACGACGGCGCCCGCGTGGTCGCGTTGCGCAGCCGGGCGATCGCCGCCGGTCTGGCGGGACGCGGCGGCATGGCATCGGTCGCGGCGCCCCGGGCGGACGTGGCGGCGCGGATCGCCCCGTGGGACGACCGGATCTCGATCGCCGCCGTCAACGGGCCGGCCGCCACCGTCGTCTCCGGCGAGCCCGCCGCCCTGCGGGAACTACTGGCCGCGTGCGAGGCCGACGGCGTACGGATGCGGATGATCCCGGTCGACTACGCCTCGCACTCCGCGCAGGTCGAGGCCATCCGGGACGAGCTGCTGAGCGTCCTCGCCGACGTCCGGCCGCGCGGCGCCGACGTGCCGCTGTACTCCACCGTCACCGGCGCGGTCGTCGACACCGCCACCCTCGACGCCGGCTACTGGTACACCAACCTGCGCGGCACGGTCCGCTTCGAGGAGGCGGTCGACCGCCTCCTCGCCGACGGGCACGACGTCCTCGTCGAGATCAGCCCCCATCCGGTGCTCGGCATGGGGGTGCGCGAGATCCTGGACCGCGCCGACACCCCGGCCGCACTGGTCGGATCGCTGCGGCGCGACGAGGGCGGGCTGTCGCGGTTCCTGCTCTCCCTGGCCGAGGCGCACGTGCGCGGCGTCGCCGTCGACTGGTCCCGGCACACCCACGGCGTACCGGCCCCGCTGCCGACGTACCCGTTCCAACACCAGCGGTACTGGCAGCTCGCCGCGGCCTCCGCCGTGGACGCCCGCGGCCTGGGCATCGACGTCGTCGGCCACCCGCTGCTCGGGGCCGCGCTCACCGTCCCGGAGCGGGAGCTGGTCGTGCTCGCCGGCCGGATCAGCCCGGAGACGCACCCCTGGCTGGCCGACCACGCCGTCCTGGACACCGTCCTGCTGCCCGGCACGGCGCTCGTCGAACTCGCCGTCCGCGCCGGCGACGAGGTCGGCTGCCCGACCGTCGAGGAACTCGTCATCACCAGCCCGCTCGTCGTCCCGGCGCAGGGCGGGGTGGCGCTGCGGCTCACCGTCGAGGCACCGGACGAGGACGGTCGCCGCGCGTTCGGCGTCTACGGCCAGACCGACACCGAGGCGACGGTCGGCATGTGGACCCGGCACGCGACCGGCGTCCTCGCCGCCGCCACCGACGCGGGGGAGCGCCTCGTCGAGTGGCCGCCCGCCGACGCGCAGGCCGTCGACCTCGGCGACCTGTACGACCGGCTCGCCGGGCTCGGCCTCCAGTACGGTCCGGTCTTCCAGGGCCTGCGGGCCGCGTGGCGGCGGGGCGACGAGACGTTCGCCGAGGTGGCTCTGCCGGAGGGCATCGAGGCCGACGGCTTCGGCCTGCACCCGGCGCTCTTCGACGCCGCCCTGCACGCCCTCGCCGCCGACGCGGGGGACGGTGCGCCGCGGCTGCCGTTCTCCTGGGCCGGGGTGACGCTGCACGCGACGGGCGCGACGAGCCTGCGCGTCCGGCTCACCAGGACGGGGGCGGACAGCGCCGCCCTGCTCCTGGCGGACCACGTGGGCGCCCCGGTCGCCTCCGTGGCGGCGCTCACCGTACGCCCGGTGGCCCCGCAGGCGTTGCGGGGGCGCAGCGGCTTCGTCGAGTCGCTGTTCCGGCTGGACCGGTCGCCGCTGGCCGTCGGGCCGGCCGAGCGAGGTACCTGGCAGACGCTGGGCAGCACGCCGGTCTTCGACGCGCCGCCGGTGGCGCTGGCCGACGCGACCGCCGACACGCTGTTCCTGCCGTGCCTCTCCGACGCGCCCGGCGTCGCGGCGGCGTCCGAGCTGACCGAGTACGCGCTGGGGGCCATCCAGCAGTGGCTCGCCGCACCGGACCTGGCCGACACCCGACTCGTCGTGGTGACCCGCCCGGACGACCTGGCCGGCGCGGCGGTCCAGGGCCTGGTGCGCGCCGCGCAGGCCGAGAACCCGGAGCGGATCGTCCTGCTGGAGGCCGACCAGACGGCGGACGCCCTGGTCGCCGCGGCACTGGCGAGCGGCGAGCCCGTGCTCACCATCCGCGACGGCGTGGTGAGCGCCCCCCGCCTGGCCCGGGTACCCGACTCCGACGCCGCCGGGCCCGCCGCGTTCGGCCCGGACAGCCGGGTGCTCGTCACCGGGGGCACCGGCACCCTCGGCGCGTTGGTCGCCCGCCACCTGGTCACCGAGTACGGCGTACGCGAACTGGTGCTGACCAGCCGCCGCGGGCTGGCCGCCGACGGCGCGGTCGAGCTGCGCGACGAACTCGCCGACCTGGGCGCCATCGTGACGGTGGTGCCGTGCGACATGGCGGACCGGGACCAGGTCGCGGCGCTGCTCGCGGCGCACCCGGTCACCGGCGTCGTGCACACCGCGGGTGTGATGGCCGACGCCACCATCCCCACGCTCACCCCCGAGGGGCTGGCCACCGCGCTGCGCCCCAAGTTCGATGCGGCGTGGCACCTGCACGAACTGGCCGGCGAGCTGACCGCCTTCGTGCTGTTCTCCTCGGCCGCCGGCATCTTCGGCAGCGCCGGCCAGGGCGCCTACGCGGCGGCCAACGCGCTGCTCGACGCGCTCGCCGCGCGGCGGCGGGCCGCCGGGTTGCCCGCCCACTCGCTCGCCTGGGGGCTGTGGGCCGAGCGCAGCGAGATGACCGCCGACGTGGACGGCGCGCAGCTGGGTCGGTTGGCGCGCATTGGCATGGGCGAGCTGTCCAGCAAGGACGGCCTGGCGCTCTTCGACGCCGCGATCCGGTCGGCCGACGCGCTGCTGGCGCCGGTGCCGATGGACCTGACCGTGTTCAGTCGGGGCGACGTCGAGCCGCCGGCGCTGCTGCGCGGCCTCGTCCGCGCCCCGGCCCGCCGGGCCGTGGGCGGCTCCTCGCTGGCCCGGCGGCTGACCGAGGTGCCCGCCGAGCGGTGGCACGAGGTGGTGCTGGAGGTGGTGCTCACCCGGGTCGCGTCCGTGCTCGGCTACGCGCGGGCTGACCGGCTGCCGGCGGGCCGCGCCTTCAAGGAGCTCGGCTTCGACTCGCTCAGCGCGCTCGACCTGCGTAACCAGCTCAGCGCGACGACCGGGCTGCGGTTGCCCGCGACGCTGGTGTTCGACTACCCGACGCCCGAGGCGCTGGCCGGTTACCTGGTGCAGCAGGTGGGTGGGGCGCGCGCCGCGACGACGGACGTCACGCCCGACCGGCACGACCACGAGCCGATCGTCATCGTGGGGATGGCGTGCCGTTTCCCCGGCGGCGTGCGGGACCCGGAGGACCTGTGGCGGCTGCTGGCCGGCGGCGGCGACGCGATCGGCCCGTTCCCCACCGACCGGGGTTGGCACCTCGACGCGCTGCTCGACCCCGAGCCGGGCAAGCCGGGCACCAGCTACGTCGACCAGGGCGGATTCCTCTACGACGCGGCCCACTTCGACCCCGGCTTCTTCGGCATCTCCCCCCGTGAGGCGCTGGCGATGGACCCGCAGCAGCGGCTGCTGCTGGAGACGTCGTGGGAGGCGCTGGAGCGCGCCGGCATCGACCCGACCGCGCTGCGCGGCAGCCGCACCGGCGTCTACGCGGGCGTCATGTACAACGACTACACCACTGTGCTCGGCGACTCCGCCGAGTCGGTCGACGGCTTCCTGGCCGCCGGCAACTCCGGCGGGGTGATCTCGGGCCGGATCTCGTACACGCTCGGGCTGGAGGGCCCGACGATGACCGTCGACACCGCCTGCTCGTCGTCGCTGGTCGCCCTGCACCTCGCCGTCTCGGCGCTGCGCAACGGGGAGTGCTCCCTCGCCCTCGCCGGCGGCGTGTCGGTGATGTCGACGCCGAATCCGTTCCTGGAGTTCTCCCGGCAGCGCAACCTCGCCCCCGACGGGCGGTGCAAGTCGTTCGCGGGCGCGGCCGACGGCACGTCGCTCTCGGAGGGCGTCGGCGTGCTGGTGGTCGAGCGGCTCTCCGACGCCCGCCGCCACGGGCACCCGGTGCTGGCCGTGGTCCGCGGCTCGGCGGTGAACTCCGACGGCGCCTCGAACGGGCTCACGGCGCCGAACGGGCCGGCCCAGCAGCGGGTGATCCGGGCCGCCCTGGCGGACGCCCGGCTCTCCCCGTCCGACGTCGACGTCGTCGAGGCGCACGGCACGGGCACCACCCTGGGCGACCCGATCGAGGCACAGGCCATCCTCGCCACCTACGGCCAGGAGCGGGCGACGCCGGTGCTGCTCGGCTCGGTCAAGTCGAACCTCGGGCACACCCAGGCCGCCGCCGGGGTGGCCGGCGTCATGAAGGTGGTGCTGGCGCTGCGGCACGGCCTGCTGCCGCCGACCCTGCACGTGGACGAGCCCTCGCCGCACGTGGACTGGACGGCGGGCGCGGTACGCCTCGCCTCGGCCGCGGTGCCCCTCACCGCCGCCGAGCGGCCCGTGCGGGCCGCCGTGTCGTCCTTCGGTATCAGCGGCACCAACGCCCACGTCGTGCTGGAACAGGTCGAGCCGGAGGCCCCGGCCGACGAGCCGGACGTCCCGTTCACGCCGTGGCTGCTCTCCGCCCGCTCCGAGGAGGCGCTGCGGGAGCAGATCCCGCGGCTACGCGCCCACGTCGGCGCGGACCCGGCGCTGCGCCCGGTCGACGTCGCGTACACGCTCGCCACCGGTCGGGCCGGCTTCCCGCACCGCGCGGTGCTGCTCGGCGACGAGGTGGTGACCGGCACGGCCGACGGCGGAAGGCTCGCGATGGTCTTCACCGGCCAGGGGGCGCAGCGGGTCGGGATGGCGCGGGAGCTGATGGCGTTCCCGGTCTTCGCGCGGGCCTTCGACGAGGTGTGCGGCGAGTTGGACCGGCATCTCGACCGGCCGCTACGGGAGGTCTGGGACACCGAAGAGCTGCACCAGACCGGCTGGACGCAGCCGGCGTTGTTCGCGGTCGAGGTGGCGCTGTTCCGGTTGTTCGAGTCGTGGGGCGTGCGGCCCGACCTCGTGGCCGGGCACTCGATCGGCGAACTGGCCGCGGCACACGTGGCGGGTGTCTGGTCGCTGGCCGACGCGGCGAAGGTGGTGGCGGCGCGGGGCCGGTTGATGCAGGCGTTGCCGGCCGGCGGGGCGATGGTGGCGGTGCGGGCGACGGAGGACGAGGTCACGCCGCTGTTGTCCGACGACGTGGCGATCGCCGCGGTGAACGGGCCGGAGTCGGTGGTGCTCTCCGGCGAGGAGGCCGCCACCCTCGCCGTGGCCGAACAGCTCGGCGGGCGGGGCCGCAGGACGCGGCGGCTGACCGTGTCGCACGCGTTCCACTCGCCGCTGATGGACCCGATGCTCGACGAGTACGGCGCGGTCGTCGCGCAGGTGGAGTGCCGGGAGCCGACCATCGAGCTGGTCTCGACGGTGACGGGCCAGGTCGCCACGCTCGACGCCGACTACTGGGTGCGACAGGTACGCGAACCCGTCCGGTTCGCCGACGCGGTCGCCACGCTGTCCGCCTCCGGGGCCACCACCTTCCTGGAGATCGGTCCCGACGCGGTGCTGACCGCGCTCGGCCGGAACGTGGCCGAGGGCGCCTGGATCCCGGTGTGCCGCAAGGGCCGCGCCGAGACCGAGAGCGTCGCCGCCGCGTTCGCCCGGCTCGCGGTACGCGGCACGACCATCGACTGGTCCACGGTGGTGCCGGGCCGGACGGTGGAGTTGCCCACCTCCGCGTTCCAACACCAGCCGTACTGGCCCCGGCCGGGCGCCAGCACCGGCGACGCGAGCGGGCTGGGCCAGACACGGACGAACCACCCGCTGCTGGGCGCGACGGTCGAACTGCCCGACGGCGGCGCGGTGTACACCGGCCGACTCGCGTCGACCACCCACCCGTGGCTGGCCGACCACGCGGTCGCGGACCTGGTGCTGCTGCCCGGTGCGGCGCTGGTGGAGCTGGCGGCGTACGCCGGCCGCGAGCTCGGCTGCCCGCGGGTCGAGGAGCTGACGCTGGAGGCACCGCTGGTGCTGCCGGACTCCGGCGGCGTCCAGGTGCGGCTGACCGTGAGCGAACCCGCGCCGGACGGCGGGCGGGACGTCAGCGTCCACTCGCGGGCCGAGGACGAGCACGGGTGGACGACCCACGCCTTGGGCCGGCTGACTCCGGTCGAGGCCACCGGCGCCGACCTGCGGGCCTGGCCGCCGGACGCGGAACCGGTCGACGTCTCCACGACGTACGACGACCTGTTCGCGCGCGGCCTCCGCTACGGCCCGGTCTTCCAGGGGCTGACGGCGGCGTGGCGGCGTGGGGACGAGGTGTTCGCGGAGATCGCTCTGCCCGAGCAGGCGCACGACGACGCCGGCCGTTTCGGCCTGCACCCGGCGCTGCTGGACGCCGCCCTGCACGCGGCGGCGGCGACCGGCGACGGCGCACCGGTGCTGCCGTTCTCGTGGCGCGGGGTCACCCTGCACGCCACGGGCGCCACCCGGCTGCGGGCCCACATCGTGCCCGGTGACGGCACGGCGGCGATCACCCTGGCCGACGCGACCGGTGCCCCGGTCGCCTCGGTCGAGGCGCTGGCGGTGCGCCCGGTGTCGCCGGAGCAGCTCGCCGCACTCCGCCGCGACCGTCACGAGTCGCTGCTGCACCTGGAGTGGACGCCGCTGACCGAGCCGCCCCGACCGCGTACCGTCGCGGTCCTCGGGGACGCGATCGGCGGCCTCGACGGGCCGACGTACCCGAACCTGGCGGCCCTCTCCGAGGCCGTCGACGCCGGCGCCGCGGTGCCCGAGGTGGTGGTGGCGCGGTGCGCCCCGGAACGGGGTGCGACGGAGGACGTGCGGGCGCGGGCGGCCACCCACCAGGTTCTCGCCCTCGCCCAGCAGTGGCTCGCCGACGAGCGGTTCGGCACCTCCCGCCTGGCCGTGGTGACCAGCGGCGCGGTGGCCACCCGCGCCGACGCCGACGTCACCGACCTGGCCGGGGCCGCGGCGTGGGGCCTGATCCGCTCCGCGCAGTCCGAACACGGCGACCGGTTCGTGCTGGTCGACGTCGACCAGGACGCCGGCCCGGGGCTGCCCGCCGCCCTCGGCTCCGTCGAGCCGCAGCTGGCCGTCCGCGGCGCCGGGGTCCTGGTGCCCCGCCTGGCGCGCGCCGCTGTCGTCGCCGACGCCCCGGAGACCGGGATCGAGGGGCCCGTCCTGGTCACCGGCGCCACCGGCGTGCTGGGCCGGCTCGTCGCCCGGCACCTGGTCAGCCGGCACGGCGTGCGCGAGCTGGTGCTGGTCAGCCGCAGCGGCCCCGCCGCCGAGGGCGCGGCCGAGCTGCGTGCCGAACTGGTCGCCCTCGGGGCCGAGGTCACCGTCGCCGCGTGCGACGTAGCCGATTCCGCGGCGCTCTCCGCGCTGCTCGCCGCACACCCGGTACGCGCGGTGGTGCACACGGCGGGTGTCCTGGACGACGGCGTCCTCTCCTCGCTCACCCCCGAGCGGGTCGACCGGGTGCTGCGGCCCAAGGTCGACGCCGCGACGAACCTGCACCGGCTGACCGGGGACCTGACGGCGTTCGTCCTGTTCTCCTCGGTCTCCGGGGTGCTCGGCGGGCCCGGCCAGGGCAACTACGCCGCCGGCAACGCCTACCTGGACGCGCTCGCCCAGCACCGGCGGGCGAACGGCCAGCCGGGGGTGTCGCTGGCCTGGGGCCGCTGGGAGCAGGCGGGCATGGCGGAGCAGCTGACCGAGGCCGACCTGCGGCGGATGTCGCGCTCGGGCGTCGACGCGCTCTCCGTCGAGGAGGCACTGGCCCTGTTCGACGCGGCGCTGTCGCACCAGGGCATGGTGGCGCCCGTCCGGCTCGACCACCGGGCGCTGCGCGACCGCGCCGCCGCGGGAATGGTGCCGCCGCTGCTGCGCGGCCTGGTCCGGGTACCCGCCAAGCGGGTGACCGAGTCCGACGCGGGCGCGGTCGACGCGCTGCGGCAGCGGCTCGCGGGCCGGGACGCCGAGGAGGCCGAGGCCATCCTGCTCGACCTGGTCCGCACCCACGTGGCAGGCGTGCTGGCGTACCCCGACCCGGCCGCGCTCGCCGCCGACCGGCCGTTCAACGAGCTCGGCTTCGACTCCCTGACCGCAGTCGAGCTGCGCAACCGGGTGAGCGCCGCGACCGGGCTGCGGCTCTCCGCGACGCTGGTGTTCGACCACCCGACGTCGAACGCCCTGGCCGCGCACCTGCGTGCCGAACTCTCCGGCGAGGCGGGTGACACCAACGCGGTGCTGGCCGCCTTCGCCGAACTCGACCGCCTCGAGGCGGTCCTGCCGACCGTCGACGAGCAGTCCCGTACCCGGTTGTCGCTGCGGCTGCGGGACGTGCTGTCGAAGCTGGGCGGCGAGTCGGCATCCACCGGCGGCGATCTTGATGCCGCGACCGACGACGAGGTCTTCGCTCTCATCGACAGCGAACTGGGGATCTCATGACAGTGCGAGGAGGGCGACCGTAGTGGCCAACGAGGACAAGCTCCGGGACTACCTGAAGCGGGTCACGGCCGACCTGCAGAAGACCCGGCAGCGCCTGCACGAGGTGGAGGCGTCCGCGCACGAGCCGGTCGCGATCGTCGGCATGGCCTGCCGCTACCCCGGCGGCGTGACGAGCCCCGAGGACCTGTGGCGACTGGTCGAGTCGGGGACGGACGCCACCGGCGCGTTCCCGACCGACCGCGGCTGGGACCTGGAGTCCCTGTACGACCCCCAGTCGCTGCGGGAGGGCACGTCCTACACCTCGCGCGGCGGTTTCCTGTACGACGCGGCGGACTTCGACCCGACGTTCTTCGGCATCAGTCCCCGCGAGGCGGTCGGGCTGGACCCCCAGCAGCGGGTGCTGCTGGAGGTCGCGTGGGAGACCCTGGAGCGCGCCGGCATCGACCCCGCCTCGCTCGCCGGCAGCCCGACGGGCGTCTTCACCGGCCTGATGTACCACGACTACGCCGACAGCAACAGCTCGGGCAGCGTGGTCTCCGGCCGGGTCGCCTACACGCTGGGGCTGGAGGGACCGGCGGTCACCGTCGACACCGCCTGCTCGTCGTCGCTCGTGGCGCTGCACCTGGCGATCCAGGCGCTGCGCCGGGGTGACTGCACGCTCGCGCTCGTCGGGGGCGTCTCGGTCATGGCGACGCCGCTGACGTTCGTCGAGTTCTCCCGCCAGCGGGGCCTCTCGCCGGACGGGCGGTGCCGCTCGTACTCGGCGGACGCCGACGGCACCGGCTTCGCCGAGGGCGCCGGCGTGCTGCTGGTGGAGCGGCTGTCCGACGCGATCGAGCACGGGCACCGCGTCCTGGCGGTGGTCCGGGGCTCCGCGGTCAACCAGGACGGCGCGTCGAACGGGCTGACCGCGCCGAACGGACCGTCGCAGCAGCGCGTCATCGAGGCGGCGCTGGTGGACGCGGGCCTGTCGACGCGCCAGGTCGACGTGGTCGAGGGGCACGGCACCGGTACGACCCTCGGCGACCCGATCGAGGCGCAGGCGCTGCTCGCGACCTACGGCCAGGACCGGGAAGACCCGCTCTGGCTCGGCTCGGTGAAGTCGAACATCGGCCACACCCAGGCCGCCGCCGGGGTGGCCGGGGTGATCAAGATGGTGGAGGCGATCCGGCGCGGCGTGCTGCCCGCGACGCTGCACGCCGAGCAGCCGTCGGACCAGGTGGACTGGACGGCCGGGAACGTGCGGCTGCTGACCGAGGCCACGCCGTGGCCGCGGACCGGACAGCCGCGCCGGGCGGCGGTCTCCTCGTTCGGGTTCAGTGGCACGAACGCCCACGTCATCGTGGAGCAGGCGCCGGAGGCTGAGGCGCCCGAGCCGGCCTCGGCGCCGGTGACCTCGCTGCTGCTCACCGCCCGCGACGCCAACGGGCTGCGGGACCAGGCGCGCCGGCTGTCCGCCGTGCTGCCGCAGGCGGAGCCGGCCGAGCTGGGCTACGCCCTGGCCACCACCCGGACCCGCTTCGCGCACCGGGCCGCGGTGCTCGGGTCCTCCGTCGAGGAGTTGGGCGCCGGCCTGGCCGCCCTGGCCGGCGACGGGCAGGCCGCCAACCTGGTGCGTGGCCGGGTGGCCGACGGCGGGACCGCGATGCTCTTCTCCGGGCAGGGCGCGCAGCGGCTCGGCATGGGCCGGGGGCTGTACGCGGCGTACCCGGAGTTCGCGGCGGCGTTCGACGAGGTGTGCGCCGCGCTGGACCCGCACCTGGACCGGCCGCTGCGCGAGATCCTCGACACCGAGGAGCTGCACGAGACCGGCTGGACGCAGCCCGCCCTGTTCGCCGTCGAGGTCGCCCTGTACCGGCTCGTCCGGTCCTGGGGGGTCACCCCGTCGGTCCTGGCCGGGCACTCGATCGGTGAGCTGGCCGCCGCGTACGTCGCGGGGGTGTTCCCGCTCGCCGACGCCGCCCGCCTGGTCGCGGCGCGGGGCCGGCTGATGCAGGCGCTGCCGGCCGGTGGGGCGATGCTCGCCGTCCAGGCCACCGAGGCCGAGGTCGCGCCGCTGCTCGGCCCGGACGTCGACCTCGCCGCCGTCAACGGCCCGGACTCGGTGGTCGTCTCCGGCACCGAGGAGGCGGTGGCGGCGGTGGCCGCGCGGTTCGCCGACCGGCGGACCCGGCGGCTGACCGTGTCGCACGCCTTCCACTCGCCGCTGATGGATCCGATGCTCGCGGAGTTCCGGGCGGTGGCCGAGACGGTGACGTACGCGCCGCCGACGATCCCGCTGGTCTCCACGGTCACCGGCGCGCCGGTGGACGACGAGCTGACCACGGCGGAGTACTGGGTGGGGCAGGTCCGCGCGACCGTGCGCTTCGCGGACGCGGTACGCGCCGCCGCCGCGACCGGCGTCGCCTCGTTCCTCGAACTGGGCCCGGACACGGTGCTGGCCACGATGGTGGCGGACTGCCTGGACGGCGACGTGCTCGCCACGTCGGTGCTGCGCCGGGGCTCCGACGAGCCGCGCGCCCTGGTGGAGGCCGTGGCCCGACTGGAGACCCGGGGCGTCACGGTGGACCCGGGGGCGTTCTACCGCCGGTCCGGACCGTCCCTGGTCGACCTGCCGACGTACCCCTTCCAGCACGAAAGGTACTGGCGCGACAGCGTCGAGCCGGCCGCCGCCGACGGGGCCGGCGACGACGACGGCCTCTGGGCGGCGGTGGACAGCGGCGACCTCGACACCGTGGTCACCACCCTCGACGTGGACCCGCAGGCGCCCCTGGCGTCGGTGCTGCCCGCGCTCTCCGCCTGGCGCCGGGGGCGCCAGGAGCGCTCCGCTCTGGACGGCTGGCGTTACCAGGCGCAATGGGAGCGCCGCCCCGGCGGCACCCCGGGGACGCTGACCGGCACCTGGCTGCTGGTGCTCCCCGACCCGGCGTCGGCCGGGGACGCGGCTGCCGCCGTCGCCGACGCGCTCGCCGCGCACGGCGCCAGCGTCGTCACCACCGACCGGGACGGGCTGACCGACCACCTCGGCGGCGAACCGGCCGGCGTGGTGTCCCTGCTCGCGCTCGACGAGGCGTTCCTGCCCGGCCGCCCCGGTGTCCCGGCGGGCGCGGCCGCCACCCTCGACCTGATCCGTGCCCTCGCCGGGCGGGGCGTCCCGCTGTGGTGTCTCACCCGCGGCGCCGTCACCACCTCGCCGGCCGATCCGGTGACCGGGGTGGCGCAGTCGCAGGTGTGGGGCCTCGGCCGGGTGGCCGCGTTGGAGCTGCCGGACACCTGGGGTGGCCTGGTCGACCTGCCCGCCCACCTGGACGGGCGGACGGCCGCCGCGCTGGCCGGCGTGCTCGCCGGCATCGGGGAGGACCAGGTCGCGGTGCGCCCGGACGGGGTGTTCGTCCGCCGGCTGCACCGCGCGCCGGTGAGCGGCTCCCCGCGCTGGCGCGGCGCGTCCGGCACCGTGCTGGTCACCGGCGGCACCGGCACCCTCGGCATCGAGGCGGCCCGGCTGTACGCGGGGCACGGCGCCGAGCGGGTCGTCCTGCTGAGCCGGCGCGGCACCGCCCCCGCCGAGGCGCTCGACGAGCTGCGCGCACTGGGCGCGCAGGTCGACGTCGTCGCCTGCGACGTGGCCGACCGGACGGCCCTGGCGGCGGTGGTCGACCGCTACCCCGACGTGCGCGCCGTGGTGCACGTGGCGGGGCTGGCGCAGCTCACCGGCATCGTGGACATGGACCTCGACGAGTTCACCGACGTCGTCTCCGCCAAGGTCGCGGGCGCCGCCAACCTCGACGCCATCTTCGCGGAGCGGGACCTCGACGAGTTCGTGCTCTTCTCCTCCGTCGCCGGCGTCTGGGGCAGCGGCGGCCAGGCCGCCTACGCCGCCGGCAACGCCCACCTCTGCGCCCTCGCCGAGGCGCGGCGCGGCCGGGGGCAGCCGGCCGTCGCCCTCGCCTGGGGGCCGTGGGCCGAGAGCACGCTGGTGGACGACGAGATGTCGGCCTCCCTGCGCAAGCGGGGCCTGGCACCCATGGCGCCGGAACGCGCCGTCGCGGCCATGCGTACCGCACTGGCGGCCGGTGACCCGGCCGTCGTGCTCGCGGACGTGGACTGGGCGGCCTTCGTGCCGTCGTTCACCGCGCTGCGGCCCAACCGGCTGTTCGACACCATCCCCGAGGCGGTCGCGGAGCAGGAGCCGACCGGGACGGCCGCCTCCTCGGACTTCGCCCGTCAGCTGGCCGACCTGCCCGAGGCGGACCGCCTCGACCACGTGGTCGGGCTGGTCCGTGCCCAGGTCGCGCTCACGCTCGGCTACCCGGGCCCGGAGGCGGTCGAGCCGACCTCGGCGTTCAAGGAACTCGGCTTCGACTCGGTCACCGCCGTCGAGTTCCGCAACCGGATGGTCGAGGCCACCGGCGTCCGGCTCTCCGCGGCCGTCGCCTTCGACTACCCGACCCCGGTGGCGTTGGCCGAGCACATGCTGGCGACCGGCCGTACCGAGGTGGCGGTCGGCACCGCCGCCGCCGACGAGCCGATCGCCATCGTCGGCATGGGCTGCCGGTTCCCCGGTGACGTCGGCTCGCCGGAGGAGCTGTGGACGATGCTGCGCGAGGGGCGTGACGGCATCGGCCCGTTCCCCACCGACCGCGGCTGGAATTTGGACAGCCTGTTCCACCCCGACCCGGAGCACTCCGGGACGAGCTACGTCCGGGAGGCCGGCTTCCTCGCCGACCTGCCCGGCTTCGACGCGGACTTCTTCGGCATCAGCCCCCGCGAGGCGGAGGCCATGGACCCGCAGCAGCGGCTGGTGCTGGAGACGTCCTGGACGGCCTTCGAGGACGCCGGGATCGACCCGACCACGCTGCGGGGCAGCGCGACCGGGGTGTACGTCGGCGCCAACATCGTCGACTACGCCCGGATCGCCGCGGGAGCGGGCGCGAGCGCGGAGGGCCTCATGGCCACCGGGAACGCGTCGAGCATCATGTCCGGCCGGCTCTCGTACGTGCTGGGGCTGGAGGGACCGGCCGTGACGGTGGACACCGCCTGCTCGGCGTCGTTGGTGGCGATGCACCTGGCGGTGAAGGCGCTGCGCGCGGGCGAGTGCGCGATGGCGATCGCGGGCGGGGTGACCGCCATGTCGACGCCGGGCGGGTTCGTGGAGTTCAGCCGGATGCGCGGCCTCGCCCCGGACGGGCGCTGCAAGGCGTTCGCGGCCGGTGCGGACGGCACCAACTGGGGCGAGGGCGTCGGGATGGTCGTGCTGGAGCGGCTCTCCGACGCGCTGGCCGCGGGGCACGAGGTGCTGGCCGTGGTGCGCGGGAGCGCGGTCAACCAGGACGGCGCGTCCAACGGGCTGACCGCGCCGAACGGGCCGGCGCAGCAGCGGGTCATCCGGCAGGCGCTGGCCGACGCCGGACTCTCCACCTCGGACGTCGACGTGGTCGAGGCGCACGGCACCGGTACCACGCTGGGCGACCCCATCGAGGTCGACGCCCTGTTCGCCACCTACGGCCGGGACCGGGCCGGTGACCGGCCGCTCTGGCTGGGCTCGGTCAAGTCGAACCTCGGGCACACCCAGGCCGCCGCCGGCGTCGCCGGGGTGATCAAGATGGTGCTCGCGCTGCGGCACGGTGAACTGCCCCGGACCCTGCACGTGGCCGAGCCGACGACGCACGTCGACTGGTCGGGTGGGGTACGGCTGCTGGCCGAACCGCAGCCGTGGCCGCGCGCCGGGCAGCCGCGTCGCGCCGGTGTCTCGTCGTTCGGCTTCAGCGGCACCAACGCCCACCTCGTCATCGAGGAGGCCCCGCGGACCCCGGAGGTCGAACGGTCGCACGACGACGGCCCGGTCGCGCTGGTGCTCTCCGCCCGGTCGGACGGCGCGCTGCGCCAGCAGGCCGTCGAGATCGCGCCGCTGCTGGCCGACGTGCCGCCGCGCGACCTGGCGTACTCGCTCACCCGACGGGCCACGCACCCGCGTCGCGCGGTCGTGGTCGGCGGGGTCGACGAGCTGCGCGCCGGCCTCGCCGCGCTCGCGGCGGGGGAGCCCGCGCCGAACCTGGTCACCGGGGTCGCCTCCGGCGCGCCCGGCAAGGTGGCGTTCTCCTTCCCGGGGCAGGGCTCCCAGTGGATCGGGATGGCCGTGGAACTGCTCGACGCCTCCCCGGTTTTCGCCGCGCGGATGGCCGAGTGCGCGGACGCCCTGGCGCCGCACGTGGACTGGTCGCTGGAGGCCGTCCTGCGCGAGGGCCGGGACCTGGACCGGGTGGACGTCGTGCAGCCCGTCCTGTTCGCCGTGATGGTGTCGCTGGCCGAGCTGTGGCGCCACCACGGCGTCGAGCCCGCCGCCGTGGTGGGGCACTCCCAGGGGGAGATCGCCGCGGCCTGCGTGGCGGGCGCCCTCTCCGTGGCGGACGCGGCCCGGGTCGTGGCACTGCGCAGCCGGGCGCTGCTGCGCCTGTCCGGCAAGGGCGGCATGGTCTCCGTGCCGCTGCCCGCGGACGAGGTGCGGGAGCGGCTGGAGCGCCTCGGCGGCCGGGTGACCGTCGCGACGGTCAACGGCCCCCGGACCACGGTGGTGGCCGGCGAGCTGGACGGCCTCGACGAGCTGCTGGCCGAGTGCGAACGCGACGGTGTCCGCGCCAAGCGCATCCACGTGGACTACGCGTCGCACTCGGCGTACGTGGCGGAGCTGCACGAGGAGCTGCGCGACGTCCTGGCCGGGCTGGAGCCCCGCCGGCCCGAGGTGCCGCTCTACTCCACCGTGGACGACCGCTGGCTCGACGACGTGCCGATGGACGCCGAGTACTGGTACCGCAACCTGCGCCAGACGGTGTGGTTCGAGCCCGCGATCCGCGCCCTGCTCGACGCGGGCGTCAGCACGATCGTGGAGGTCAGCCCGCACCCCGTGCTGACCATCGGCGTGCAGGACGTCATCGACGACGCGGAGGCCGCCGCCACCGTGGTCGGTACGCTGCGCCGCGACGAGGGTGGCCTGGCCCGCTTCCTGCTCTCCCTGGGCGAGGCGTACGCGCACGGCGTGCGTCCCCGCTGGGACGACGAGGGGGCGCGCCGGGTCCGGCTGCCCGGCTACCCGTTCCAGCACGAGCGGTACTGGCCCGCCGTCGGGACGGCCACCGCCGACGCGGCCGGGCTGGGCCTCGGCGCGACCGAGCACCCGCTGCTCGGCGCGGCGGTCGCCCTGGCCGACACCGAGGGCGTGCTGTTCACCGGCCGCGTCTCGGTGGGCGCCCATCCCTGGCTGGCCGACCACGCGGTGGGCGGACAGGTGATCGTGCCCGGGACCGCGCTGGTGGATCTGGCGGTCCGGGCCGGCGACGAGGTGGACTGCGGGCGCGTCGAGGAGCTGACCCTGACCGCGCCCCTGGCCCTGCCCGAGCGGGGCGGGGTCCAGGTGCAGATGCGGGTCGGCCCGCCCGACGAGAACGCGCAGCGCCAGGTGACCATCCACTCCCGACCGGACGGGGTCGCCACCGACGCGGCGCCGTGGGTGCGCAACGCCGTCGGTCTGCTGGCCCCCGCGGAGCCGGCGGGCGGTTTCGAGACCCGGTGGCCGCCGGAGGCCGAGGTCGTCCCGTCCGACGAGCTGTACACCACCCTGGCTTCGGCGGGTCTCGCGTACGGCCCGACGTTCCGGGGCGTGCGCCGGGTGTGGCGCCGGGGCGAGGAGATCCTCGCCGAGGTCGCCCTGCCGGCGGACGCCGCCCGTACGGCGGGCGGGTACAACCTGCACCCGGCGCTGCTCGACGCCGCACTGCACCCGCTCGCGCTCGCCGGCACGAGCACCGAGGCGCTGCTGCCGTTCGAGTGGAGCGGCGTGTCCGTGTACGCCACCGGCGCGACGGAGCTGCGCGTCCGGCTGCGCCCGCGTGGCCGGAACACGGTCGAGGTGACCGTCGCCGACCAGAGCAACGCGGTGGTCGCCGAGGTGGAGTCGCTGGTGCTGCGGGAGGCCGCCACCACCACCGCGCAGCCGAGCACGCACCACGACGCCCTGTTCCGCCTGGAGTGGACGCCGGCCGCGACTCCGGCCGCCCTGCCGGACGGCCGGTGGGCGGCGCTCGGCGGGTGCACCCTGCCGCAGGACGCCGGCCTCGACGCGGACAGCTACCCGGACCTGGCGACGCTGCGGGCCAGCGTGGCGGACGGCGCGCCGGTTCCCGCCCTGGTCGTGCTGCCCTGCGTGGCCGGTGCGGCCGGTGCGGCCGACGATCCCGCCGGGGCGGCGCACCGGATCGTCCACGACACCCTCGCGGTGCTGCGTGAGTGGCTGGCGGAGGACCGGTTCGCCGACGCCCGGCTGGTCGTCGTCACGCGGGGCGCGGTGAGCGTGCACGAGGCGGCCCCGGATCTGGCCAGCTCGCCGGTGTGGGGCCTGCTCCGGTCCGCCCAGAGCGAGAACCCGGACCGCTTCGTCCTGCTCGACGTCGACGACCGGGAACCGCACCGGGCGCTCGTGGCGGCGGTCGCGGTCGACGAGCCGCAGCTCGCCGTCCGCGACGGCGTCCTGCTGGTCCCGCGCCTCGCCCGGGCGGCCAGCGGCCCCGCGTTGGTGGCGCCGCCGGTCGACCGCTGGCGGCTGGACGTCACCGAGCGCGGCACGCTGGACAACCTCGCCCTGCTGCCCGAGGAGGAGGTCCCCGGCCTGGCGCCGGGCCAGGTGCGCATCTCGATGCGGGCCGCCGGTCTGAACTTCCGGGACGTGCTGATCGCCCTCGACATGTACCCCGGCGGCGGCGTGATGGGCGGCGAGGGTGCCGGCGTGGTCGTCGAGGCCGCGCCGGACGTGACCGGCTTCGCGGTCGGCGACCGGGTCATGGGCCTCTTCTACGGCGCTTTCGGCACCGAGGTGGTCACCGACGCGCGGGTGGTCGTGCCGATGCCGTCGGGCTGGTCGTTCACCACCGCGGCGTCGACGCCCATCGCGTTCTGCACCGCCCACCACGCGCTCGTCGACCTGGCCCAGGTGAAGCCGGGGGAGCGGGTGTTGGTGCACGCCGCCGCCGGTGGCGTCGGCATGGCGGCCGTCCGGCTCGCCCGACACCTCGGCGCGGAGGTGTACGGCACCGCCAGCCCCGGCAAGTGGGACGCGTTGCGCGCGATGGGGCTGCCGGACACCCACATCGGCAACTCCCGCACGCTGGAGTTCGAGGAGCGGTTCGCCGGGGCCGGGATCGACGTGGTGATCGACTCGCTGGCCAAGGAGTTCGTCGACGCCTCGCTGCGCCTGCTGCGCCCCGGCGGCCGGTTCGTCGAGATGGGCAAGACCGACGTACGCGACCCGGGACGGGTGGCCGAGGAGCACCCGGGGGTCGAGTACCAGGCGTTCGACCTGCTCGCCAACGACCCGGCACAGGTCGGCGCGATCCTGCGGGACGTGCTCGCGCTCCTCGCGGAGGAGCGCGTCACGCCGCTGCCGGTCCGCACGTACGACCTGCGCCGCGCCCCGGAGGCGTTCCGGATCATGGCGAAGGCGCAGCACGTCGGCAAGCTGGTGCTCACCGCGCCGCCGCGGCGGAACCCCGACGGCACGGTGCTGATCACCGGCGGCACCGGCACCCTCGGCGCCATGCTGGCCCGGCACCTGGTGACCCGGGGCGGGGTGCGGCACCTGCTGCTCACCAGCCGGCGCGGCCCGGACGCCCCCGGCGCCGCCGAGCTGGTGGCCGAGCTGACCGGGCACGGGGCGCAGGTCACCGTCGCGGCCTGTGACGCCGCGGACCGCGCGGCGCTGGCCGAGACCCTGGCCCGCGTCCCCGCCGCGCACCCGCTGACCGTCGTGGTGCACACCGCCGGCGTGCTGGACGACGCCGTGGTCTCCGCGCTCACCCCCGCGCAGGTGGACGCGGTGCTGCGCCCGAAGGTCGACGCCGCGGTGAACCTGCACGAGCTGACGCTCGACGGCGAGCTGGCCGAGTTCGTGGTCTTCTCCGCCGCCGCCGGCACGCTCGGCGGCCCGGGCCAGGGCAACTACGCGGCGGCGAACACGTTCCTGGACGCGCTCGTGGCGCGGCGCCGCGCGGCCGGGCTGCCCGCCCGCTCGCTGGCCTGGGGTCTGTGGGGCGAGGCGAGCGGGATGACCGCCCACCTCGACGCCAACGACCGCGCCCGGATGGCCCGCGTCGGGCTGGTGGAACTGTCGGTGGAGCAGGGGCTGGCCCTCTACGACGCGGCGGAGCTGCACGACGAGCCGCTGCTGGTGCCGATGCCGGTGGACCCGGCGGTGCTGCGCGAACTGGGCCGGGCGGGCATACTGCCCGCGCTGATGCGGGGCCTGGTGCGGGGTCCGTCCCGGCGGGCGGTGGAGCAGACCACGCAGTCGCCCGGCGCCCTGCGGGAGAGCCTGGCGAGCCAGAGCGGCCCGCAGCGGCGGCACACCGTGCTGGAGTTCGTCAAGGCACAGGCCGCCGCCGTGCTCGGGCACGCCGGCGCGGGCGCGGTGGACGCCGACCGGCCGTTCACCGAACTCGGCTTCGACTCGCTCACGGCCGTCGAGTTCCGCAACCGGCTGAAGACGGCCACCGGCCTGAAGCTCTCCGCCACCACGGTCTTCGACTACCCGACCGCCGCGGCGCTCACCGATCACCTGCTGGCCGGGCTGGCCCCCGCCGAGGCGGACCCGGCCGCGGCGCTGCTGGCCGAGCTGGACCGGTTGGAACGCTCGTTCACCCAGGCCGGCGCGGCGGGCCTGCCGGGTCCGGTCAAGGCACGGATTACCGAGCGGTTGCACGCGGTGATGTCGAATTGGAGTGGCAGGTCCGACGCGGAGACCCCATCCGACGGTCCGGACGTGGGCCTGGCGCTGCAGACCGCCTCGGCCGACGAGCTGTTGCGGTTCATCGACGACGAACTCGGCGCCGCCTGAACCCCACGCGCTGAGGAGGGCTTACTGATGGCGAACGAAGAGCAGCTTGTCGAGTACCTCCGGCGCGTGACGGCCGACCTGCACGAGACGCGGCGGAAGCTGCGTACCGCGACGGAGCGGGAGCCGATCGCCATCGTCGGCATCGGCTGCCGCTTCCCCGGGGGCGTACGCTCCGCCGACGACCTGTGGGAGCTGGTGTCGTCCGACGGCGACGGCACCACCGACTTCCCCACGGACCGGGGCTGGGACCTGGACGACCTGTTCGACCCGGACAGCGGCACCGGCACCAGCTACGTGCGGCGGGGCGGCTTCATCTCCGACGCCATCGACTTCGACGCGGGCTTCTTCGGCATCAGCCCGCGCGAGGCGCTCGCGATGGACCCGCAGCAGCGGCTGATGCTGGAGACGTCGTGGGAGGCGTTCGAGCACGCCGGGATCGACCCGCACTCGCTGCGCGGCAGCCGCACCGGCGTCTTCGTCGGCGCGAACAGCGTCGAGTACGTGTCGGTCATGCAGCGCGACGTGGACTCGCTGATCGGCTACACGATGACCGGGGTCGCGGGCAGCGTGGTCTCCGGCCGGGTGTCGTACGTGCTGGGGCTGGAGGGACCGGCGGTCACCGTCGACACGGCGTGCTCGTCGTCCCTGGTGGCGATGCACGTGGCCGCGCACGCGCTGCGCAGCGGCGACTGCGACCTCGCGCTGGCCGGCGGCAGCTGCGTCATCGCCACGCCGGGCACGTTCATCGAGTTCTCCAGCCAGAAGGGGCTCGCCCCGGACGGGCGGGTTAAGGCGTTCGCCTCGGCGGCGGACGGCACGGCGTTCGGCGAGGGCGCCGGCGTACTCGTGCTGGAGAAGCTGTCGGACGCGCGCCGCAACGGCCACCGGATCCTGGCCGTGATGCGCGGCTCGGCGGTCAACCAGGACGGCGCGTCGAACGGCCTCACCGCGCCGAACGGGCCGTCGCAGCAGCGGGTCATCCGCGCCGCGCTGGCCAGCGCCGGGCTCACCGCCGCCGACGTGGACGCCGTGGAGGCGCACGGCACCGGCACCACGCTCGGCGACCCGATCGAGGCCCAGTCGCTCATCGCCACGTACGGCCAGGAGCGCGACCGGCCGCTCTGGCTCGGCTCGGTGAAGTCCAACCTCGGGCACACCCAGGCCGCCGCAGGCGTCGCGGGCGTGATCAAGATGATCATGGCGCTGCGGCACGAGGAGCTGCCCCGCACCCTGCACGTGGACCAGCCGTCGCACCACGTGGACTGGACCGACGGCGCGGTCCGGCTGCTGGACGAGCCGGTGCCCTGGCCGCGGGGCGAGGCCCCGCGGCGCGCCGGCGTCTCGTCGTTCGGCATCTCGGGCACCAACGCCCACGTGGTGATCGAGGAACCGCCGCCCGTCGAGGCCCCGGAGGACGCCGAGCCGGCCGACGGCCCCACCCTCTGGGTACTGTCGGCCCGCACCGAGGCGGCCCTGCGCGACCAGGCGGTCCGGCTGCGCGAACACCTGGCCGGCGGCTACGCCGAGCACGACGTCGCGCACGCCCTCGCCACCACCCGCGCCCGCCTCCCGTACCGCGCCGTCCTCGTCGGGGACCGGGCGGAGCTGGCGACCGCGCTCGACGCGCTCGCCGACGGCGGCGCCGCCCGCAACCTCGTGACCGGGCTCGCCGAGGTCGGCGAGCGCACCGCCTTCCTCTTCCCCGGCCAGGGCTCGCAGTGGCCGGGCATGGCCGCCGAGCTGCTGGACACCTCGCCGGTCTTCGCCGCCCGGATGGCGCAGTGCGCCGCCGCCGTGGACCGGCACACCGACTGGTCGCTGCTCGACGTGCTGCGCGGCGTTCCGGGCGCCGCCTCCCTGGACCGGGTCGACGTCGTGCAGCCCGCGCTGTTCGCCATGATGGTCTCGCTGGCGGCGCTGTGGCGCTCGCACGGCGTCGAGCCCGCCGCCGTGGTCGGGCACTCCCAGGGCGAGATCGCCGCCGCCTGCGTGGCCGGCGCGCTCACCCTGGAGGACGCCGCCCTCGTGGTGGCCCGGCGCAGCCAGCTGATCGCCGTGGACCTCGCCGGGCGGGGCGGGATGGTGTCGGTGTCCGAGCCGGTCGCGAAGGTCGCCCGGCGGCTGCGGCCCGGCCTGTCGATCGCCGCCGTGAACGGGCCCTCCACCGTGGTCGTCTCCGGCGCGCCCGAGGCACTCGACGAGCTGCTGGCCGAGTGCGAGCGGGACGAGGTCCGGGCCCGGCGCATCGACGTCGACTACGCCTCGCACTCCGCGCACGTCGAGTCGATGCGCGACGAACTGCTCCGGGTCCTCGCCCCCGTCCGCCCGCGCACCGCCGACATCCCGCTCTACTCGACCGTCACGGGCGAGCTGATCGACACCGCGGAGCTGACCGCCGAGTACTGGTACCGGAACCTGCGACAGACCGTCGAGTTCGAGCAGACCGTACGCGGCCTGGTCGCCGACGGCGTCGACTCGTTCGTCGAGGTCAGCTCGCACCCCGTGCTCGTACCCGCCGTGCAGGACCTGCTCGACGGGGCGGCCGGCGGCTCCGTCGTCGGCACGCTGCGCCGCGACGAGGGCGGCCTGCGCCGGTTCCTGCTGTCGCTGGGGCAGGCGCACACCCGCGGCGTACGGCCCGACTGGGCCACGCTGGTCACCGCCGGGGCCCGGCCGGTCGCCCTGCCGACGTACGCCTTCCAGCGCCGGACCTACTGGCCCAGCGGCGCGGGCGCCCCGGTCGACGCCACCGGCCTCGGCCTCGGCTCCACCGGCCACCCGCTGCTCGGCGCGGCCGTGTCCCTCGCCGGCGCCGACGGGGTGCTGCTCACCGGCCGGCTGTCGACCTCGGCGCACCCGTGGCTCGCCGACCACCGGGTGGCGGGCCGGATCCTGCTGCCCGGCACGGCCTTCGTCGAGCTGGCGATCCGCGCCGGTGACGAGGTCGGCGCCACCGAGATCGAGGAACTGACGCTCGAGGCCCCCCTGGTGGTCCCGGAGCGGGGCGCGGTGCAGGTCCAGCTCCGAGTAGGCGAGCCCGGCCCGGACGGCGCCCGGCGGCTGACGGTCCACTCGCGACCCGACGCGGACGGCCCGTGGACCCGGCACGCCACCGGCACCCTGGGCGCCGGCGCGCCCGGCGCCGGGGACCGCGCGGCGGCCCCGGCGGGGGTCTGGCCGCCCGAGGGCGCCGAGGCGGTGGACACCGGCGACCTGTACGACCGCTTCGCGTCGCTCGACGTGACGTACGGGCCCGCCTTCGGCGGCCTGGGCACGGTGTGGCGGCGGGGCGACGAGCTGTTCGCCGAGGTCGCGGCGCCCGAGACGGCGAAGGTCGCGGGCTTCGGTCTGCACCCCGCCCTGCTCGACGCGGCGCTGCACCCGCTCGGCCTGGGCGCGTTCACCGAGGACGACGGCGCGGGCGGCCCCTGGCTGCCGTTCGCCTGGCACGGGGTGACCCTGCACGCCACCGGTGCCACCCGGCTGCGGGTCGCCATCCGCCCGGCCGGCCCGAACGCCGTCGCGGTGACCGTCGCCGACCACGCGGGCGCGCCCGTCGCCGCGATCGACGCGCTGGCCGTACGCCGGCTGCCGGCGGGCGCGCTGGCCGCCCTGACCAACCCGCGTCACCAGGCGATGCACGTGCTGGACTGGGTGCCGGTCCCGGTGGCCGACGGCCCCGCCACCCTCGCGGTCGTGGGCGGCGAGCTGCCCGGCGCGACCGCGTACGACAGCCTCGCCGCGATCACCGAGGTGCCCGACCACGTGGTCCTCCCGGTCACCCGCGACGGCGACGACCTGGTCGGGGCCACCCACCGGGCGGTGGAGCGCACCCTCGCCGCCGTGCAGGAGTGGCTCGCCGACGACCGGTTCGCCGAGGCCCGGCTGGTCCTGCTCACCGAGGGCGCGACCGACGGGACCGATCCGGCGCTCGCCGCGGTGTGGGGGCTGGTGCGCTCCGCGCAGTCCGAGAACCCCGGGCGGTTCGTCCTGGTCGACGTGGCGGGCGAGCGGTGGCGGCCGAACCTGCTGCCCGCGCTGCGTACGGATGAGCCGCAGCTCGCCCTGCGCGACACCGAGGTGCTCGCGCCCCGCCTCGCCAAGGCGGCGGGGGAGCCGGCCACGCCGCCGGAGATCACCGGAACCGTCCTGGTCACCGGCGCCTCGGGCACGCTCGGCCGCCTCGTCGCCCGGCACCTCGTGGCGCGCCACGGCGTCCGCCGGCTCGTGCTCGCCGGCCGCCGCGGCATGACCGGGGAACTGGCGACCCTGCACGACGAGCTGACCGCCCAGGGCGTCCACGTGACGGTCGCCGCCTGCGACGCCGCCGACCGGGAGGCGCTGGCCGCGCTCGTCGCGGAGCACCCGCCCACGGCGGTCGTGCACACGGCCGGCGTCCTCGACGACGGGATGATCGCGTCGCTCACGCCGGAGCGGCTGGTGACCGCGCTGCGCCCGAAGGTCGACGCGCTGGTCAACCTGCACGAGCTGGCGGGCGACCTGAGCGCCTTCGTCGTCTTCTCCTCGGCCGCGGGCGTCCTCGGCGGCCCGGGGCAGGGCAACTACGCGGCGGCCAACGCCTTCGTCGACGCGTTCGCCGCCCACCGGCGGGCCCGGGGACTGCCCGCCGTGTCGCTGGCGTGGGGCATGTGGGCGGAGCGTACCGGCCTCACCGGTGCCCTCGACGACGCCGACCTGGCCCGGATGCGGCGCTCCGGCGTACGCCCGCTCTCCACCGAGGACGGACTCGCGCTCTTCGACGAGGCGCTCGGCGCCTCGGAGGCCGCCCTCGTGCCGATCCACCTGGACCTCGCCGCGCTGCGGGAGCAGGCCACCGGCGCGGTGCTGCCCACGGTGCTGCGCGGCCTGGTCCGCACCCCCGCGCGACGCCAGGTCTCGTCCGACGCGGCGGCGGCCTCCGACCTGGTGACGGCGCTGGCCGCCCGGGGCCCGGCGGAGCGCCGCAAGGAGCTCGTGGACGTCGTCCGCGCGCAGGTCGCGGTCGTGCTGGGGCACAGTGGCGGCGACGCGGTCGGGGCCACGACGGCCTTCAAGGAGTTGGGCTTCGACTCGCTCACCGCGGTCGAGTTCCGCAACCGGCTCAACGCGGTGGTCGGCCTGCGGCTGCCCGTCACGCTGGTCTTCGACTACCCGAACCCGACGGCGCTCGCCGAGCACCTGGACGCGGAACTCTTCGCCGGCGGGCCGGCCGCCGCCGTGGTGGTGGCCTCGTCCGACGGCGGCGACGACCCGATCGCGATCGTCGGCATGGGCTGCCGCTTCCCCGGCGGCGCCAGCTCGCCCGAGAAGCTGTGGGACCTGGTCGCGGCGGGCGTCGACGCGGTGGCCGGCTTCCCGACCGACCGGGGCTGGGACATCGACAACCTCGTCGACCCGGACCCGGACAAGGCAGGCCGCACCTACTGCGGCGAGGGCGCCTTCCTGTACGACGCGGCCTGGTTCGACGCCGAGTTCTTCGGCATCTCCCGGCGCGAGGCACTGGCCATGGACCCGCAGCAGCGGCTCTTCCTGGAGACCTCGTGGGAGGCCGTCGAGCGGGCCGGGATCGACCCGACCACCCTGCGCGGCAGCCGCACCGGCGTCTTCGCCGGCCTCATGTACCACGACTACAGCGCGCACCTGCAACACCTGCCCGCCGAGCTGGACGGCTTCATCGGCACCGGCGTAGCCGGCGGCGTGGTCTCCGGCCGGGTGTCGTACACGCTGGGGCTGGAGGGGCCGGCCGTCACCGTCGACACGGCGTGCTCGTCGTCGCTGGTCACCCTGCACCTGGCCGCCCAGGCGCTGCGGCGCGGCGAGTGCACGCTGGCGCTGGCCGGCGGCGTGACCGTGCTGGCGACGCCCAGCGCGTTCATCGACTTCAGCCGCCAGCGGGCCCTCGCGCCGGACGGCCGGTGCAAGTCCTTCGCCGCCGGCGCCGACGGCACCGGCTGGGGGGAGGGCGTCGGGGTGCTGGTGCTCGAACGGCTCTCCGACGCGCGCCGCAACGGCCACCCGGTGCTCGCCGTCGTGCGCGCCACCGCCGTCAACCAGGACGGCGCGAGCAACGGCATGACCGCGCCGAACGGCCCCTCCCAGCAGCGGCTGGTCAACCAGGCGCTCGCCGACGCGCGGCTGCGCCCGGCCGACGTGGACGCGGTGGAGGCGCACGGCACCGGCACCACGCTGGGCGACCCGATCGAGGCCCGGTCGCTGATCGCGACGTACGGCCGGGACCGGGACGGGCAGCCGCTCTGGGTCGGCTCGATCAAGTCGAACATCGGGCACACGCAGGCCGCCGCCGGCGTCGCCGGGGTGATCAAGATGGTGGAGGCGATCCGGCACGGGGTGCTGCCGCGGACGCTGCACGTGGACGCGCCGTCGCCGCACGTGGACTGGGCCGAGGGCGACGTCCGGCTGCTGACCGAGGCGGTGCCGTGGCCGGAGACGGGACGCCCGCGCCGCGCCGGCGTCTCGTCGTTCGGCATCTCCGGCACCAACGCGCACGCGATCATCGAACAGGCGCCGGAGTCGGTGGTGGTGGACTCGACCGCCGAGGTGCCGGTGGTGCCCCTGCTGGTGTCCGGCCGCGACCAGGCCGCGCTGCGGGAGCAGGCGGCCCGGCTCGCCGCGCACCTCACCGAGGACACCTGCGCCGTCGACGTGGGCTTCTCGCTGGCCACCACCCGTACCGCGCTGCGGCACCGGGCCGCCGTACTCGGCAGGGACCTGGACGAGCTGCGTGCCGGGCTGTCCGCGCTGGCCCGGGGCGAGCACGTCGCCACAGCTGTCGGCGGGGTCGCGGAGACCGCCGGCGCGACGGCGGTGCTCTTCACCGGCCAGGGGGCGCAGCGGGTCGGGATGGCGGCGGAGCTGCTTGCCCTCCCGGCGTTCGCGCGGGCGTTCGACGAGGTGTGCGGCGAGCTGGACCGGCACCTGGACCGGCCGCTGCGGGAGGTGCTCGACACCGACGAGGTGCACCAGACCGGGTGGGCGCAGCCGGCGTTGTTCGCGGTCGAGGTGGCGCTGTTCCGGTTGTTCGAGTCGTGGGGCGTACGGCCCGACCACGTGGCCGGGCACTCGATCGGCGAGCTGGCGGCGGCGCACGTGGCGGGGGTCCTCACCCTGGCCGACGCCGCCCGGTTGGTGGCCGCCCGCGGCCGGCTGATGCAGGCGCTGCCCGGCGGCGGCGCGATGGTGGCCGTGCGGGCCGCCGAGGACGAGGTCGCGCCCCTGCTCTCCGGCGGCGTGGCGATCGCCGCGGTGAACGGCCCGGAGTCGGTGGTGCTCTCCGGCGAGGAGGGCGCCACCCTGGCGGTCGCCGAGGAGCTGGCCGGCGCCGGACGCAAGACGAAGCGGCTGACCGTGTCGCACGCGTTCCACTCGCCGCTGATGGACCCCATGCTCGACGAGTTCCGCGCGGTGGCCGAGTCCGTCGCGCACCACCCGCCGACGATCCCCGTGATCTCCACGGTCACCGGCGACGTCGCCGAGCTGACGCCCGACTACTGGGTGGACCAGGTGCGGGCCACGGTGCGCTTCGCCGCCGCGGTCGAGGCGCTGGCCGCCCGGGGCGTACGCACGTTCCTCGAACTGGGCCCGGACGCGGTGCTCACCGCGCTCGGCCGCGATTGCGTGGCGGACGGCGAGTTCGTCCCCGCGCAGCGCGCCGACCGGGACGGGCCGCTGGCGGTCACCGAGGCGCTCGCCCGCCTGCACACTCGTGGCGTACCGGTCGACTGGGCAAGCTTCTTCGCCGGCGCCCGCCCGGTGCACCTGCCCACGTACGCCTTCCAGCGCACCCGCCTGTGGCCGGACCCGCCCGCCGCCACCGTGCCGGCCGACGACTTCTGGACCGCCGTCGACCGCGACGACCTGGGCACGCTGCTGGGCCTCGACGACACCGCCACCCTGAAGGACGTCGCGGTCGCCCTGGCGACGTGGCGGCGCGGGCCCGCGCCGGGCTACCAGGTGCGGTGGTCCCCGGTCACGGAGCTGCCGGTGGCCGCGCTCCAGGGCATCTGGTTGGTGCCGGAGGGCGCCGAGCGGATCGCGGAGGCGATGACCGGGCACGGCGCGGACGTGCGGGTCTACCGCGACGGCACGCCGGCCGAACTGCTCGACCTCGCGCCCGACCACGTCGTGGCGGGGGTGCTGACGGCGCCCGCCGGGCCCGCGCCGGCCGTGCTGCTCGGGGCGCTCGACGAGGCCCGCATCGACTCCCCGGTGTGGAGCCTGACCCGGCACGCGGTGGCGGTCACCCCCGCGGACCCGGTCACCGACCTGACCGGTGCCGCCAGGTGGGGCTTCGGCCGGAGCGCCGCCGTCACCACGCCCCGTGCCTGGGGCGGCGTCGTGGACCTGCCGGAGGCGCTCGACGAACGCACGCTGACCGCCCTGTGCCGGGTGCTCACCCGGGGCGCGGGCGAGGACCAGGTGGCCCTGCGCCCGGCGGGCGTCTTCGCCCGCCGGCTCGTCGCGGCCCCCGCGCCGACCGGCGAGCCGTGGCGGCCCACCAACCCGGTGGCGCTGCACGGCGGGCCGCTGGCGGACCGGATCGCCGCCCTGCTCCGGGCGGCGGACGTGCAGGTCGTCACCGGTGCCGCCGAGACGGTGGTCGTCACCAGCGACGCCGACGATCCGATCGCGACCGCCCTGGCCGCCCAGGCGGACCGGCTCGTGCTCGTGCACACGGTCGACGAGGCGTTCGGCGTCGCCGGTGCCGCCGAGACGGCGGCCGTCTTCGACGCGATCGCCCGGCAGCACGCCGGGGGAGTGTCGATGGCGGTCGGACCGGACCTCACCGTCGAGCAGTTCGCCGCGGTGGTGGGCGCGGGCGCGGTAGGCCGGATCGCGGCCGCCGTCGACTGGGCCACCTTTGTGCCGGAGTTCACCCGTTACCGGCCGAGCCCGCTGCTGCGGGACCTGCCGGACGCGATGAGCCACGTCGTCGAGACCGCCGAGGACACGCTCGACGCCGACAGCCCGGAGGCGGTGCGGCGGCTCCTCGACGGCGCCGGCGAGGCCGAGAGCCGCACGGTGCTGTCGTACGTGGTGCGGGCCCAGACCGCGTACACGCTCGGTCTGCCGTCGGCCGCGATGGTCGACGAGGACCAGGAGTTCCTCGACATCGGTTTCTCCTCGCTGACCGCCGTGGAGCTGCGCCGCAGGCTCGAAGCCCTCACCGGGCTGGAGCTGACCGCCGCGCTCGTCTACGACCACCCGACGCCTGCCGAGGTGGTCGAGGAACTACTCGCCCAGCGAGCCCTCGTCGCGTAGCAGACCCCTCACGAGGAGGAGCGCTCCTTCGTCTCGCCTTCGCAGAAGGAAGCCCTCATGAGCAAGTCCGCTCGGATGAACACCCTGATCAGGCCGCCCAAGGTGGCGTGGAACCCGACGCGGCGCCGGCTGCTGCGCGCGGCGGGAATCGATGACCTGCGCGCCGTCGCCCGGCGGGCGGTGCCCAGGGTGGTGTTCGACTACTGCGACGGGGCGGCGGACAGCGAGCGCAGCCTCAGCCGGGCCCGGGCAACCTTCGCCAGCACCGAGTTCCAGCCGTCCGTGCTGCGCGACGTGTCCGTCCTGGACACCAGCCGGGTGGTGCTCGGCAGGCGGCAGGAGCTGCCGTTCGCGCTGGCGCCCGTCGGGTTCAACCGGATGATGCACGCGGCGGGCGAGCCCGCCGTCGCCTCGGTCGCGCAGCGGTTCGGCGTGCCGTACTCGGTCTCCACCCTCGCCACCACGGCGCTGGCCGACATCGCCGCCGCCGCGCCCGAGGGCCGGCACTGGTTCCAGCTGTGCTTCGCCGAGGATCGGACGATGGTCAAGGAACTGCTCGCGCTCGCCGAGGAGGCGAGGTTCGACACCATCCTGCTGACCCTGGACACGCCGATCTCCGTCCCGCGCCGCCGCGACATCCGCAACGGACTGACCATCCCGCCGTCGATGAGCGTCGGCACGTTCGCCGAGGCGTGTGGAGATCCTGAGCCAGGAGATCGAGGTGACCATGAAGCTGCTCGGCGTCGCCTCGGTGGGCGAGCTGAACCGTTCCCACATCAGGTTCCGCTGAATCCCGTCGTGGGCGATGAACGGAACGCACTGCTGTGCATCGATATACATAGCGGTGGTGAGGGGTGCGGGTAGGGGTTGTCCGCCCTCCTTCTCTTGGTAACGATCGGATCGTCGTAATTCGGGCGCAGGTGGAGGTAATTCGTGGCAATGATGAAGGGAAATGGCCACTGCCATTCCTTCAACGGGGACGGGAGGATGGACATCATGGTCGTGGACGACGCCACGGGCCATCTGTTCGTCCTGCCCCACAACGGTAGCTACCGTGGCAGCGAGACCTTCGGCGAGCCGGAGCTGATCGGCACCCGCTTCCATGCCCTGCGCGATCACGGACTGGTCCGCTCCATCGACGTCAACGGCAACGGCTACGCCGACGTCATCGGCGCGAGCATGAAGCCCTGGCACGACAACCCCGGCATCTTCCTCTACCCGAACAGGGGCGGTCTGAACGGTCTCGACACGCTCGGGGAGCCGATCCGCATCTCGGGCTCGCGGGACGACAAGAAGTGGGAGACCCTCGGCATCGCCGACATCGACCTGGACGGCTGTGACGACATGTTCGGCCGGGAGAAGGACGCGGGAAATGTGGACGCGTTCTTCAACCAGCGGCAGGTAAGGCAGAACGAGACGTACGACCGTACCGCGCACCGGATGGTGACGGTCGACGTCGAGGACTTTCCGTTGGCGATGGCCGACGTCACCGGGACCGGTCGGCCCGACCTGCTGGTGCGGCGTGCGAACGGTGATCTGGACGTGTACGAGTTCGCGCACAACACCTCCGGGGAGGGGCCGTGGTGGCGGGGCGAGGGGCGTTGGTTCACGCTCGGGCGGGGGTGGCAGGAGTTCACGCAGATCGCGGTGACGGACATCGATCTTGACGGCCGGCCGGACCTGTTGGCGGTGCGTGCCGACGGCACGCTCGTCGTCCATCTGCACACCGGCAAGTTCGACCCGGACCGGCCGGCCGCGACGCTCTCCGCGGCGGAGGTCGTCGCGACCGGCTGGCAGAAGTACTCGGTGGTGAGCTGACATGGATCCGCTCGGGACGGGACGGCCCCGGTGCCGCGGGCATGTGACGAGAGGACGGCGATGAGCGCTGGTGCGGGCGGGCAGACCGCGTGGCGGCTGGTGGTGGACCAGAAGAGGTGCGTAGCCTCGGGCTTCTGTGTCGCCACCGCGCCGGACCACTTCACGCTGGAGGGGGCCTCCCGGCCGACGGCCGACGTGGTGGCGCCGGACGACGTGCTGGTCGAGGCCGCCGACTACTGTCCGGTGGAGGCCATCTCGGTGTTCGACGCGCGGACCGGGGCACGGATCGCCCCGGAGGGTTGACGGCGCGCGGACCCGCGCACGCAAGGACGTTCACAAGGCCCATCGGGCCCCGGGCACTCCCGGGGCCCGATGGGCCTTTCAGGTCCTCGGGAGGGCGCCGCGCGCCCGCCAGGTCGCCACGCCGGCCCCGACGCCCGGCGGCAGCGGTGGAGCGGCGCCGTCGGCGGAACCGTCACCCCGACCGGCCCACGACCGACCAGCCCCCCACCGGTGGTGGGAGGCTGGTCGCCGCGCCGCTCGTCAGGTGTTGTTCAGCTCGCTGTCGAGGATGTCGAACAGGTCGTCCGCCGTGACCGCGGAGAGGTCCTCGGCCGGGGCCGGGTTGGACTTGTCGCGCCACTTGGTCAGCAACCGTTGCAGGGCCGCGGCGATGTCCGTCTCCGCCGTCTGCGCCGCGTCGACCGACTCCAGCGTCGCCTCCAGCTTGGCGATGCCGTCCACCAGGCTGCGCAGCCTGAGCTTCGCCTGGTTGCCGCCCAGCTCCTCGGTCAGGTGCTCGACGAGCGCCGCGGGCGTGGGGTGGTCGAACGTCAGGGTCGCCGGCAGGCGCAGGCCGGTGGCCTGGTTGAGCCGGTTGCGCAGCTCCACCGCCGTCAGCGAGTCGAAGCCCATCAGCTTGAACGCCTGGTCCGACCGGACGGTCTCCACCGATCCGTGCCCCAGCACGGTGGCCACGTTCGCGCGTACCAGGGCCAGCAGCACCTCGCGCTGCTCCGGTTCGGCGAGCCCGGCCAGCCGGCTGGACAGCGACGCCGCGCTCTCCGCCGACGAGGCGCGCCGGGGACGGGCGAAGGACCGCAGCGGTGGGGGCGCCGACGTGTTCGTCCGCAGCACGCCCAGGTCCAACCTGATCGGGACCAGGCACGGTTCGTCCGTGCGGCAGGCCGCGTCGAACAGCGCGAGCCCCTCCTCGACGGTGTGCGCCAGCACGCCGGTGCGGCCGATGCGGGCAAGGTCGGCGTCGGTCAGGCCACCCGTCATCGCGCCACCGCCGCGCCACAGGCCCCAGGCCAGTGACGTGGCCGCGAGGCCGGCCGCCCGACGTCGCGCGGCCAGCGCGTCCAGGAAGGCGTTCGCCGCCGCGTAGTTCGCCTGGCCGGCGGTGCCCAGCACCCCCGTCGCCGAGGAGAACAGCACGAACAGCTCGACGTCGCCGGCCAGCTCGTGCAGGTTCAGGGCCGCGTCGACCTTCGCGCGCAGCACCGCGTCCACCCGCTCCGGCGTGAGCGACTCGACCGTTCCGTCGTCCAGCACGCCCGCCGCGTGCACGACGCCGACCAGGTCGGGCAGGGAGGCCAGGAGAGGCTCCAGGGCGGCGCGGTCGGCGGCGTCGCAGGCCGCCACGTCGACCCGGGCGCCCAGCGCCTCCAGTTCGGCCGTCAGCTCCGCCGCGCCGGGCGCGGCCGGCCCGCGGCGGGAGGTCAGCACGAGCTGCCGCGCGCCGTGCGCGGTGACCAGGTGACGGGCCAGTTCCGCGCCCAGGGCTCCCGTACCGCCGGTGACGAGCACGGTGCCCGCCGGATCGAACAGGCGGCGGTCCGACGGGGCCGCGAACGCCGCGAGCCGCGGCACGGTCGGCACCCCCTCACGGACGGCCACCTGCGGCTCGCCGGTCGCCACGGCCGCGCCGACGTGTGCCGGGTCGTCGGTGTCGACGAGGACGAAGCGGTCGGGATGCTCGGTCTGCGCGGAGCGGACCAGACCCCAGACGGCCGCCCCCGCCGGGTTCGTGCCGTCGGTGGCGCCCCGGGACACGAAGACCAGCGGGGAGCGGTCGCCGGGCAGCCACTCCTGGACCGCCGCGAGCGCGTCGTGCACGGCGGCCCGTACCGCCCCGGCGTCCGTGCCCGTCCCGACCTGGAACACGTCGAAGGCGTCGGCGGGGGCCACGGGCGCGGGGACCGGCAGCCACTCCAACCGGTGCAGCCCGTCCGGGCCGGCGGCGCTGTGCAGCTGCTCGACCGTCACCTGGCGCGTGACCAACGACTCGACCGTGGCCACCGGCAGGCCGGTGCCGTCGGCGAGCGCCAGGGCGTACGCGTCCGTGCCGGTGCGGGTGAGCCGCGCCCGCAGCGACGTCGCACCGCTGCTCAGCACCCGTACGCCGTGCCAGCTGAACGGCAGGCGCAGCGGATCGTCGGCCCCGGCGGCCAGGGCGATCGGGTGCAGGGCCGCGTCCAGCAGCGCCGGGTGCAGCCCGAACCGGCCCGCCGGCGCGACGGCGGGGAGGGCGACCTCCGCGAACAGTTCGTCGCCCCGACGCCAGGCCGCCACCAGACCCCGGAACGCGGGCCCGTAGTCGACGCCGAGGTCCGCGATCCGGTCGTACAGCTCCTCGACCGGGGCCGGGACGGCGTCGGCGGGCGGCCACTCGCCCGCCCAGTCGACGTCGGCCGCACCGGCGGCGTCGAGCAGGCCGCTCGCGTGCTGCGTCCACGGCTCGCCGTCGGCCGCGTCCTCGCGGCGGGAGTGCACCCGCAACGGCCGGCGTCCGACCTCGTCGGGCTCCCCGACCTCCACCTGTACCTGTACCGCGCCGTCCGCCGGCAGCACCAGCGGAGCGTGCAGGGTCAGCTCCTCGATTCCGCCGAGTTCGACGTGCTCGGCGGCCCGCCGCGCGAGTTCGACGAACGCGGCACCCGGCAGCAGGACCGTGCCGAGGACGGCGTGGTCGGCCAGCCAGGGCTGCTCGCGCAGGGACAGCCGCCCGGTGAGCACGCTCCGCTGGGAGTCGGCGAGCCCCAGCACCGCGCCGAGCAGCGGGTGGTCCGCCGCCCCGAGCCCGAGCCCGGTGGCGTCCGCCGGCCCGTCGGCGGGGACCAGCCAGTACCGCTGGTGCTGGAAGGCGTACGTCGGCAGCTCCACCTCCCGGGCACCGGCGGGGTACGCGTCGGCGTCGGGGCTGGTGCCGGCGGTGAAGAGGTGACCGACGGCGCGGGCGAGGGTGTGGGCCTCGGGTTCTCCCCGGCGCATGGTGGCGATCGCGGCGGCGTCGCCGGCGGTGGTGGTGGCGGCCGTCGCGAGGACCGTGTCGGGGCCGATCTCGAGGAAGGTCCCGACGTGGTGCGTACCGGCGAGGGTCTCGACGGCGTCGTGGAAGCGGACGGTTCGGCGGAGCTGGGTGACCCAGTGCTCGGGGGTGGAGCGCAGCGGTCGCCCGTCGACGGTGGAGATGACGGGGACGGCGGGCTCCCGGTGGGTGACGGCGGCGGCCACGGCCCGGTACTCGTCGAGGACGGGATCCATCAGGTGGGAGTGGAACGCGTGGGAGACGGTGAGCCGCTTCGTCCGGTGGCCCTGCGTGGCGAGTGCCTCGGCCGCCGCGAGGGTGTCGGCCTCGTCGCCGGAGAGGACGAGGTCGGTACGGGTGTTGACGGCGGCGACGCCGACGGTGTCGCTGAGGTACGGGGCCACCTGCTCCTCGGTGGCCTGTACGGCGATCATGGCGCCCCCGGTGGGTAGCGACTGCATGAGCCTGGCGCGCGCGGCGACGAGCTTCGCGGCGTCGGCGAGGTCCCAGACGCCGGCGACGTGGGCGGCGGCGAGTTCGCCGATGGAGTGCCCGGCGACCAAGTCGGGGCGGACGCCCCAGGACTCGACGAGCCGGTACAGGGCGACCTCGAAGGCGAACAGGGCGGGTTGCGTGTAGCCGGTCTGGTGCAGGTCGTCACTGTCGACGACCTTGCGTAGCGGTTGGTCGAGGTGGGCGTCGAGGGCGGCGCACACCTCGTCGAACGCGGCGGCGAAGACGGGGTACGCGGCGGCGAGCTCGGTGCCCATCCCCAGCCGTTGCGCGCCCTGGCCCGTGAAGAGGAAGGCCAGCCCGCCGGTCCCGGGGGTGCCCGTGACCAGGTTGGCGGCGCTCGCGCCGGCGGCGAGGGCGGTCAGGCCGGCGAGGAGTTCCTGCCGGTCGGCCCCGGTGACGGCGGCGCGGTGCTCGAAGTCGACCCGGGAGGTGAGCAGGGAACGGGCGACGTCGGGGCTGGACAGGTCGGGGTGGGCGACCAGGTGGTCGTGCAGCCGCCGGGCCTGTTCCCGTAGCGCCTGCTCGGAGCGGCCGGACAACAGCCAGGGCACCACCGGCGGCGGCGGGCCGGCGGTGTCGGCGGCGGCCGGGACGGCGGCGGGCGGCTCCTCGATGATCACGTGGGCGTTCGTGCCGCTGACGCCGAAGGAGGACACCCCCGCGCGGCGCGGGCGGCCGTTCTGCCGCCACTCGGCCGCCTCGGTCAGCAGCGCGACGGAGCCCGCAGACCAGTCGATCTTCGGGGACGGCTCGTCGACGTGCAGGGTGCGTGGCAGCAGCCCGTGCCGCAGGGCGAGCACCATCTTGATGACCCCGCCGACGCCGGCGGCGGCCTGGGCGTGACCGATGTTCGACTTCAGCGAGCCCAGCCAGAGTGGCCGGTCCCGGTCCTGCCCGTAGGTGGCCAGGATGGCCTGGGCCTCGATCGGGTCGCCCAGGGACGTGCCGGTGCCGTGCGCCTCGACGGCGTCCACCTGGTCGGGCGTCAGGCCGGCGTTGGCCAGTGCCGAGCGGATCACCCGCTGCTGCGACGGCCCGTTGGGGGCGGTGAGCCCGTTGGAGGCGCCGTCCTGGTTCACCGCCGAGCCGCGGACGAGGGCGAGGACCCGGTGGCCGTTGCGGCGCGCGTCGGAGAGCCGCTCGACCACCAGCACGCCGACGCCCTCCGCCCAGCCGGTGCCGTCCGCGGCGGCGGCGAACGACTTGCACCGGCCGTCGCGGGCGAGGCCCCGCTGCTTGGAGAACTCGACGTACAGGCTGGGGGTGGACATGATGGTCACTCCGCCGGTAAGCGCGAGGGAGCACTCGCCGGAGCGCAGCGCCTGCACGGCGAGGTGCAGCGCGACCAGCGACGACGAGCAGGCCGTGTCGACGGTGACCGCCGGCCCCTCCAGCCCGAACGTGTACGCCACCCGGCCCGAGGCGATGCTGCCCGCGGTGCCGGTGCCGAGGAACCCCTCGACGCCGTCGGGCACCACGCTCGATCCGGCGGCGTAGTCGTGCGTCATGAGACCGGTGAAGACGCCGGTGGCGGAGCCGCGCAGCCGGTCCGGCCGCAGCCCGGCGTTCTCCAGCGCCGCCGAGCACGTCTCCAGGAACACCCGCTGCTGCGGGTCCATCGCCAGCGCCTCGCGCGGGCTGATGCCGAAGAACTCCGCGTCGAACCCGGCCGCGTCGAGCAGGAAGCCGCCCCGGTCGACGTAGCTGGTGCCCGGGGTGTCCGGGTCGGGGTCGAACAGGGTCTCCAGCGACCAGCCGCGGTCGGTCGGGAAGCCGCTGATGCCCTCGCCACCGTCGAGCAGCAGCTGCCACAGCTCGTCCGGCGAGTTGACGTCGCCCGGGTAGCGGCAGGCCATCCCGACGATCGCGATCGGCTCGTCGGTGGGTCGGGCCGCGACCGCCGGCGCGGCCGGCTGCCGCTCGTCCGGCCGGTCGCTCAGCTCGCCCAGCAGGAACCCGGCGAGGGCGTCCGGGTTGGGGTAGTCGAAGGTCAACGTCGCGGGCAGCCGCAGCCCCGTCGCGGTGTTGAGCCGGTTGCGCAGCTCGACGGCCATCAGCGAGTCGAAGCCGAGCTGACGGAACGGGGCGGTCACGGCGACCGACTCCACGTCCGGCTGGGCGAGGACGGCCGCGACCTGGGCCCGCACGATGTCGATCAGGTGTCGGCGCTGCTCCTCCTCGCTGCGGCCGGCCAGCTCGCGGGCCAGCGCGGAGGCGCCCGGCCGGGTCGCGGCCTGCCGTCGGCGCGGCACCTTGGCCAGGCCGTGCAGCGGCGGCGCGGCGTTCGCCGCGGCGCGTACGGCGGCGACGTCGATGTTGACGGGCACCAGGTGCGCCTCGTCCGCGCGGCACGCGGCGTCGAACAGCGCGAGCCCCTCCTCGACGCTGTGCGGGAGCAGGCCGCCGCGCGCGATGCGGGCCAGGTCGGCCTCGCCGAGCTGGCTGGTCATCGCGCTGGCCTCCGCCCAGAGACCCCAGGACAGCGAGACCGCCGCGCGGCCCTCGGCCCGCCGCCGCGCGGCCAGGCCGTCGAGGAACGCGTTCGCCGCCGCGTAGTTGGCCTGCCCGGCGGTGCCTATGACGCTCGCGACGGAGGAGTAGAGCACGAACAGCTCGACGTCGCCCGCCAGCTCGTGCAGGTGGAGCGCGGCGTCGACCTTGGGTCGCAGGACGGCGTCCAGGCGCTCGGGCGTGAGCGACTCCAGGATGCCGTCGTCGAGTACGCCCGCGGTGTGCACCACGCCCACCAGCGGCCGGGGAAGGCCGGCGAGCAGCGCGGCCAGCGCCTCCCGGTCGGCGGTGTCGCAGGCGACGACGTCGACCGAGGCGGCGCCGAGAGCGGTCAGCTCGTCGGTCAACTCGGCGGCGCCCGGCGCGTCCGGGCCCCGGCGGGAGGCGAGGACCAGGTGCTCCGCGCCGTGCCGGGTGACCAGGTGCCGGGCTAGCGCGGCGCCGAGCGTGCCGGTGCCGCCGGTGATCAGGACCGGGCCGGCGGGGTCGAACAGCCGGTGCTCGGCGGTGGCGGAGGCGTGCCGCGCGAGCCGCGGCACGGTCAGCGCCCCGTCCCTGAGGGCGAGCTGCGGCTCCCCGGAGGCGATCGCGGCGGCGAGGGCGCGCTCGGACTTGTCGGTGCCGTCGGTCTCCACGAGCACGAAGCGGTCCGGGTGCTCGGTCTGGGCGGAACGGACCAGCCCCCACGCCGCCGTGCCCGCGAGATCCCCGGCCTCGGTGACCACGGCCAGCCGCGTACCGCCGGCCGCCGCCCGCTGGACCGTCGCCAGCGTGTCGTACAGGGAAGTCCGTACGGCCTCGGCGGTGTCGCCCGCCTCGACGCGGAACACCTCGACGTCGGGCACGCCGGCGCCGGTCGGGACGGCCACGGGCACCCAGTCCGGGCGGTACAGCGCGGCGGCGGGGCCGCTCGTGCCGGCCAGGCCGTTCGTCGTGAGCGGCCGGACGGCGACCGCGTCGGCGCTCAGCACCGGGTTGCCGTCGTCGTCGGTGGTGCTCACCCGCAGGGCGTTCTCGCCGGCGGGGGAGAGGCGCATCCGCAGCACCGAGGCCCCCCGGCGGTGCAGGCGCACCCCCTGCCAGGAGAAGGGCAGCCAGGCCCGGCCCTCGCCGCCGTCCACGTGCAGCACCAGCGGGTGCATGGCGGCGTCGAGCAGCGCCGGGTGCACGCCGTAGCGCACGGCGGCCGGTTCCTCCTCGGTGCGCAGGGTGGCCCGGGCGAACAGCTCGTCGCCGCGCCGCCACACCTCCTGGACCCCCTGGAAGGCGGGGCCGTAGCAGAATCCGCGCGCCAGCAGCCAGCCGTAGAAGTCACCGACGTCGACGATCTCCGCGCCGGCCGGCGGCCACTCGTCCGCCGGGGTCGGCGCCGGTGCCGCCGCCGGCGCGTCGGCCAGCACGCCGGAGGCGTGGCACGTCCACTCCGCGTCCGACCCCTGGTCGGCCGGCTGGGAGTACACGCCGAACTCGCGGCGGCCCTGCTCGTCGGGTCGGCCGACCCACACCTGGAGGTTGACCCGCTGCTGTTCGGTGAGCGTCAGCGGGGCCTGGAGGGTGAGTTCCTCGACCATCGTGCTGCCGGCGTACTCGGCGGCGTGCGCGGCCAGCTCGAGGAACGCGGTGCCGGGCAGCAGGACCGTGTCGAGGACGGCGTGGTCGGCGAGCCAGGGCTGCTCGCGCAGGGAGAGCCGCCCGGTGAGCACGAGCCGGTCGGTGTCGATCACGCCCAGCACCGCGCCGAGCAGCGGGTGGCGCGCCGCGGTGAGCCCGGCCGCGCCCACGTCGCCCCCGCCCGCCGGCCGCAGCCAGTACGACCGCCGCTGGAACGGGTACGTCGGCAGCGGCACCTCGCGGGCGCCGGCGAAGTACGCGTCGGCGTCGAGGCCGGTCCCGACGGTGAAGAGGTGACCGACGGCCCGGGCGAGGCTGTGCGTCTCGGGCTGCCCCCGGCGCATGGTGGCGATGCCGGTGGCGTCGCCGGTGGTGGTGGCGAGGACGGTGTCGGGGCCGATCTCGAGGAAGGTGCCGACCTGGTGGTCGGTGGTGAGGGAGGTGACGGCGTCGTGGAAGCGGACGGCGTGCCGGACCTGGTCGACCCAGTGCTCGGCGGTGGACACCAGCGGCCGCCCGTCGACCGTGGAGATCAGGCCGATCCGGGGCTCCCGGTGGGTGATGGACGCGGCGACGGCGCGGTAGTCGTCGAGCATCGGGTCCATCAGGTGCGAGTGGGCGCCCAGCGGGATGGGCAGCCGCTTGGTCTTGTGCCCCAGCGCGGCGAGCTGCTCGGCGGCGGCGAGGGTGGGGGTCTCGTCGCCGGAGATGACCAGGTCGGTGGGGGTGTTGACGGCGGCGATGCCGACCCGGTCGCTCAGGTACGGGGTGACCTGTTCCTCGGTGGCCTGGACGGCGACCATCACGCCGCCCAGCGGCAGGGCCGCCATGAGGGTGGCGCGGGCGGCGACGAGCTTCGCGGCGTCGGCGAGCGACCAGACGCCGGCGACGTACGCGGCGGAGAGCTCGCCGAGGGAGTGCCCCGCCACGAAGCCGGGACGGATGCCCCACGACTCGACGAGCCGGTAGAGGGCGACCTCGAAGGCGAACAGGGCGGGCTGGGTGTACGCGAACCGGTGCAGGTCCTCGCTACCGATGATCTCGCGTACCGGGCGGTCCAGGTGCCGGTCCAGCTCGGCGCAGGCCTCGTCGAAGGCGGCGGCGAAGACCGGGTACGCGGCGGCGAGTTCGGCGCCCATGCCGAGGTACTGGGCGCCGGTCCCGGTGAACAGGAACGCCAGGCCGCCCGGGTGCGCGGTGCCGGTGACGACGTCGGCGGAGCCGCCACCGTCGGCGAGGGCGGAGAGCGCGTCGAGCAGGTCCTGCCGGGTGGCGCCGGTGACGGCGGCCCGGTGGCCGAAGGCGGCCCGGGTGGTGACCAGGGACCGACCGACGTCGGCGGGCCGCAGGTCGGGACGGTCGGCGACGTGGTCGTGCAGCCGGCGGGCCTGTTCCCGCAGCGCCTGCTCGGAACGCGCCGACAACAGCCACGGCACCACCGGCGGCGGCGCGTCGGTGGCCTCCGGGGCGTCCGGGGCGGGCGGCTCCTCGATGATCACGTGCGCGTTCGTGCCGCTCATCCCGAACGACGAGACGGCGGCGCGGCGCGGACGGTCCCCGGCGGGCCACGCGACCGGCTCGGTCAGCAGCGACACCGCCCCGGCCGACCAGTCCACCTTGCTGGTCGGCTCCGAGACGTGCAGCGTGCGCGGCAGCAGCCCGTGCCGCAGGGCGAGCACCATCTTGATGACCCCGCCGACGCCGGCGGCGGCCTGCGTGTGGCCGATGTTCGTCTTCAGCGAGCCCAGCCAGAGTGGCCGGTCCCGGTCCTGCCCGTAGGTGGCCAGGACGGCCTGCGCCTCGATCGGGTCACCCAACGAGGTGCCGGTCCCGTGGGCCTCGACGGCGTCCACCTGGTCGGGCGTCAGGCCGGCGTTGGCCAGTGCCGCGCGGATCACCCGCTGCTGCGCCGGCCCGTTGGGCGCGGTCAGGCCGTTGGAGGCGCCGTCCTGGTTGACGGCCGTGCCGCGGACGACGGCGAGCACCCGGTGGCCGTTGCGGCGCGCGTCGGAGAGCCGCTCCACCACCAGTACGCCGGCGCCCTCGCCCCAGCCGGTGCCGTCGGCGTCGTCGGAGAACGCCTTGCACCGGCCGTCGGGGGCGAGGCCGTTCTGCCGGGAGAACTCGGTGAAGGTCTCCGTGCCGGACATCACGGTCACCCCGCCCGCCAGCGCCATCGCGCACTCGCCGGAGCGCAGCGCGCGTACGGCCAGGTGCAGGGCGACCAGCGACGCCGAGCAGGCGGTGTCGACGGTCATCGCCTGGCCCTCCAGGCCCAGGGCGTACGCGATCCGGCCGGACGCCACGCTGCTCTGGGTGCCGGTGATGAGGAAGCCGTCGACCCCGTCCTCCTCGCTGTGCCCGACCCGGCCGTAGGACTGCACGTGCAGGCCCGTGAAGACGGCGGTGTCGCTGCCGCGCAGCGAGGCCGGCGGGATCCCGGCGTTCTCCAGCGACTCCCACGTGGTCTCCAGGAGCACCCGCTGCTGCGGGTCCATGGCCAGCGCCTCGCGGGGGCTGATGCCGAAGAACTCCGCGTCGAACTCGTCCGCGTCGTGCAGGAAGGCGCCCGCGGTCGCGGAGCACGTGCCCGGCCCGTCACCGGCGAACAGCGCGGCGAGGTCCCAGCCGCGGTTGGTCGGGAAGTCGCCGGTCACGTCGGTGCCGCTCTCGACCACCCGCCACAGGTCGTCGGGGGAGCTGACGCCGCCCGCGAAACGGCAGGCCATGCCGACGATGGCGATCGGCTCGCCCTCGTCGTACGCCTCGACCGCGCTCGGCACCGTCTCGGCCGCGCCGAGGCCCAGGGCGTCCAACAGGTGGGTGGCGAGGATGTCCGGCGTCGGGTAGTCGAAGACCAGGCTCGCCGGCAGGGTGAGGCCGGTCGCGGCGCAGAGCCGGTTGCGCAGCTGCACGGCGGTGAGCGAGTCGTAGCCGAGCTGCCGGAACGGCGTCTCGCCGTCGATCGTCGCGGGCGCCTGGTCGCGCAGGACCTCGCGGGTCGCGGTCCGTACGACGTCCCGCAGCAGAGCGGGGCGGTCCTGCTCCGGCATCGCCAGCAGCCGCTCGGCGAGCGCGGGGCGGGCGCCGTCGGTGTCGAGCCCGTCGGCCGCCACGGGACGCGCGGCGACCACGCCGGGCTCGCCCGCCGCCAGGGCGGCGTCGAGCAAAGCGGTACGCCGTGCCTCGGGCAGCGGGACGAAGCCGGGGGCGGACCAGGCCACGGAGACCCCGGACAGGCCGAGCGCGCGCCGGTGCCGCACCAGCGCGTCGGCGACGGCGGTGGCGGCGACGTCCCACTCGTCGCGGAGCAGCACGAACGCGGCCCGGGGCAGCGCCTCGTGCAGCGCCTGCGTCTCCTCGGCCGCGAGGTCCACCGCCACGACGGCGGTGACCGGCTGGTCCCCGAGGACGGCCGCCAGCGTCTCCCGGTCGAACGGCACGCCCGGGTGCGCGGACAGCCGCGCGCCGAACGTCGCCAGCTTGGCCGGGGCGTCGGCGGGCACGTCGTCGGGGCCGACCAGCACCAGCTCCCGGACGTCGTGGGCCGCCACGAGATGGCGGGCCAGCGTCGCGTCGTACGACCGGGCGACGATCGCGACGGTGCCCCGCTGCGGTGCGTCGCCGGGCCGGGCGGCGACGGCCGCGTACCGGGGCAGGAGCAGCTCGCCCGCGCGGACGGCCAGCACCTCCTCCCCGGAGGCCACGGCCGCGCGCAGCAGGTCGTCGCTCACGCCGTCGGCGTCGACCAGCACGAGCCGGTCGGGGCGGCGGAGCTGGTGTGCCCGCGCCGCCGCCCAGGCGGCGGCCTGTCGGGAGGCCGTGGCGTCGTCACCGTGCAGGGCGCCGCGGGTCAGCACGACGAGGCGCGAGTCCTCCGGCCGGTCCTCGTCGAGCGTCCGCTCCAGCAGCCCGGACAGGGCCGCGGCGTCGGCGTAGCTCTCGACGGCGAGGCCGGCCCCGCTGAGGTCGGCGGTCAGCTCGGGCGGCCCCACGACCGACCAGGTGAACTCACCCGGCGTACGCACCGGCACCGGCTCCCAGCGCAGCACGTGCAGCGCGTCGTGCTGCGACCCGGCCACGCAGAGCAGGCGGCGGGGCAGCTCGGGGAGCCGGTGGCGGGCGGGGCTGCCCAGGGCGGTGCGCGGGATCTCCCGCACCAGGTACGTCTCGACCGGCACGGCGGCGGCGGACAGCTCCGCGCGGCAGGTAGCCGACAGCCCGGCACCGTCCACGTCGGACCCGACCACGTACGCGACCAGCCCGTCCGGCCCGACGAGGGCAGCCGCGTCGACCACCCCGGCCACGCCGCGCAGTACGGCGTCGACCCGGTCCAGCCGCACCCGCTCGCCGTTGACCACGACGATGTCGGCCAGCCGGCCGGTGACCGTCAGGTGTCCGGAGTCGTCGCGGCGGGCCAGGTCGCCGGTGCGGTACCAGCCGCCGCCCATCGCCTCGGCCGTCTCGGTGGAGAGGTCGTGGTAGCCGCCGGCCATCACGTTCGGGCCGCTGACCCAGACCTCGCCCTCCTGACCGGGGCTCAGGTCGGCGCCCGAGCGGGGGTCGACCACCCGGACGCTGAGGCCCGGCAGGGGCAGGCAGCGCCGCTCGGTGTCGCCGCCCGGCCAGCTCACCGCGATCAGACCGGAGGTCTCGGTGGTCGCGTAGCCGGCGAGCAGCGGCGCGGCGAACGCGGCCTCGAACCGCCGGCGCAGCGCCGGGTCCACCGGACCGACGGCCAGGCCGACCCGGACCCCCGCCGCCTGCGGCACCGGCGCGTCCAACAGCTCGCCGTGCGACGCGCCGGTACCCACCAGCACGGTGCCACCCAGCGCGTCGAGCACGGCACGCGTCTCGTCGGCGGGCAGGCCGCCGGCGAGCCGGACCGTCGCCCCCGCCGCCGAGGCGGCGACCAGCTGTCCGAGCCAGGCGTGCACGGGCAGCATCCACAGCACCCGGTCGTCCTCGGTGCACCCGACCCCGGCCAGCTGCGCCGCCGCGGCGGGCCACAGCGCGTTGCGGGTGGTGGCGAGCACGCCCTTGCGGGGGCCGGTCGTCCCTGCCGTGTAGGTGAGCAACGCCAGGTCGTCGACGCCGGCGTCGTCGCGGGGTGGCGACCCGGGCTCAATCGTCGTGAGTTCCTCGAACGAGTGCGCCTCGCCGTCGTACCCGCCGTCCACGATCAGGTTCGGCACCCGCACCCGGCCGGCGTTCGCGGCGTCGGTGATCACGAACTCCGCGTTCGAGTCCGCGACGAGCCGGGCCAGCTCGTCGTCGTCGACCGTCGGGTCGAGCGGCACGGCGATCCCGCTGGCGCGGACGACCGAGAGCACGCCCTCCAGCGCCGCGACGCCGTCCAACAGGACGACGACCCGGTCCGTCGGCCACAGTCCCAGATCGGCGAGGTGCCCGGCGAGTCGCGCCGTCCGCGCCGCCAGTTCCCCGTGGCTCACGCCACGGCGGGAGTCGGCGTAGGCGGTCCGGGCGCCGAACCTGGCAGCGTTGGCGCGGAGCAGTTCGGGCAGGGGACGGAGCAGGTCGGTACGCGGCATGGTTCAACAACCTCTTGTCGGACAGGAGTTGCGATTCGGGCCGGGTGGGAAGCGCTCAGACCAGGACCGGAAGCGACGCCAGGGCGGGCAGCAGCGGGGAACGCCGTACCGTCAGCGACTCCCGGGGCACGGCCAGCCTGATGTCGGGGAAGCGGGTGAACAGCTCACGCAGGGCGATGATCGTCTCCATCCGGGCCAGTTCGGAGCCGGAGCAGAAGTGCGGGCCGCCGCCGAACGCCACGTGCGCCTTGTCGGAGCGGTCGATGTCGAGAACCTGCGGGTCGGGGAAGCGCCTCGGGTCGTTGCCGGCCGCGGTCAGGTACAGCAGGACCGTCTCGCCCTTGCCGATCTTCGTGCCGTCGATCTCCAGGTCCTCGGTGGCGAAGCGCCGGAAGCCGTGGTGCACCGAGCCGTTCCTGCGCAGCATCTCCTCGACGGCGGCGTCGAACAGCGCAGGGTCCTCGCGGAGCCGCGCCAGCGTCGCCGGCTCGTCCAGCAGGGCCAGCGCTCCCCGGCTGATCATGCCCGAGGTGGTGTCGTAACCGGCGATGAGCGTCAGCACGGACATCGCCACCACCTGGAAGGCGTCGAGCTCGGGCTCCCCGTCCGCGTTCTTGGCGTGGATCCAGTGCGAGATGAGGTCGTCGCCGGGCTCCGCCGTCCGCTGCTCCCGGATCAGGTTCATGACCTGCGCCATCTCCGTGCGGACCTGCCCGTTGGTCTCGTCGTCGCCGGTGAAGGTCTGGTCCGCCCACCGCTTGAGCTTCGTGCGGTACTCGTCGGGGACGCCGAGCACGTCGCAGACGATCGTGATCGGCAGGACGGCCGCGTAGTCCTCGACCAGGTCTCCGCCGCCTGCCGCCGCGATCGCGTCCAACCGGGCGGTGACCACCTCGTGGATCCGGGGACGGAATTTCTCCAAGTTGCGGGGAAGGAACGCGGCATTGACCATCTTCTTGAACCGGGTGTGCTCCGGCGGATCGAGGGTGACGATGGTGCCCGTCGATGACGCCTCGGGGAAGCGCTGGCCGATGAAGTCTCCATTGGAGTACTCGCGGGGACGCGCGAGGCGCTTGTCGCGCAGGGCCGAGTAGACCTCGGCGTGGCCGATCACCACCCACACCTGGCCGTGGCCGTCGAGACATGTCCGGTGGACCGTGCCCTGCTCGTGCAGCGCCGCGTACAAGTCGTAAGGGGCGTACGGGCTGGAGAAGTAGTCGTCATCCACCAGTTCCTGATGCCCGTGCACCGGGCACTTGTTCGCCATGTCGTCCTCGCTGTGATCGAAGAAAATAATCGCTGTCGGCACCCGGTGCGTCGGGCGACTCAGACCGCCCGCGCGCCCATGGTGCCCGCAACCGGTCCACGCGCTGGTAATTGTCGGGACGACATCCGTTGGTGCGTCGCCAGCTCACCCCGCGAGCGCGGGAATTTGGATTTTGGTGTCGTGTTCCAGGATGCGGTGTTGGAGTTCCTGGAGGCTGCGACCGGGTTCGAGGCCGAGGCCGTCGACGAGTGCTTCGCGGGTACGTCGGTAGACGCGCAGGGCGTCGACCTGCCGTCCGCTGCGGTAGAGGGCGAGCATGAATTGGTGGCAGAGGCGTTCGCGCATGGGCTCGGCGGCGGTGAGGATTTCGAGTTCGGGGGTGATTTCGCGGTGCCGGCCGCAGGCGAGTTCGGCTTCGAGGCGGTCTTCGATGGCGGAGAGTCGTTCGTCTTCGATTGCCGTCAGTTCGGACCAGGTGATGCCGGTTTCGACGAGGTCGGCGAGGGCGCGTCCGCGCCACAGCGACAGGCCCTGGTAGAGAAGCTCGGCGGCGTGGGCCGGGTTGTTGGTGGCGATGGCCTGGCGGCCTTCGCGGACGAGCCGACGGAAGCGGTAGAGGTCAATGGTCTCGGTGTCGATGCGGAGCTGGTAGCCGGGTGCGTAGGTGTGCAGGGTGGGCGTGGTGGTGGGGTCGGTGTTGGCGTTGAGGGTGCGGCGGATGGCGGAGACGGCGTTCTGGATCATCTTGCGGGCGGTGGGGGGCGGGTTGCCGTCCCAGATGGCGTGCAGGAGCTGGCTGGTGGGTACGACCTTGTTGGCGTTGAGGATGAGGTAGCCGAGGATTGCGCGTTGGCGGATCCCGCCGAGTTCGAGCGGGGTGTTGTCCTCGGTGACTTCGGTGCTTCCGAGCACGGAGAAGTGCATGGTGGGCTCCGGGTGGTGTTGGCGCCTGGGCGCGTTTCCGGCGAGGTTCGAGGTTCCCACCGGCAGTCATTGGTGGGGCACCCCTAGGGCACCCCGCAGGATGTGTGGGCGCATGACGGGGGTCATTGGGTGGGAAGTGTGGAGTCCCTGGTCAGGCATTGTGGGTCGGGGGTGGGGCATGAGAACGTCACAGTGATGTGATGGCCTGTGCACGAGGAATGCGGTAAAGGCGCTGGTCGGCCGGTGCGATCGATGTAACCGGGCCACGTGACGGGCACCCCGGTCGACCGGCGGGCTGTTTCGCACGGCCCACGGTCACGCGGTTCCGAATGGGCGCCCGGCGTCGCCGCGAGGCGGAGCCGCGCGATCGGAGAGCACGCCGCCGGCGACGTGGCCGCGACTCTCCGGCGATCGGGGGGAACCCGCCCGGGACTCCCGACGCGGGTCGGGTCCTGCTCCGGCCCGCGCCCTCGCCGCGGGCCGCTCGCGTCACGGGGACCGGCGGAACCGCACCGGTGCGGAGGCGGGACGCCGCCGGGCACGCACCCGGGTTCCGGAACCCGGGTGCGCGCCCGACGGCGAGCCGTGCCGTGCCAGGTGGAGCAGGCCCGGCCGCACGTGCGGAGCGTCCGGACGCGCGGTGGGACCGGTCAGGCGGTGGCGGGACGCGGGGCCCACCCGAGCCGGACGGGGGAGCGGGCCCCACTTCAGCCCCGGTGCCGGCGCCCGGGAGCGGACGGCCGCCCCCGGGCGCCGGCCGCCGGCCCCGGGCCGGACGGGCGCGCCGCAAGGCGGATCG